>JAEUPD010000139.1 GCA_016788525.1 Rubrivivax sp.
ACGGCCTTCTCGCTGCTCACCGATGCGCTGCGCGATGCGCTCGACCCCAAGCTGCGGGGCATGGAATGACGCCGCAGCCGATGAGCGAGCCTTTGCTGTCGATCCAAGACCTGCGCGTGGCCTTCCGCATGGGCCAGCTCGATGGCGTGGCCCAGCGCAGCCAGGCCGTGGGCCGCGACGGCCAGGGCGTGAGCTTCGACATCCCCGAGCACTGCAGCGTGGCGCTGGTCGGCGAGTCCGGCTCGGGCAAGAGCGTGACGGCGATGTCCATCGTCAACTTGCTGCCCGACAACGCCGAGCGCCAGGGCCGCATCCTCTACCGCGGCCGCGACCTGCTGCAGGCCGGCGCGGCCGCGCTGCGCGCCCTGCGCGGGCGCGAGATCGCCTGCGTGTTCCAGGACCCGATGAGTTCGCTGAACCCGGTGCTGCCGGTGGGCCGCCAGCTGTGCGAGCCGCTGCACACGCACCTGAAGATGAGCCGGCGCGAGGCGCTGCAGCGTGCCGAGGCGCTGCTCGCCGAGGTGGGCATGCCCGAGCCCAAGCGGCGGCTGCAGGCCTACCCGCACGAGCTGTCCGGCGGCCAGCAGCAGCGCGTGATGATCGCCATGGCGCTGGCCTGCGAGCCCAAGCTGCTGATCGCCGACGAGCCGACCACCGCGCTGGACGTGACCATCCAGCGCCAGATCCTCGAGCTGCTGGCCAAGCTCAAGAGCGAGCACCAGATGAGCGTGCTGTTCATCAGCCACGACCTCGGGTTGGTGGGCGAGATCGCCGACCACGTGGTGGTGATGCGCGAAGGCATCGTGCGCGAACAGGGCCCCGTGGCGCGCATCTTCTCGGCGCCGAAGGACGACTACACCCGGGCGCTGCTGGCCTGCCGCCCGAGCCTGGAGGGCAACCCGGCCCGGCTGATGGTCATCGACGACCACATCGCCGCCAGCCAGGCCACGGCGCGGGGCGAGGCCGTGGCCGCACGCGCCGAGGCCCGCTCCAAGGACGCCGCTGCGCCGGTGGTGCTGGAAGTCAAGTCGCTGGCCAAGAGCTTCTGGCTGCGCACGGGCGTATTCGGCAAGCGCGAGTTCAAGGCGGTGCAGAACGTCAACTTTCAGCTCAGGCGCGGGCACACGCTGGGGGTGGTGGGCGAGTCCGGGTCGGGCAAGACGACGATGGGCCTCACGCTGCTGCGCCTGCACGAGCCGACCAGCGGCGAGGTGCTGTTCGACGGCAAGAACCTGCTCGCGCTCACCGACCGCGAACGCCAGGCGATGCGCCGGCGCATCCAGATCGTCTTCCAGAACCCCTATGCGAGCCTGAATCCGCGCTTCACCATCGGCCAGACGCTGGTCGAGCCGATGGCCATCCACGGCATCGGCGCCACGCTGGCCGAGCGCGAGCAGCGCGCCCGCACGCTGCTCGAGAAGGTGGGCCTGGACGGCCGCGCCTTCGGCAAGTATCCGCACGAGTTCAGCGGCGGCCAGCGCCAGCGCGTGGCCATCGCGCGTTGCCTCACGCTCGAGCCCGAGGTGCTGGTGCTCGACGAGGCGGTGAGCGCGCTGGACGTCAGCGTGCAGGCGCAGGTGCTGAACCTGCTGAAAGACCTGCAGGACGACCTGGGCCTGGCCTACGTGTTCATCAGCCATGACCTCGCGGTGGTGCGCTTCATCAGCGACGAGGTGCTGGTGATGAAGGACGGCGTCGTCGTCGAGCAAGCCAGCGCCCAGCAGATCCTGGCTGCGCCGCGCGAGGAGTACACCAAGCGGCTGCTGGCAGCGGTGCCGCGAGGGTATCGGGTGGCAGTCTGAGGACCTAGCTGCCGGCAGCGACCGGCGGGCCGGCCACCCGCTGCGCCAGCGGCTTCAGCGCGCGCAGCAAGTCAGCCAGGTCGGCCGGCTTGGCGATGAACCCGTTCATGCCCGCCGCCTCGGCGGCGCGGCGCTCGTGGTCCAGCACTGCGGCGGAGAAGGCGAAGATCGGCAGCTCGGCGGTGGCCGGGTCGGCGCGCAGCGCCCGCGTCACCTGCAGCCCGTCGTGGCCGGGCATGTGCAGGTCCATCAGCACCGCGCCCAGCCGCCCGGCGTGCTGCCGCGCGGCCAGCAGGGCGGTTTCGCCGTCGGTGGCCTCCACCACCACGGCGCCCAGGCGCTGCAGCATGGCCACCACGATCAGCAGGTTGACGGCGTTGTCTTCGGCCACCAGCACCGTCATGCCCTCCAGCGGTGCGCCTTGCGCATCGCCCGCGGCCAGGTAGGCATGGGGGCCGCCGTGCGGTGCGCCGCCCGCCTGCGCCGGCAGTGGCAGCTCGGCCCAGAACAGGCTCCCGATGGCGCCGTCGCTTTCGACGCCGACCTCGCCGCCCATCAGCACGGCGAGCTGGCGGCAGATCGACAGCCCGAGCCCGGTGCCGCCGAAGCGCCGCGTGGTCGAGCCGTCGGCCTGCACGAAAGGCTCGAACAGGTGCTCCTGCAACGCGGGCGCCACGCCGGGGCCGCTGTCGCGCACGCTCAGGCGCACATGGCCCCCGGGCAGCGGGCGTGCCAGCAGGCCGACCGACCCGCGCGCGGTGAACTTGACCGCGTTGCTGAGGTAGTTGGTGACGATCTGCCGCACGCGCACCGGGTCGCCGATCACGCGGCGCGGCAGGCCGGCGTCGAGCTGGCAGGTCATTGCCAGCCCGCGCTCCTGCCCGAGCGCGGCGAAGGCGGCGAAGGCACCGTGCAGCAGCTCATGCAGGTCGAAGTCGATGCGCTCCACCTGCAGATGGCCGGACTCGATCTTCGACAGGTCGAGCACATCGGACACCAGACCCGACAGCAACTGCGCCGAGTGAATCAGGTGCTCCAGGTACTCGGTGCGCAGGCCCTCGTCGAGGCCGGGCTCGCGCAGCAGCCGCGCCAGGCCCAGCACGCCGTTGAGCGGTGTGCGGATCTCGTGGCTCATCGTGGCCAGGAAGGCGCTCTTGGCGCGGCTGGCCGCCTCGGCCTCGTGCTTGGCGCGCTCGACCTCGGTGATGTCGCGCAGCGTGACCACGGCCATCATGTGGCCGTCGGTCTCGAAACCGGCCGCGGTGACCAGCACCTCGCGTTGCCGGCCATCGGGCAGCCGCACACTGGTGCGCAGGTCGCGCACGGTGCCGTTGCCGGCACGCATGGCGCGGAAGATGCGCCGCGGCTCCTCCAGGTTGGGCCACAGCGCCAGCTCGCCCACGGCCTTGGTCAGCGCCTCGGCCTGCGTGAGGCCGGTGAGCGCCAGGAAGCCGGCGTTGGCCAGCAGGATGCGGCCGTCGCTCGCGCGGCCCACGCACAGGGCATCGGGGCTGGACTCGAAAAGCTGGTTGAGCAGCGCCTCGGAGCGCTGCTGCGCGAGCCGCGTGCGGTGTTCGGCCGTCACGTCGCGGCCGACCCCGCGCCAGCCGACGAACCGCCCATTCGATTCATACACCGGTGCGCCGGAGGCCACGGCATGCACGATCGAGCCATCGGGCGCCAGGCAGCTGAGCGGGTGGTCGCGGAAGGCGCGCCGTTCGCGGAACAGCTGCTGCATCCTGTGCCAGTCGGCGTCGTCAATGATGCGCGGCTGGCCGGTCTCGTCCAGGCTCACGAAATCAGGCAGGCCCTGGGTGGCAGGCCACTCAGGCGCCGCCGCCGCCACCATGCGCGCCTTGGCGTCCAGCTCCCAGGTCCAGTCGCTGCCCAGCCGCATCAACTCGGTGACGCGCGCCCGCTCGGCTTGGGCGCGGGCGAAGGCTGCCCGCACCATGCGGGCCAGCAGGGCCGCGGCCGCCAGGCCACCGGCCGTCACCAGGCCATGACCCACCACGCGTGAGGGAAGCGCCAGCGAGGCCGCTGCCGACAGGCCGTCGATGACGCCGCGCGCCTCGGCCCAGGCCAGCGCACCCACCGCAGCCAGGTGCAAGGCCGCCAGCCCGGCGGCGGCACGAAATCCCAACGTCGGCCCGGCCACGGCCATCGCCAGCGTGCCCGCGGCCAGCGCCATCATGTGCACGCCGAGGCCCGACTGCCAGGCCAGCCAGGTGAGCGCCAGCACGAGCGTGGCCAGCAGCCACGCCAGCATCAGCCGCGGCCAGCGGTCACGCAGCGCCAGGGCCGGCCCGGCAGCGACCAGCAGCACCACCGGCAGGCCCAGGCGGTCGCGCGCCACCCGCGTGTACGAGCCGCCCCAGTGCATCTCGATCAGCGACACGAGCGCCACCACGGCGCCCAGCAGCAGGAAGGCCTGGGTCAGCGCGCGCAGGCCCAGGCGCTGCATCTCGGCGGTGGCGCCGTCAATGGGCGCACCGGCCGGGGGTCCGGAACCAGCGAGGCAGGTTTCACTTGGGCGGCAGCGCCAGCATCAGCCGGCACCCGCCCGAGCCTTGCCGGCGCGCAGGCCACCTGGCGGGCTGCGGTCGGGTAGGCAATGCAGCGCAGGAGTCGGACAAAAGGGGGCGCAGTATTGCCCTCGCGGCGGCGACTGCCAATCGCACCCCGCGCGCGTCCGCGTGACATGCCTGACGGTTGGCGCCGCCAACCCAGCGGCGGCGCAGGGAAGGCGTGCCGAAGCACGCCGGTCATTTCACCAGCTGACTTCGCGGTCGGGAGTGGCCCCGATCTTGTGGATCGACAGGTCGGCGCCGTCGTACTCCTGCTCGGCGGTGAGGCGCAGGCCCACGGAGGCCTTGAGCGAGCCATACACCAGTGCACCGGCCGCCAGGGCCCACGCCACGCCGATCAGCGTGCCGATGATCTGGGCGCCGAACGTCACCCCGCCCAGGCCGCCCAGCGCCGGCAGGCCGAAGATGCCGCAGGCCACGCCGCCCCACGCGCCGCACAGGCCGTGCAGCGGCCACACGCCCAGCACGTCGTCGATCTTCCAGCGGTTCTGCGTCAGCGTGAACAGCGCGACGAAGATCGCGCCGGCCACGCCCCCGGTGACCAGCGCGCCCAACGGGTGCATCACGTCGGAGCCCGCGCACACGGCCACCAGCCCGGCCAGCGGCCCGTTGTGCGCGAAGCCCGGGTCGTTGCGGCCCAGCACCACGGCCACCAGCGTGCCCCCGGCCATCGCCATCAGCGAGTTCACCGCCACCAGGCCCGAGATCTTGTCGATGGTCTGCGCGCTCATCACGTTGAAGCCGAACCAACCCACGGTGAGCACCCAGGCACCCAGCGCGAGGAAGGGGATGCTCGACGGCGGATGGGCGCTCATCGCCCCGTCCTTGCGGTAGCGGTTGGCCCGCGCGCCCAGCAGCAGCACGGCCACGAGGCCGACCCAACCTCCCACCGCATGCACTACCACGCTGCCCGCGAAGTCGTGGAACTCCGCCCCGGTGAGGTTCTTGATCCAGGCCTGGACGCCAAAGCGCTGGTTCCACGCGATGCCCTCGAACACCGGGTACACGAGCCCCACCAGCACCGCCGTGGCGGCCAGCTGCGGGCCGAAGCGCGCGCGTTCGGCGATGCCGCCGGAGACGATGGCCGGGATCGCCGCCGCGAAGGTGAGCAGGAAGAAGAACTTGACGAGTTCGTAGCCGTTCTTCGCCGCCAGGGTCTCGGCGCCGACGAAGAAGCTGGTGCCGTAGGCCACCGCGTAGCCGACGAAGAAGTAGGCGATGGTCGACACGGCGAAGTCGACCAGGATCTTGACCAGGGCATTGACCTCGTTCTTCTTGCGCACCGTGCCCAGCTCAAGGAAGGCGAACCCCGAGTGCATGGCCAGCACCATGATGGCGCCCAGCAGGATGAAGAGGGCGTCGGTACCCGGCTTGAGTTGGTCCATGGCAGTGGGCTGGCGTTGATGGAGCGGGTGGGGGCGGCTTCCGCGGGGACGGGCCGCGCGCAACGGCTGCAGCCTGTTTGCTGCCGGCCGTTGCACCCTGATAGCAAGGCGCGGGCCCGCAGTGGTGCACGGTGCCCCGCGAGGTGCGCCGCAGTTCGGTGCGGCGGCGCATCGGTTTGGACCGGCGGGCACCGAACCGGGGCGCCTCGGACGAGGCGGCCACCAGGGCAGCCGCCGTCTCGTGCAGTGCCGCGGCCAGCCCATGGGGCGGGTGAAGATAGGCAAAGCCGGGCAGACCCAGGGCGGCCCATCACAGGGTGTCCGGGACAATTCGGCGCATGAAAGTGGTGCGAGGATGGGCGTGCGCCTTCGGGCTGGCGTGCGCCACGGTTGCGTGGAGCCCAGCCCCCAAAGCCCAGACCGCCCCGGCCCCGGCCGAGCGCGCTTCGGCGCCGGGGGCGGCGGCTTCCGCGCCTGCTGCGCGCCCCGCCCCGGCGCCCGCCCGCGCCCCGGCATCAGCGCCCGCCGCCGCCGCGCCGCCCTCGCAGCGCGTCGAGATCACCGGGGGCCGTGACAGCGACACCGACGCGCGCCGCCGCAGCACGGCGGCGAAGATCGTCATCGGTCGCGAGGAGATCGAGAAGTTCGGCGACGCCAGCGTGGCCGAGGTGTTGCGCCGCCTGCCCGGTGTCACGACACCCGGGGCGCCTGGGCGCGGCGGCCCGCCGCGCCTGCGCGGGCTGGGCAGCGGCTACACGCAACTGCTCATCGACGGCCAGCGGCTGCCGCCCGGCTTCAGCCTCGACGCATTGACGCCCGAGCAGATCGAGCGCATCGAGATCCTGCGCGCACCCACTGCCGAGACCGGGGCGCGCGCCATCGCCGGCACCATCAACATCATCACGCGCGAAGGCTTCAGGCGCCGGCTGAACGACGTTCGCCTGGGCAGCGGCTACGAGAACGGCGGCGTCACGCCGGGCCTGAACGCAGTGCGCAACGACAGCGTGGGCGACCTCATCTACAACATCTCGCTGTCGGTGTTCCGCCCGCACCGCGTGAGCGAAGGCACCAGCGAGACGCTGCTGGAGCGCCGCGACACCGGCGCGCTGCAGGAGCAGGCGCTGGGCACGCTGCACACCGACGAGAAGCGCACTGGCGTCGCGCTCACCACGCGGCTGCAGTGGCGGCTCTCGGAGGGCGGCGACAACCTGGTGCTGATGCCGCACCTGTTCCACAACGAAGGCCGCACCGACCGCGACTTCACACGCACCAAGCCGTTCGGCCCGCCTGACCCGCAGCCCTACGACAGCGGCACCAGCGACACGACCAGCCATTTCACCAGCGCACGGCTGAATGGCCAATGGCGCCAACGCCTTGGGCCTGCCGTGCGCATGGAGCTGCAAGGCGGAGCGGGCCTGTGGCGCTCGGCCTACGACACGCAGCGCAACGAATACCAGACGGCCACCGGGCCTGTGCCCACGCGCGTGACCGACGACTACGGCACCACCCGCGAGCGCTCGTTCAACATCACGGCCAAGTTCAGCGGCGTGGCCGTGCCGGGCGAGCGGCCGGGGGTTGCCGCGCCCGGGGCGCCAGCAGCTGCGGGGGCGGGCGAGGCGCCCGCCAGGGCAGGCGGCCCTTCCGGCCCTGCCGGCGCTGCCGGCCGGCCCGCGCCGGCTGCCGCCCCGCCGGCCGAGCACAGCCTGGTCGGCGGCCTCGAGGTCGAAACGGTCCGGCGCGACGAGTCCCGTATCTACACCGACCAGGGCGCGGTGGTGGCGCCGGAGTTCGGCGACAGCTTCGAGGCCACCACGCTGCGCCTGGCGGGCTACCTGCAAGACGAGTGGAACCTGAGCGCGCATTGGGCCTTCCACGTCGGCTTGCGCTGGGAGGGCATCCAGACCCAGGGCGACGCCGGTGACGGCACCCGGCCCACCAATCGCAGCAGCGTCACGACGCCGCTCATGCACCTGCTGTGGAAGCCCGATCCGGCGCGCCGCGACCAGGTGCGGCTGTCGCTGACCCGCAGCTACCGCGCGCCCACCACGCAAAGCCTGATCGCGCGCCCGTCGATCAACGCCCGCGCGTCGGCCAGCCTGTGCCCGAGCGGGCCCACCGAAGCCGGCAACGACCCCACGCAACCCGACAGCGCCGGCAACCCCGACCTCGAACCCGAGCGGGCACTGGGGCTCGACCTCGCCTTCGAGCGCTATCTCGAAGGCGGTGGCGTGCTCAGCGCCAACACCTTCGTGCGCCGTGTCAGCGACCTGATCCGCCGCGTCACGACGCTGGAGACGGTGTCGTGGAGCGCCTGCCCGCGCTACGTGGCGCGCGAGCAGAACATCGGCAACGCCACCACCATGGGGCTGGAGCTGGAGGCCAAGTACCGCCTCGACCAGCTCGTGGCCGATGCCGCGCGCGTCGAGCTGCGCCACAACATCGCCTTCTACCGCTCGCGCGTGCAGGGCATCGCCGGCCCCGACAACCGGCTCGACCAGCAGTCGCCGGTGACGGCCAACTTCGGCGCCGACTACCGGCTGCGCAGCCTGCCGCTGACGCTGGGCGGCAACCTCAACGTCGTGCCCGGCTACCGCACGCAGCTGGCCGACGACCGCGCCGTCACGGTCAGCGGCAAGCGCGTGTTCGACCTCTTCGCGCTGTGGACCTTCAACCCCGAGGTCGGCCTGAGGTTGCTTGCCAACAACCTGGCGCCGCGCGACTACGCCACGCGCAACGAGTTCGACTTCGACGCCACGGGCGCCGTCGTGCCGCTGCGCGAGACCGGCATCTCGCGCGGGCCCAGCTACACCAACTGGCAGTTGAGGTTGGAGCTCAGGCTCTAGGCGCTCTGCGCGCCGCCGGCGCGCCGGAACCCCTCGACAACACTCGGGATTGCATCCGCGCGGCGGGCGCTGCGTATGTCGGCACAAGCCTGTCGACTGACCTGGTCGCGCCCGCCCGCAGCACCGAGGCCTGCCGCCTCGGCTCCGGGCGCGCGCCAGACCGGCACGGCGTAATCCGGCCCGGGCGGGCACGACCAAGCGCGACCGGGCAAGCGCTTGGCCGTCTGGCCGATCACCCATCCCCCCCCACACCCCAGGAGTTCACGCCATGACCCAGACCCCGCTTCGCGCCTTGGCTCTCTTCGGCGCCGCCGCGGCCGTTCTCGCCGCCCCGGCGGCGGCGCAGCCTGCAGCGGCCAACCTGGAAGCCGGCAAGGCGCGCGCCCAGGCGGTCTGCGCCGCCTGCCATGGTGCCAACGGCGTGAGCATCGCCGACACCATCCCCAACCTCGCCGGGCAGCGTGTGGGGTACCTCGAATCGCAGCTGCGCGCCTTCAAGGCCGGTACGCGCAAGGCAGCGTCGATGAACGCCATCGCCGCACAACTGGCCCCGGCCGACATCACCGACGTCGCGGCCTTCTTCGGCAGCCTGGCCCCCGGCAACCTGGCGGCCAAGTCCGAGCAGCTGCCCAACCTGGTGAAGACGCGGGTCACCTTCCCCGAGGGCTACCGCTCCACCTTCCGCATGTACCAGACGGTCAACCGCGCCGACATCAACCAGGTGCGCTACCTCTACGCCAACCCGGTGGCCTGGCAGGCGGCGCGCGAGGGCAGGCCGCTGCCGGCCGGCTCGGTGCTGCTGCTGGAGCAATGGGCGGCCAAGCTCGACGCCGAGCGCAAGCCGGTGGTCGGTGCCGGCGGCTTCTACACCCCCGATCGGCTGGTTGCCTATGCGGTGATGAGCAGTGGCGCGGGCTGGGGCAACGACTTTCCGGAAATGCTGCGCAACGGCGACTGGAACTACGCGGTCTTCAACCCGGACTCAACGCTGCGTGCGGGCGTGAATCAGGCTGACTGCCTGGCTTGCCACAAGCCGCTGGACAAGATCAACTACTTGTTCTCGAACGAGCCGTTGCTGGCGGCGGCGAAGAGATAGCCGGCTGGGGAGTCGCGGAGCCCGTCGTCCCACCGCCACGCGGCGGTCGGGTTCCGCGTTTGGCTAGCGGGTCGCTTTGCTTACTTCGACGCAGCCGGGTCCCGCCCCGGCAGGCGGGTCACTTTCATTTGCTGGCCCAAATGAAAGTAACCAAAGCAAAGGGCCTTCCACTTCGAAGAGGTTGTGCCTGCGATCTGCCAACCGTGTGCACACATGGTGGCCGCCGTGGTCACTCACAGCTCGTCATGGTCGGTGTTCGAGGCGGATCGCGATGTTCGATCGGGCGGCCCGAAGGCCAACCAGGCACGTGGGTGGCACTTGGGCGGCAGCTCGTGCTGTTCAACGGGGGCGCTCCCAGCACCACCCATGACACGCTCCCGAGTTCCCGCGGCGGCCACCATATGTGCACACGGTTGGCAGATCGCAGGCACAACCTCTTCGACGGCCAGGCCCTTTGCTTTGGTTACTTTCATTTGGGCCAGCAAATGAAAGTGACCCGCCTGCCGGGGCGGGACCCGGCTGCGTCGAAGTAAGAAGAGCGACCCGCTCGCCAAACGCGGAACCCGGCCCCGGCGTGGAAGTGGGACCCCCAGGCTAACCGCCCCGCCGCCGATCAGCCCCGCGGCTGCCGCTGCGCCGGCGCGGGGCCGCGTGGGCACCCGCCTTCACGCTGTCCGGCACGACCCCCGGCACGGTGTCCGGCCCGGTGTCCGGCGCGTGGCCCGGCGCGGGGCCTGGCGCCGCCTCGGGCGTCATGACCGGCGCGGGTGCAACCGCCGGTGTAGCCACAGGTGCCAGCGCGGCGTGCACGCTGCCGCCGGCCACGTCGAGCCGGCGCTGCGCGGTGGCCGCATCGACCCCGGCCTTCAGCATCACGACGGCCACCTTCACGCGCTCACCACTGGCGGCCAGGGCCGCGCGTGCCTCGGCGGCGGCGGCCCCGCTGGCGCGCATGGTCAGCGCCAGCGCGCGCCGCGCCAGCTTGGTGTTGGTGGCGCGCAGGTCGACCATCAGGTTGCCGTACACCTTGTGCAGCCGCACCATCAGGCTGCTGGACAAGGTGTTCAGCGCGATCTTCTGCGCCGTGCCCGCCTTCAGCCGCGTGCTGCCGGAGATGACCTCGGGCCCGGTTTCCAGCACGATGGTGCAGTCGCAGGCGGCGGCCAGCGGCGTGCCGCGGTTGTTGGTCAAGCCGATGGTCAGCGCGCCGCGCGCGCGCGCCGCCTCGGCCGCGCCCAGCACGTAGGGCGTGGTGCCCGACGCCGCGATCAGGACGACCACGTCGTCGCGGCCCAACGCCATCGCGCGCAGGTCGGCCGCGCCCTGCGCGGCGTCGTCCTCGGCGCCTTCGATGGCGGCGAACATCGCGCGCTCGCCGCCGGCAATGAGCCCGCGCGCACGCTCGCGCGGCCACGAGAACGTCGGGTACAGCTCCACGCTGTCGAGCACACCCAGGCGCCCGCTGGTGCCGGCGCCGGCGTAGATCAGGCGGCCATGGCGGCGCAGCCGCGGCAGCGCCGCCTCCACGGCAGCGGCCAGCTGCGGCGCGGCGGCCTGCACCGCGAGTGCCGCGCGCGCCTGGTCGGCCACGAAGGCGGCCACCAACGCGGCGCTGTCGTAGCTGTCCAGCGCCGGGTGCTCGCCGCTGGGCTGCTCGGTGGGCGGGGCGCTGGGCGCCGGGCCCGGCGCCAGGCCGGGCAAGGGTTCGAGGGGTCTTCTGCTGGGCACGGGGGTCGCAAGCTCCGGCGTTGTCCGCCCGCGGCGGGCCGGCCCGCGCGCCGCAGCGGCGGTCGTGGCCACCTCATCGGCCCCGGGCCGCGCGTCTTGAGCGCGCGCCCGCGCGGCGCGCGCGGCTTTCGTGGCCTTGTCCGGCGGCCGGCCGCGCTTGGGGGCGGTCATGGCCAGCGCACCGCCTGGCGCTCGCTGAGGTTGCCGCTGCGATCGACGGCCGCCACCACCACCGCGTCGGCACGTTCGCGCGCCACGCGGCGCTCGGCCGGCCCGTGCACGGCGAGGCGCCAGGCGCCGTCGATGCGCCGCCACACCGCGTAGCGTGCCGGCGCCTCCCCCGCGCCCGGTTCGATGAGCGCTGCATCGGCGCGCCGCGCCAGCCGCGGCGGGGGCGGCGGGCGGTCGTCCAGCCAGGGCGTGGCCGGCACCAGCGCCGGCGTCGCATACGCGCCGCGCTGCAGCTGGGTGGCCAGGCCATCGCGGTCTTGCAGCAGCGCCACCATGCTGAAGTGGATGTGCCCGCTGGCGCCGGGCTCGCGGGCCAGCGCCGCGAGCTGGTCCAGCACCTCGCGCGCCGGCCACGACCGTGTGGTGCCCAGGCCCTCGCCGGCCACTGGCGCCGGCGGCCGCACCGAACTTGTGAAGAGCCCCGGCCACAGATGGCGGCCGCGCACGTTGGCCTGCACCCACGACTGCAGCAAGGGCACGAACGGCTGGCCCTCGCTGGCCAGCGGCCAGTACAGCTGCGGTGCGAGGTAGTCGAGCCAGCCCTCATGCAGCCAGCGCTCGACGTCGGCGAAGAGCTTGTCGTACTGGCTGAAACCGCTCACGCCGGGCGGGCGCCGGTCCGGGCGGGGCAGGCCGAACGGGCTGATGCCCACCGGCACCCGCGGCCGCACCGCGCGCACCTTCTCGTGCAGTGCGCGCACCAGCGAGTCGACATGCGCGCGGCGCCAGTCGGGCAGCGGCAGCGCCCCGCCTTCACCGAGGTAGCGCAGATAGGCCTCGCTGTCGGGAAAGGTCAGCTCGCTGCCGTTCTCGAGGATGGGGTAGGGGTAGAAATAGTCGTCGATGTGCACGCCGTCGATGTCGTAGCGGCGCAGCACGTCCTCCACCACCGCCAGCATCTGCGCGCGGGCGGTGGCATCGCCGGGGTCGGCCCACAGCAGCTCGCCGTAGGGCTTCACCGCCTGCGGGGCGCGCAGCGCCAGGTGCGGCTTGGCCAGTGGCGTCTTCGCGGTGGGGTGGCGCGCGCGGAACGGGTTGAACCAGGCGTGCAGTTCCAGCCCGCGCGCGTGTGCCTCGCGCACCCAGAACGCCAGCGGGTCCCACCACGGCCGCGGCGGCTGGCCCTGGCGGCCGGTGAGGTACTCGCTCCACGGCTCCAGGCGCGATGCATAGAGCGCGTCGCCAGCCGGCCGCACCTGCAGCACCAGCGCGTTGAGGCCGAGTGCACGAGCGCGGTCGAGGAGGGCGCGTGCTTCGCCTTGCTGTTCACGCGTCGTGAGCCCCGGGCGGCTCGGCCAGTCGATGTTGGCCACCGTGGCCACCCAGGCGGCACGGAACTGGCGGGGTGCGGGTGGTGGCAGATCGGCCTCGGGCAGCAAGCGCTCGGCGGGCCCGCCGCGCGCGCCCGAGGGCACGGCTGGACCCGCAGGCCCGGGCGCCGGCGCGCCGGGGCCGTGCCACGCCAGCACCAGCACCGCCAGGGCAGCCAGGCGCACCGGCCCGCACCGGGCGCACGGGCGCCTCAACGAGGCCTCTTCGGTGCGGGGCCGCGGGGCGAGTCGGGCGCTGCCGCATCGGCCGCCCTTGCCACCTTCGCGCGGGGCCCCGGCATCGCGGCCTTCTTCGCCGCCGGCTTCGACGCCGTCCCGCGCGCGGCACCGGTCGCCGCCCCTGCGACGTGCCGCAGCTCCTTGCGCACCATGAGCTTCAGCCCCGACCACACCTCGCTCACCGCGCAGACCTTCACATCCACAAACCCCAGCGGCAGCGCCACCTCGCGAATCACGTCTTCCGTGATGTCGGTGGGTACCTTGGCGCTCTTCTTCGGCCACGACACCCACAGCACCACCGCGTCGCCCAACGCCCGGCGCCAGGCGGCCAGTTGCCGTGCCAGCGCGGCTCGCCGGGTGAAGAACGCATGCACGAGGTCGACGTCAGCGCTGGCGTGGTTGGCCCAGCTCAACCGCGGCGGCAGCGGAGCCAGCCAGTCGGGCAGCGCCGGCGGTGCATCGACCAGCCACACGCGTTGGCCGTCCTTCAGGCCGAGCTTCTTCGCCAGCGGCGTGCCCGAATATCCGACCGCGGGAGTGTTCGTCGTGGCCATCGTGATCTTCGACAACGCAAGGCAGTTCGACCTTCGACGCAGGCAGCCTGGGGCGTGGGCGTGCCCAGGCGCGTTCAGGCCAGGCTGGCGAGCGCACCCCCGACCGCGGGCTGCTCGGGCGGCACGCCGGGAACATCCGGCCCACCTGGCCCACCCCGTGCGTCCTGGGTAACGGGCGTCTGTGTCAAAGCCGCCGCGCCAGATACCCGCGCCAGCAGCCGCCAGGCCATCCGCGCCGCCGCCACGTGGGGTTCTTCCTGAAGGTGTTCGACCTCGCAGCCCGCCGGCAAGGCCGCCACGAAGGCGCGCTCGATGGCCGGGTGCAGCTCGAACACCCGCCCGGCCACGGCCACCGGCAGCCGCCCGTAGCGCCGCAGCAGCACCTGCGCCAGCCGGGCCAGTTCGCGGCCTGCCTGCTCCAGCAGTGCAAGGGCCGCGGCGTCCTTGCCCGCACTGGCGGCCACCACGGTGGCCAGCGCGCCCAGCTCGCCGCGCGAAGCGCCATACACCCACTGGCGCGTGTGGGCCCACTCGTTGCCGCCCACATGCTCGAACAGCGCATGCGCCAGCGGCGAGCGTTGCCACGCTCCGGGTTCCTCGTCCTCGGCGCGCCAGACCTGGCGCAGTGCCTCGCGCGCGATCCAGTGGCCGCTGCCCGCGTCGTCGACCAGCGCGCCGCGCCCGCCGGCCCGATGCATGTGCCCCATGGCGTCGACCAGCGCGGCCACCGAGCCGGTGCCCGCGTAGACGACGATGCCGTCGCCGGCGAAGGCGGCATGGCACAGCAGTTCGATGTCGCTCATCGCCTGCGTGCACGCCTCGGTGGTGCCGAAGATCTGCATCAGCCGCGGCACCATCTTGCGTGCCAGCGCCTGGTCGTAGCCGGTGATGCCGGCCACCATCGCCTGCGGCAACACGGGCAGCGCGCGAGCGATGCCGCCCAGCACCACGTCGGCGGCGGCCTCGCCGGCGGTGTCGAACAGCTGCGTGCCCGACAGCGCCGGCGCGCGCCCTTCGGCGAGCACCTGACCGTCGGCGAGTATGAGCACGAATCGTGTGCCGGTGCCGCCGGCGTCGATGCCCAGCACCGAAGCCGCGGCCGGCGTCTCACTGGGCTCGCGGCTCGAAGCGGTCGACATGATGAACGCCGATTGTGGACCGCTCGCGTGCATCGCCCAAGCGGCGCGTCTGCGAAGGCTCGGCAAGAGGCGGTGGCCCGCGGCCCACGGTGAGCGGCCATTGGCCGCGGTGGTCGACCTGCGCGGGCTGCGCCTTTCGGGCCTGGTCGCCTGGGGTTCTGGCTGGCGGCCCACGTCTTCTTCCTGATCGGCTTGCGCAACCGGCTGATCGTGCTGGTCAACTGGGCCTGGGCCTACTGGACCTACCAGCGGCATGCCCGCATCGTGCTGGGCAGCGGCGGCAGCGACAACCGCGGCGGCGGCAGCAGCGAAAGAGGCAGCGACGCCCGGGGTGACGCGGCAGCGCCTGGGTGAGCGAGAACGCGGGAACGCCGTCCTTGGGCGAGGTACGCCGATCGGACTCCGAGCGCTGGTGCGGCGCATGGGGTGCCCGACCGGACCACCCAGTGCGCTCCGATCGACCTCAACTGACTGCCCCTGGATCCGGCGCTCCAGACCGTCGTCGTCACCCGCGCAGGCAGGTCGCGGCGAGCAGAGGTCCGGCCCGAAGCGCAGCGCCGCGCGGGACGCGAGGCCGACGGATACACCGTCGGCCGTCATCCGCGGCAGGCGCAGCCTGGCGCGGACGCCGGGCCTCGCCCTCGCGCACGGCAGGGCAGGCCACCCGGGTCTGTGCACGCCGCAGCGCGCTGGTGCACCCTCGAACCAGACCTCCACTGACTCACCTGGCCTGAGTTCGGTCCACATCCTCCGAGGCGGAACCGGGGCGGCAGGAACTCGCCACGCTCCGGCCCCCGGCATCACGCCCGCGGTAGGTTTCGCCCCAGCACCGCCGCACCGGCGAAGCGCGCCGCGGCGCCCAGCCTTTCTTCGATGCGCAGCGCGGCGTTCCACTTCGCCATGCGCTCGCCGCGCGCGAACGAACCGACCTTGAGTTGCCCCACCCCCCAGCCGATGGCCAGGTCGACGATGGTCGTGTCCTCGGTCTCGCCCGAACGTGCCGAGACGATGCCGGCATAGCCCGCCGCGCGAGCGGCCTGCCAGCACTGCCAGGTTTCGGTGAGTGTGCCGCGTTGGTTGGGCTTGAGCAGCACCGTGTTGGCCGCGCCCCGATCGGCTGCTGCCCGCACCAGTGCGGCATCGGAGACGAGCAGGTCGTCGCCCACCACCTGCACGCGTGCGCCTACGGCCTGCGTGAACCGCGCGAAGGCCTCCAGGTCGTCCTCGGCCAGCGGGTCTTCGATGCTCGCGATGGGGTAGCGCTCGCACCAGTGCAGCAGCAGTTCGATCAGGCCGTCGCTCGTCAGCTCGCGCCCCTCGAGGCCCAGGCGGTAGCGGCCACCCTGGCCGAAGTCGCTGGCCGCGATGTCCAGCACGATCGCCACCTGCTCGCCCGGCGCGAAGCCGGCGCGTTCGATGGCCTGCACCAGCGCGCTCAGCGCCTGCTCGTTGCTGTCGAACGCCGGCCACCAGCCGCCCTCGTCGGCCACGCCGGCCAGCGCGCCGCGCTCGCGCATCAGCAGGCCGGCGTGGCGGTAGACCTCGGCCGTCCACTCCAGCGCCTGCGCGAAGCTCGCGGCGCCCGGGCACAGGACCATGAAGTCCTGGATGTCCACGCGCCGCCCGGCGTGTGCGCCGCCGCCGAAGATCTGGATCTGCGGCAGCGGCAGCCGCAGCGCCTCGCCCGGCGCGCCGAGGCCGTGCGCCAGATGCTCGTACAGCGGCCGGCCGGCTGCGGCGGCGGCGGCCTGCGCCGCGGCCATCGACACGGCCAGGGTCGCGTTGGCGCCCAGACGCTGCTTGTTCGGGGTGCCGTCGAGTTCGATCAGGCGCGCGTCGATGGCCGCCTGATCGCCGGCCGGCATGCCGACGAGTGCCCGCGCGATCTCGCCGTTGACATGGCCCACCGCTCGCTGCACGTCCAGGCCGCCGAAGCGCCCGCCGCCGTCGCGCAGCTCCAGCGCTTCGCGGCGGCCCTTGCTCGCGCCTGCGGGCACGATGGCGCGGCCGCAGAACACGGCGGGCGAGGTGCGGCCACGCGCAAGCGTGACCTCAGCCTCCACCGTCGGGCGGCCACGGCTGTCCCAGACACGGCGCGCGTGAACGTGCGCGATGTGCCCGGGATCCTGGGCTTGACTGGAGTTGCTCATCCCGGCGCTTCCGACCCGGTAGCCGCGTCCGGTGCCGGCGGCGCCAGCGCCTCGGCCGCCGCTTCGAGCGCCCCGGCGAAGGCGGCCCGCACCGCCGCGAGCTGCTGCTCGGGTTGCCGCAGCAGCTGCCGGGCCACCCGCCGCACGAGGTCGTGCTGCCAGGGCTCGACCAGGTACTCCACCGGTGACTTGCCGTCCACGCGCGCCAGCAGCAAGCCGGGCAGCAGGCGCGCGGCGCGGGCTTCGAGAGTCTGCGGCGGTTCCCAGTCCACGCAGGGCCGGTAGGCCGCGGCCAGCGCATCGAAGCAGGCCAGCAAGCCGCTGCGCGCGGGCGGCACCCACAGGCACTTGAGCAGCAAGTGGTTGAGGCAGAAGGCGAGGTCGAAGGCCGGGTCGCCCCACCAGGCGCACTCGGCGTCCAGCAGCACGGGTGACATCCCCTCAGGCTCTGGCCTGCCAAGAAAACGCGCGGCTTGCGCGTGAGCCGGGACGAGGATGTTCTTCGGGCTCACGTCGCCGTGCACCAGGCCGAGCTTGTGCTCCTGTGTCTGGCGCACGAGTGCGTGCAGCGCCGGTGCAAGGTCGGCGTGCCGCGCCGCGGTGGCCATCAGGTAGGGCTCGAGCCGGATGTCATAGAAGATGCGGTCGGTGTCGAACTGCGCGGCCAGCGTGTCGCGGCGCTTGGCAGCGTGGGCATGGATGCGGCCGAGCGTGGTGCCCACGGCTTGCGCCGTGGGCACCTGCGCGATGCCGCGGCGCAGCTGGTCCTTCCACAGCGCGTGCGCCTCGGGCGGCAGGTAGTCCATCACCAGCACGCCCAGGGCCGCATGCTGGCCGAGCACTCGCGGCGCGGCGCCAGGCACCGCCTCGCGGGCCACCTGCATCCAGCGCGCTTCGTACAGGTTGCGTTCGACCGGCGCGCGCCAGTCGGCGGCCACCCGCAGCCTGGGCAGCGCGCGCTTGACGCACAGCGCGCCGCGGCACGTGTCCAGGCGCCAGATGTCGCTGCTCACGCCGCCGGCCAGCGCCTGGCCGGTGACCGGCTCGTCGGCGTCGACGAGGTGCAACTCGCGCAGCGCGCGCAGGAACTCGGCCGGCACGTCGGCGCTGCCGCCAGGGGCGGCGGCAATCATCGCGCCACGCCTGCCGCGTTCACGGTTTCGCGGCAAGCCCCGCGGCGGGCCCCGCGGATCGTGCGGCTTCGGCCAGCTTCACCAGCGCATGCAGCGTGCGGTTCACCGGCGTGGCCACGCTCAGGGCCTGGCCGCGGCGCGCGACATGGCCGTTCAGGTGGTCGATCTCGGTGGGCTTGCCGCGGGCCAGGTCTTGTGCCGTGGACGAGTACTGGCCCGGCATCGCCACCGCGATGCGCTCCATCGCCTCCAGCGCAGCGGCCAGCGTCATCGGCTGGCCCTCGGCGCGGGCCACCGCCACCACCTCTTCCACCACGGTGCGCTGCACCTCGCGGATCTCGGCCTGCCCGACCATGCGGCCGTACGGCAGCTGCGCCAGCGCCGAGATGGCGTTGTAGGCGCAGTTGACCATCAACTTCATCCACAGCTCGTGCATCACCTCGGCCGACACGCGCACCGGCACGCCGGCGCCGGCGAAGAATGCGGCCAGCGCCTGCAGCTTTGCACCGTGCACGGCATCGGCCGCATCGGCGGCGGTGAGCGGGCCGGCCACCAGGTCGCCGCGGCCGAAGTGCTTGACGACGCCGGGCTCGGGCATCGCGGTGGCCACGTAGACCACGGTGGGGACCACCACGCGCCCGTCGCCATGCACATGGCGCGCGATGGCTGCGGCGTTGTCCACGCCGTTCTGCAGGCTCATCACCCACGTGCCGGCGGCGACGTGCGGTGCCATCTCGCGCGCCACCGCGTCGGTGTCGGGCGACTTGACGCAAAACAGCACCAGGTCGGCGTCGCGCACGGTCGAGAGTTCGGTGGTGGCTGCGAGCCGCACGGCCTCGACGCGCGGGCCGGCGGGCGTGGTCAGGTGCAGCTGCAGGCCGCGCGCGGCGACCGCCTCGGCCTGCGCGGCCCGGCCGACGAGCGTGACGCGATGGCCGGCACGCGCCAGCATCGCGCCGAAGAAGCCGCCGACGGCGCCGGCGCCGACGACCACGGTGGAACGGAAGGGTGATTCGGGCTGCGTCATCGTGTGCGGTTTCTTGAGGGGCTCACGCCTCGCGGCCTCACTCGCGCTCCCCGGCGCGGGTGCTGGGCTGCGGCGGCAGGTCTTCGAGGTGGGTCGCGTCGCCCCAGTGCTCGATCACCAGGCGCCCGTCCTGCCAGCGCAGGCGGTTGAGCCCGGTGTTGGGGATCTCGCACTGGCGCAGCCCTTCGATCGGCAGGCCGTGCGCGGTGCGCCACAGCATGTCCAGGACGCCGCCGTGCGTGACCAGCGCCAGCCGCGCGCCGCGGTGCGCCTCGGCCAGTTCGCGCACGGTGGCCAGCACGCGCCTTTGCAGCGCCTGCAGGCTTTCACCGCCACCGGGCAGCGCAAAGTCGCCGCGATGCCGCAGCCATTCGTCCCACAGCGTGCGGTGCTGCGCCTTGATGGTGGGCACGTCCAGCCCTTCCAGCAGGCCAAAGGCCTGCTCACGCAGCCCCGGCACGAGGGTCGGTTCGACGCCCCAGGCGGCGGCCAGCGCCTGGGCCGTCTCGCGCGCCCGGCCCAGGTCGCTGGCGAACAGGCGGTCGTGCGGGTCGGCGGCCAGCCGCGCTGCCAGCCGCGCAGCCTGCGCGCGGCCCATGGCGTTGAGCGGCACGTCGATCTGGCCCTGGAAGCGCTGCTGGCGGTTCCAGTCGGTCTCGCCGTGGCGGATGAACAGCAGCTCGGTCATGGAGCCGGGGTGTGGCTGCGCCTGCGCGCGGCCGGGGCCTGCCGCGCCCACGGCGCCCACGGCGCCCACAGCGCCGACGGCGCCCGAGACACGTGCGGCCAGTGCGTTTCTTGCGGTGCGTGCTGCACGGCCCCGAGCCTCACTTGGCGAACAGCTGCGAGCGGTCCTTGAACGACTTGAACTCCAGCGCATTGCCGGCCGGGTCGCGGAAGAACATCGTCGCCTGCTCGCCCACCAGGCCGGCGAAGCGGATGTACGGCTCGATCACGAACTTCGTGCCGGCGGTGCGCAACCGGTCGGCCAGTGCGTGAAAGTCGTCCCAGTCGAGCACCACGCCGAAGTGCGGCACCGGCACGTCGTGGCCGTCGACCGGGTTGTGGTGCGCCGGCGCGTTCTTGGGCGCCAGATGCGCGACGATCTGGTGGCCGAAGAGGTCGAAGTCGATCCACTCGTCGCTGCAGCGGCCTTCGGGGCAACCCAGCAGGCCGCCATAGAAGCGGCGTGCGGCGGCGAGGTCGTCGACGGGAAAGGCAAGGTGGAAGGGGGCGATGCCCGGCATGGCGCGGTTCCGTGTGAAGAGGTGGGGCACTGGGGTGCGGCAAGCATAGCCCGCCCGTGTGGCGCGCGGCACAGCCGGGCGGCACGGGCCGCGCCTGCCGCCGCGGCCGGCAGCGCGTGCGGCCCCGTATGCTGGGCGCCTGTGCCCACGCTGCCCGCCTGCCCCGATGAACGACCGCCTGCCCACCCTGGTGTTCCTGCCCGGCCTGGCCAACGACGCCGAGGTCTGGGCCGACGTGCGCGCAGCGCTGGCCGCACGCCGGCCGAACCCGCCGCTGGTGAGCGAGGCCGTGGTCGCCGACGACCACACGCGCGGCACCTCGCTGCCCGAGATGGCGCAGGCCCTGCTCGCCCGGCTGAACGGGCCGCTGGTGCTGGTGGGGCATTCGATGGGCGGCATGCTGGCGCAGCACGCGGCGCTGCTCGCGCCCGGACGCGTCGCGGGCCTGGCGCTGGTGGCCACCACGGCGCGGCCCGACACGCCCGAGCTGATCGCGCTGCGCACCGAGGCCTGCGGGCACTTCGCCGCCGGGCGCGTGGACGAAGTGCTGCGCGCCAATGTCCCCTTCGCCTTCCACCCGCATCACGCGGGCAACGCCGCGCTGGTGGCGCGCTACTTTGCCATCGTGCGGCGCGCCGGCGCCGCGCAACTCATTGCGCAGAACCAGGCCGTGATGGCGCGTGCGGACCTGCGGCCCCACCTGGGCGCCATCGACACGCGGCGCTGCCCGACGCTGGTGCTCTGCGGCGAGGGTGATGCGTTGACCCCGCCGGAGATGTCTGGCGAGATCGCCGCGGCGATGGCCGGTGCGCAGCTGGAGGTGCTGCCTCGCTGCGGCCACATGCTGCTGCTGGAGGAGCCGGGGGCGGTGGCGGCGGCGCTGGGCCACTGGCTGCAGGTGTTCGGCTGAGGGCCGCGGGTGCGGCCCGCCGAGGGCAGGGTCAGCGGCGTTCGCCGGGCGCACGCACTTCAGTGGCGCTCGCTCAGTTCGCGGTGCAACCAGGCCCGCGCGATCGCCCAGTCGCGCTTCACCGTGGCGGGCGAGATGGCCAGTGCCTCGGCCACCTCGTCGTTCTCCAGCCCGCCGAAGAAGCGCAGCTCCACCACCTTGGCCGCGCGCGCGTCCACCGTCTCGAAGGCCAGCAGTGCCTCGTGCACGGCGACGAGATCGCGGTCGGGCGCGATGCCGATCTGCTCCAGCCCCGACAGCGTCACGGGCACCAGTTCAGCGTCGCGCTTGGCGGCGCGGCGCGCGAGTTCATGGTTGACCAAGATGCGCCGCATCATCGTGCTGGCCACGGCCATGAAGTGACCGCGGTTCTGCCACTGCGTGCGGCGCTGCTCGGCCATGCGGAACCAGGCCTCGTGCGCCAGCCCCGTGGCGCTGAGCGTGTGGCCAGGGTTCTCGCGCCGGAGGTGGCTGCGCGCCAGGCGCCGCAGTTCGTCGTACAGCAGTTCGAAGAGCTGGCTGCTGGCCCGGGGGTTGGCCTCGCCCAGCTGGCGCAGCCACTGCGTCACCTCGCCGGCATCTTCGGGCTTGGCGGCGTCGTCCTGAACGGAGGCCTGGGCGGCGGACATGGGTCGATTGTCGGCAAGGGCCCCGTGCGGCCGTTCGCGCGCCGGCCCCGGACGTGAATTCCCGCGCGGTCCTGGGCGCCGGGTTTCGGCTAGCGTGCCCGCCCGGGGCGTGACCCGGCGTTTCCCGGGGGGTGCCGGGGCGTGAGCCTTCGTCGCGCCGCTGGCTGCGTAGGTCAGACAGCAGGGATCCGCGCCTTCCTTGACCTTCGCCCACGAATCCGCGTGCCTCGACCCTCTCGCGCTGCCGGATTTCCGACATGACCCCCACCCCACCCTGGAGCGCTGTGCGGGCGCTGTTCGAGCAGGCGTTGCCGCTGCCCGCGGCCGAACGCGCTGCATTGCTCGCCGCCACCGGGAGTGCCGGCCCCGCTGGTGCCGCGCTCGCTGCCGAGGTGCGCTCGCTGCTGCAGCACGAAGCGGCGGCCACCGGTGGGGGGCTGAGCCTCGGGGCCGCTGCGGCCGGGCACGAAGGCGATGAGGGCGATGAGGGCAGCGCGAGCCCGACCGCGCCGGCCCCGCGCCCCGAGCCGTTGGTCGAAGGCCCCGCCGAGGCATCGGCAGGGCACGACGGTGGCTCGCGCCACGGCCAGGTGCTGGGCGCCTGGCGCATCACTGCGCTGCTGGGTCGCGGCGGCATGGGCGAGGTGTGGCTGGCCGAGCGCGCCGACGGTGCCTTCGAGGGCACCGCGGCAATCAAGGTGCTCAAGCGCGGCATGGACTCCGAAGCCGTGCTGGCCCGCTTCGCGCAGGAGCAGCGCGCGCTGGCGCGCCTGGCGCACCCGCACATCGCGCGGCTGATGGATGCCGGCCGCACCGGCGACGGCCTGCCCTATTTCGTGATGGAGCGTGTGCAGGGCCGCGCCATCCACGAGGCCTGCGCCGGCCGGCCGCTGGCCGAGCGGCTGCGGCTGTTCCTGCAGTTGGCCGACGCGGTGGCGCACGCGCACCGCAACCTGCTCGTGCATCGGGACCTGAAGCCCGGCAACGTGATGGTCGACGGCGAGGGCGGCGTGAAGCTGCTGGACTTCGGCATCGCCAAGGCGCTGGACCCGGTGCAGGACAGCGCTTCGGGCGACCAGCTCACCGCCACCGGAGAGCGCCCGTTCACGCCCCACTACGCCAGCCCCGAGCAGGTGCGCGGCGACCCCATCACCACCGCCACCGACATCTACAGCCTGGGCGTGTTGCTGTACGTGCTGCTCACCGGCCAGCGGCCCTACGGCCGCGGCGCCACCACGCCGGCCGCCGCCGCACGCTGCGTGCTGGAAGAGGAGCCCTCGCGGCCCAGCAGCCTGGCGCTGCCGACCCCGGGCTGGGAACGCACCCGCCGGCAACTGGAAGGCGACCTCGACAACATCCTGCTCAAGACGCTGGAGAAACGCCCCGAGGCGCGCTATGCCAGCGTCGATGCGCTGGCGGCGGACATCCGCGCCTACCTGGGCGGCTTTCCGGTCAGCGCTCGGCCGGCGTCGTGGACGTACCGCACGCGCAAGCTGCTGGCGCGGCATCGGCTGACCAGCGCGGCGGCAGCCGCGGCGCTGCTCGGCGTGGTGGGCGGTGCCGCCGTGGCGGTGTGGCAGGCCCACGAAGCCCGGCGCGAGCGCGCGTCGGCGGAGGCGGCGCGTGCCGTCGCCGAGCGCCGCTTCGGCGAAGTGCGCCAGCTCGCCGGGCAGCTGGTGTTCAAGTACCACGACAAGCTGCGCTACCTGGCCGGCGCCACCGACGTGCGCGCCGCGCTGCTGGGTGATGCGGCCGGCTTCCTGGACAGCCTGCGAGACGCCGCGCGCAGCGACCGCGCGCTGGCGCGCGAACTCGCCGACACCTATTTCCGCATCGCCGAGCTGCAAGGCGACAGCGAAACCATCTCCACCGGCCAGCTGGCCGAAGCCGAGGCCAGCCTCGACAAGGCGATCGCGCTGCTCCCGCTGTACGTTCAGCACCCCGACACCAGCATCGAGGAGATGACCGACGCGCTGGACATGTTCAGCGCCAAGGCCCGCATGCACCTGCGCCATGGCCGACCCGCGCAGGCCCTGGCGGCACTGCAGCTCGCGCCGCCGCTGCTCGAAGCGGCGCTGGCGCGCCAGCGCGCGCCGCGCCACTGGGCGGCGCTGACGAGTGCCGTGGACATGCACGTCATCACCGCGCGCACGCTGGGCCTGAGCATCAGCTACGCCAATCTCGGCCGGCTGGACGAGGCGCGCAAGCACATCGATCTGGCGATGGCCTACGCCGAAGAGCTGCTGGCGCCCTCGCCGAACAACGTCGAGTCTCTGCACACCATCGCCGTGGTGCTGGGCGACCGCGCGGCCTGGCGCACGCAGACCGGCGATCACGCCGGCGCCGTGGCCGACTTCGAGCGCCAGCTCGCGCTGCGCGAGCGCAACGCGGCCAGCCGGCCCGACGACGCGCAGTTCCGCGTGCACCGCGCGGTGGCCCGCGGCAGCCTCGCCGGTGCGCTGGCGATGGCCGGCCGCCATGCCCAGGCCCGCCAGCGCATGGACGAAGCGCTCGCCTTCGCTCGCGAGCAAGCGGCCGCCGACCCCGGCAACAAGGCGGCGCAGCAGCGGCTGCGCACGCTGGCGATGCTGGACGCGCGCCAGCGCGTGCTGGCCGGCGACGCCGCCGGGGCCCGCCGCGGGCTCGAACCGGCGCTGCGCGAGCAGGCCGCTGGCGACTCCTTCGTGGCGCGCCGGATCTACGCCGAAACGCGCGTGTGGGCCGCGCGCGCCTGGCGTGAAGTGGACGCCCGGCGCGCGCTGGCGCTGGCCGACGAGGCCGCGCGGCTGATGGACGGCGCCGACGACAACGCCGCGCGCGCGTGGACGCTGGCGCTGGCCCGTGGCGAGCGCGCGCGGGCACTGGCGCGGCGCGGCGACACCACGGCGGCCGCCGCGGCCGCGCGCGAGGCGCTGCAGGCCTGGCCGGCCGAGCGACCCGTGCCTGCCAGCTTCGACGCCTTCGTGGCGCCGGTGCGCGCGCTGGCGCGGTGAAGGGCGCGGCGCATGTCCGAACCGGGGCGTGCCCGGCTCCGCGATGAGGCCTGAAGCCGAGCGCTGGCCGCGCATCCGTGCCGAGTTCGAGCGGCTGATCGAGCGCACGCCGGCCGAGCGCGAGGCGGCGCTGGCGGCACTGGCGGCATCGCCGGAGTCGGCCGAGGCCGAACTCGCCGGCGAACTGCGCTCGCTGCTGGCGCACCACGACTCGCAAACCCGGGGGCGATTGAGCGACGGGGCCGCCGCAGCGATGGATGCCGCGTGGTCCGCAGCCGCTTCAGGTTCCCCTCGGCCGGAACCTCTCGAAGACCGCTCCGGCCAGCCGATGGGCGCCTGGCGCATCACCGCATTGCTGGGCCGCGGCGGCATGGGCGAGGTCTGGCTCGCCGAGCGCGCCGACGGTGCGTTCCGCGGCGAGGCGGCGATCAAGGTGCTCAAGCGCGGCATGGATTCCGCGGCCGTGCTGGCGCGTTTCGCGCAGGAGCAGCAGGCGCTGGCGCAGCTGGCCCACCCCCACATCGCGCGGCTGCTCGACGCCGGGCGCACCGGCGACGGGCTGCCGTACTTCGTGATGGAGCGCGTGAAGGGCCAGCCGATCGACCGTGCGTGCGCCGGGCTGGCGCTGGACGGTCGATTGCAGCTGTTCCTGCAGCTGGCCGACGCCGTGGCACACGCGCACCAGCGCCTGCTCGTGCATCGCGACCTGAAGCCCGGCAACGTGCTCGTCAGCGATGGCGGGGCCGTGAAGCTGCTGGATTTCGGCATCGCCAAGGCGCTCGACCCGCTGGAGGGGAACGACGGGCTCACCACCGTGGGTGGCCAGCGGCCCTTCACGCCGCACTACGCCAGCCCCGAGCAGGTGCGCGGCGACGCCGTCACCACCGCCACCGACGTCTACAGCCTGGGCGTGGTGCTGTTCCAGATGCTCACCGGCACGCGGCCCACCGGGCGCAGGGCCACCACGCCGCTGGAGGCCGCCCGCAGCGTGCTCGACGAAGAGCCGACACGGCCCAGCCGCCTGCCCGCCAGCGAAGCGCGCGAGCCGATGTGGCGCACGCTGCGCGCGCGCGTGCACGGCGACCTCGACAACATCGTGCTCAAGGCGCTGGAGAAGGCGCCCGAGCGGCGCTATGCCGGCGTCGACGCGATGGCCGCCGACGTGCGGGCCTTCCTCGAACACCGGCCGGTCAGCGCGCGCGCAGCATCCACCGGCTACGTGCTCGCCCGCTTCCTGCAGCGCAACCGCTGGGCGGTGGTGGCCGGCGCCCTGGGCGCGCTCGGCCTCGTCACCGGGCTCGTGGCCGCGCTCGTGCAGGGGCAGGCCGCGGTGGCGCTGGGCGCCGTGGGCATGGCCGCCGGCCTGGCCATCGCGCTGGTGCAGGTGCGCCAGGCGGCCCAGGCGCGCGACCAGGCCCAGGCCCGCTTCGAGGACCTGCGCCAGCTCGCGCACCACGTGCTGTTCGACTACCACGACCTCGTCGAGCCGCTGGTCGGTTCGACACCGGTGCGCCAGCGCCTGGTCTCCGACGCCATCACCTACCTCGACCGCATGGCGCGTGCCGCGCCGGCCGATCGCGGCGTGCGGCTCGAAGTGGGCATGGCGTATCGCACCGTCGGCCTCGTGCAGCGCAACGGCTACTTCCGCCCGCACCTGGGCGACACCGCCGGTGCGATGCGCAGCTTCGCGCAGGCCGAGGCCTGGCTGGAGCCGCTGGTGCAGGAAGACGCGGCCGACGACATGGCCGCCTACGAGCTGGCGCTGGCCCTTTCGGCGCGGGCCGGCGTGCTGGGCGAAGAAGGCCGGCTCGCCGAGGCCGAGCCCTTGCTGCTGCGCGCCGCCGCGCTCTTCGAGCGCCACGTCGAGCCCGACCGGCCCGACCTGCGGCACCGGCTCGAGCTGGCCCGCACCTTCTTGCGGTTGGCCTCGCCGCACTCGATGTCGGGCGACGCCGCCGCGGCGCTTCGCTTCGTTGGCCAGGCGCGGCGTCATCTCGAATGCCTGGCGGCGCGGCAGCCCGGCCACGCCGAACTGCCGCACGTGTGGGTGTGGGTGCATGGTGTTGCCACGCAGGCGCGGCGGCGTCTGGGCGACTGGCCCGGGCTGCTGCGCGAGATCGAGGCGTCGCAGCGCATCATGGACCGCCTGATCCGCGAGCAACCCGACAACGCGCGCTTCCAGGAGGATGTTGCCGGGCTGGCCACCTGGCGCCTGCGTGCGGCCGGTGCGCTGGGCGACCTGGCCGGCGTGCGCGAGTGGGGCGCCCGGGCCATCGAGGGCTGGGGCGCGCTCGCCGCGCGCGACCCGGCCGAGCGTGTTGCGCGCCGCGGCCACCTGAACAGCGTCGTCACCACCGGCCGCGAACTGGCCACCAGCGGTGCGCCGCAGGAGGCCTTGGAACACCTCGCCGAAGCCACGCCGGCGGTGCTGGCCGCCATGCGGCGCTGGCCCGACGACGCGGACACGCAGGCGCGCGGCGTGCAGCTCGGCGAGGCGCGTGCCTGTGCGCTGGCGCTGGCCGGCGAACACGCGGCCGCCGAACAGGCGCTCGGCGAAGCGCAGGCGCTCGCGGCTTCGCTGCTCGAACGCCTGCCCGACGAGGCGCCGCTGCTGGCCACGGCCCTGGCGGCGCGCTACCTGCGAGCCTGCTGGCAGGCCGAGGCGGCCCTTGCCGCGCCGATGAAGGCCGAGGTCACCGCACCGGCGCTGCGCGCGATGCAGGAAGTGGAGCGTGCGCGGCTCGACCTCGTCGACCGCCAGCGCATGCCGCCGCGCGACTACGCCTGGCGGCTGGAAGGGACGCCGCGGTGGATCGAGCGCCTCGAGGCGCTGGCCGCTGCCCATGCACGCGGTGGACCCGGCGAGGCCGGTGGGGTGGCCGAGTGAAGGCGCCACAACCGCATCGCCGGCCCCCCTGAATCAAGGGGGTGCCCAGCGCGTGGTGAGCCTTGCGCCGGGTTTTTGCGGCGGGTGCCGACAACACCCGTCACCACCCCGAAAGGCCCACCGTGATGAAGCAACTGACTCCCCTGGCCCTGTTCGTGCTGCTCGCCGCGTGCGGCGGTGGCGACGGGGAAGACAACACTGCGCCGGCTCCGGCACCTGCACCCGCACCTGCACCCGCACCTGCACCTGCACCTGCACCTGCACCTGCACCTGCACCTGCACCTGCACCTGCACCGGCACCGGCACCCGCCCCGGCACCCGCCCCGGCCCCCTCCAACCTCACCAACCCGGGTTCGCCCTTCACCGCGTACGACGGCACCGATGTCCGCGAAGCGGGCTGGAACGGTGACCTGATGGTGGCGTTCACCATCCTGCCCGGCGCATCGGTCACGTGCCCGAACGGCGGCAGCGCCACCTGCGCCGACCAGACCTACTTCAACCTCACCGACCCGGCGACGCTGCCCGCGGGCTACACGCCGGGCTACGCCGCCTTCGACAGCAAGGGTCTGTTCCGCGGCTTCGTCGACAAGGTCTTCGCCGTCGGCCAGGCCCAGGCCATGATCTATCGCGACCCCGACGCATCCGGCACCACCGGCGTGGGCGGCGCGGGCAGCGACGGCCCGCTGCGCTGGGGCGCCTGGACCTCCGGCAGCTACCGCACCGGCGGCGCCGTCAACGCCAGCACGCTGGCCGCGGCGCACTCGCACTACGTCATCGGCAAGCCGCTGGCCACCTCGCTGGGCGCGGCCGGCAGCGTGAGCTACGCGCCGATCGCCGGCAGCGCTTCGCAGGCCTTCCAGCTGGAGGGGCTGCTCACCGGCAACCCGCCGCGGCTGGCTGCGCGCGGCACGCTGGAAGGCTTTGCTGCCTCGTGGGACCCGGGCTCGCTTTCGGGCAACGCGCTGGCCACGGGCAGCGCGTCGCTGACCGTGAAGATGGGCAGTGTCACCTTCACCGGCACCGCGAGTTCATTGCTGGCGATGCGGCTGGCGGACCTGAACTTCGAGCCACTTTCGGCCGGCAACCCGGGCCAGGTGACCGTCATCGCCAACGTGCCGATGACGCCCTCGGACGGCACGAGCTGCAACCGCTACTTCGCCGACGGCGTGACGCTGATGTCGACGGTGTGCAACACGTCGGTGCGCATCGCGCTGGTGGGCAACCCGGCCACGCACGCGGTGCTGAGCTACTCGATCACGCTGCCCGACGGGGTGGGCGGCGTGCAGCGCGCGATCCGCGGCAACGCGGCGCTCAAGCGTTGAGACGCTGGCCTTGGGGCTTGGCGGTGCGCCCCCGGGGCGTCGCTGAGGACTTGCCGAGTGACCAGCTTCGCTGGTCACTCGAACGCATCCTCCAACCCGCCCTGCCAGCCACCGGGCGGCCCTGCGAGCGCCGATCAGCCCGCGCGCCAGCGCTGCATCAGCGCGCCCCACTTGGCGCGCACCGCCGCGACATGGCGCTCCTTCACGTGGCCGTAGCCGCGGATGTCTTCGGGCAGGCGTGCGATCTCGGCGGCGAGCGGGCGGTTTTCGGCCTTCAGCGTACGCAGCAGCTCCTCGATGCAGGCGCGGTACTCACCGATCAGCGCGCGCTCCATCTTGCGCTCCTCGGTGCGGCCAAAGGGGTCGAACGCAGTCCCGCGCAGGCCCTTCATCCTGGCCAGCAGGCCGAAGGCGGTGCGCACCCAGGGGCCGAAGGGCTGCTTCACCAACTCGCCGCGCTCGTTCTTCCGGGCTACCGATGGCGGCGCAAGGTGGTGCACGAGCTTGAAGTCGCCTTCGAACATCGCGGCCACCTTGTCGGTGAAGGCGCGGTCGGTGTGCAGCCGTGCGACCTCGTACTCGTCCTTGCAGGCCATCAGCTTGAAGAGGTAGCGCGCCACCGCTTCGGTGAGCATGGGGCTGCCGCCCAGCGGTGATTCCGCGGCCTTCACCTGCTCGACGAAGGCGCAGTAGGTGGCCGCATAGGCGGCGTCCTGGTAGCCGGTGAGGAACTCGACGCGCGTCTTCACCACTTCGTCGAGCGAAGGCTTCCTGACGATCTGGATCACCTGCTGCGCCTTGAACAGGGCCACCACGCTGGCGAGGTCGTGGGCGCAGCGGCGGCCCCATTCGAACGCGGCCTTGTTGTTCTCCACCTGCACGCCATTGAGCTCGATGGCGCGCATCAGCGCCGCGTGCGTCAGCGGCACGCGGCCCTTCTGCCAGGCGTAGCCCAGCATCAGCGGGTTGGTGTAGAGGCTGTCGCCCAGCAACTGCTCGGCGGCCTGCTCGGCGTCGAAGGCGCCCACGCCCTCGTCGCCCACCGTGGCGCGCAGCGCCGCCTCGCACTGCGCGCCCGGGCCCTGCCAGTCGGGCTGCTTGACAAACGCCGCCGTGGGGGTGCCGTGCGTGTTGAGCGCGACATAGGTACGGCCGGGCTGCATCACGCCCAGCGTGGCCTTGCCCGCCGCGACGATGGCGTCGCAGCCGATCACCAGGTCGGCCTTGGCGGTGTCGACCTTCGTGGTGAAGATCGCCTCGGGCCGGTGGGCGATTTGCACATGGCTCCAGGTGGCGCCGCCCTTTTGCGCCAGGCCCGCGCTGTCTTGCGTGACCACGCCCTTGCCTTCGAGGTGCGCGGCCATGCCCAGCAGCTGGCCGAGGGTAATGACACCGGTGCCGCCCACGCCAGCGACCACGATGCCCCAGGCCTGCTCGGCCAGCGGCAGCGGCGGCTCGGGCAGCAGCGCCAGGCCATCCAGCGAGCCCTTCTTCTCCTTCTTGGGCCTCTTCAGCTCACCGCCTTCCACGGTGACGAAGCTCGGGCAGAAGCCCTTCACGCAGGAGAAGTCCTTGTTGCAGGTGTTCTGGTTGATCCGGCGCTTGCGGCCGAATTCGGTCTCCACCGGCTCCACCGAGAGGCAGTTGCTGGCCACGCTGCAGTCGCCGCACCCTTCGCACACCAGCTCGTTGATGACGACGCGCCTGGCCGGGTCGGCCATCTTGCCGCGCTTGCGGCGGCGGCGCTTCTCGGTGGCGCAGGTCTGGTCGTAGAGGATCGCGGTGACGCCCTGGATCTCGCGGAACTCGCGCTGGATCGCGTCGAGTTCGTCGCGGTGGTGCACCGTGACGCCGGCTTCCAGCGGCACCCCGGCGTACTTCTCGGGCTGGTCGGTGACGATGACAAGCTTGGCCACGCCCTCGGCGACGAGGCTCTTGTGGATCTGCAGCACGCTGTGGCCTTCGGGGCGTTCTCCCACCTGCTGGCCGCCGGTCATCGCCACCGCGTCGTTGTAGAGCACCTTGTAGGTGATGTTCACGCCCGCGGCGATGCTTTGCCGGATGGCCAGGATGCCGCTATGGAAGTAGGTGCCGTCGCCGAGGTTGGCGAAGACGTGGGTGTCCTTCGTGAAGTGGGCCTGCCCGACCCAGGCCACACCTTCGCCGCCCATCTGGCTGAAGGTGCTGGTGCTGCGGTCCATCCACACCGCCATGTAGTGGCAACCGATGCCGGCCATCGCACGGCTGCCGTCGGGCACGCGGGTGCTGGTGTTGTGCGGGCAGCCGCTGCAGAACCACGGAATGCGGTCGCCGGTGGTGGCCTTCAGTTCGGTGAGCTGGCGCTCGCGGCCGGCGATCTCGTCCAGCCGCCGCTGCATGCGCGCGGCGATGTCGCTGCCCGGCTGCACGAGGCCGGTCTTCAGCAGGCGCCTGGCGATGGCCTTGGCCACGATCGCCGGCGTCAGGTCGGCCTTGGCGCGCAGCAGCCAGTTCTCGCTCGGGTTGGGCATGCTCCACTCGCCGCCCGAGCCGTCGCCGCCCGGCTCGTCGAACTTGCCCAGCACGTTGGGCCGCACATCGGGGCGCCAGTTGTAGAGCTCCTCCTTGAGCTGGTATTCGATGATCTGGCGCTTCTCCTCGACGACGAGGATCTCCTGCAGCCCCTGCGCGAAGTCGCGCGTGATGGTGGCGTCCAGCGGCCACACGACGTTGACCTTGTGCACGCGGATGCCCAGGCGCCGGCACAGTTCGTCGTCCAGGCCCAGGTCGGTGAGCGCCTGGCGCGTGTCGTTGTAGGCCTTGCCGCTGGCGATGAGGCCGAAGCGGTCGTTCGGGCCGCTGACCACGTTGTGGTTCAGGCGGTTGGCGCGCACATAGGCCAGCGCCGCGTACCACTTGTGGTCAAAGAGGCGCGCCTCCTGCTCCAGCGGGGCGTCGGGCCAGCGGATGTGCACGCCGCCGGCGGGCATCGCAAAGTCCTCGGGCAGCACGATCTTCACGCGGTGCGGGTCCACCGTCACGCTGGCGGCCGACTCCACCACCTCCTGGATCGTCTTCATGCCGGTCCACACGCCCGCGTAGCGGCTCATGGCGAACGCATGCAGGCCCATGTCGAGGATGTCCTGCACGCTGCTCGGAAAGAAGGTCGGGAAGCCGCAGGCCTTGAAGACGTGGTCGCTCTGGTGCGGCGCGGTGCTGCTCTTGGCCACGTGGTCGTCGCCGGCCACCGCGATGACGCCGCCGTGCCGGGCGGTGCCGGCCATGTTGGCGTGCTTGAAGACATCGAGGCAGCGGTCCACCCCGGGGCCCTTGCCGTACCAGATGCCGAACACGCCGTCGTACTTCTTCTGCGCCGGGTAGAGGTCGAGCTGCTGCGTGCCCCACACCGCGGTGGCGGCGAGTTCCTCGTTGACACCGGGCTGGAACACGATGTGGTTGGCCTGCAGGTGCTTCTTGGCCGCCCACAGCGACTGGTCGTAGCCGCCCAGCGGGCTGCCGCGGTAGCCGCTGACGAAGCCCGCAGTGGCCAGGCCGCCCAGCGCGTCGCGCTGGCGCTGCAGCATCGGCAGGCGCACCAGGGCCTGGATGCCGCTCATGAAGGCGCGGCCTTCGGCCAGGCTGTACTTGTCGTCGAGGGACGCGGTCTCGAGCGCCTTGCGGACGGACTCGGGCAGCG
>JAEUPD010000151.1 GCA_016788525.1 Rubrivivax sp.
CGCCTGACGCCGATCGATCGTGAGTTCACCCACTGCAGATGAGGAGCACCCCATGGGCTTGAAGGGTTCCAAGACCGAGCAGAACCTGAAGGACGCCTTTGCCGGCGAATCGCAGGCCAACCGCCGCTATCTCTACTTCGCGAACAAGGCCGACGTGGAAGGCCAGAACGACGTGGCGGCGCTGTTCCGCAGCACCGCCGAAGGCGAGACCGGCCACGCGCACGGCCACCTCGAATTCCTCGAGCAGACGGGCGACCCGGCCACCGGCCTGCCCATCGGCCCCACGCGCGCCAACCTCAAGGCCGCGGTCGCCGGCGAGACGCACGAGTACACCGACATGTACCCGGGCATGGCCAAGACCGCGCGCGCCGAGGGCTTCGACGAGATCGCCGACTGGTTCGAGACGCTGGCCAAGGCCGAGCGCAGCCACGCCAACCGCTACCAGAAGGCGCTGGACCAGCTGGTCGACTGAGCATGCTCTGACGAGCGCAACGACAAGGGGCTCGCGGGCCCCTTGTCTGTTTCCGACTCCCCGGACACACCAACACCCATGCGCGAAGGCAACCTCGAAGCCCCCACCCGCCACCCGCTGGACTGGAAGAGCCCCGACTTCCACGACGAAGCCAAGCTCTTCGCCGAGATGGAGCGCGTGTTCGACATCTGCCACGGCTGCCGCCGCTGCGTGAGCCTGTGCCAGAGCTTCCCGAACCTGTTCGACCTGGTCGACGCCACCGCCGACGGCGAGGTGCACGGCGTCAGCAAGAGCGAGTACTGGAAGGTCGTCGACCAGTGCTACCTGTGCGACCTGTGCTACATGACCAAGTGCCCGTACACGCCGCCGCACGAGTGGAACCTGGACTTCCCGCACCTGATGCTGCGTGCCAAGGCGGTGAAGTTCAGCAAGGGCGAGGTCTCGGGCGCGAGCCAGCTGCTGGCCAAGACTGACGTGCACGGCCAGTTCGCCGGCATCCCCATCGTCGCCGAGGTCGTGAACAGGGTGAACGGCACGATGGCCGCGCGCAAGGTGATGCAAAGCCAGCTGGGCGTACACCCCGAGGCGTGGATTCCGCAGACGGCCACCCAGCGCTTCCGCTGGGGCCGCGCGATGAACAACCCGGGCTTCACCGTCGTCAACGGCGAGCGCACGCCCGGCAAGGTGGCCATCTTCTCCACCTGCATCGTCAACTACAACGAGCCGGGCATCGGCGAAGACCTGATCAAGGTGCTCGAGCACAACCAGATCCCCTACGAGATCGTCGAGAAGGAGCAATGCTGCGGCATGCCCAAGCTGGAACTCGGCGACCTGGAAGCGGTGGAACGCAGCTGGGCGGCCAACATGCCGGTGCTGGCGAAGTACGCGCGCGAAGGCTGGGCGATCCTCTCGGCCGTTCCCAGCTGCACGCTGATGTTCAAGCAGGAGCTGCCGCTGATGTTCCCGGCCGACGCCGACACGCAGCGCGTGAAAGACGCGATGTGGGACCCCTTCGAGTACCTCGTCGCGCGGCACAGGGACGGGCTGCTGAAGACCGACTTCACGCAGGCGCTGGGCACCGTGAGTTACCACATCCCCTGCCACGGCCGCGTGCAGAACATCGGCCGCAAGACCGAAGACCTGCTCAAGCTCATCGGCAAGACCGTCGAGGTGAAGCTGACGACGGTGGAGCGCTGCTCGGGCCACGCCGGCATGTACGGCGTGAAGAACGAGACCCACCCGATCGCCATGAAGATCGGCCGCCCGGTGTTCAAGAGCATGGCGCAGCCCAACCCCGACGTCATCGCCAGCGACTGCCCGATGGCCGGCCACCACATCGCGCAGGGCATGGCCGCGGCCGGCACGCCGGCCAAGGCCGTGCAGCACCCGCTGGCGCTGGTGCGCCGGGCCTACGGCATTGCCTGAGCCCCGCGGCGACCCGGGCCCCGCCGAACCAGATCTGTTGACTGTTGGAGACCCGGAGTGACGACCATGGCCACGATCGACCGCACGAGCCTGATGACGCTGGAGGCCTACGCCAAAGTCCGCAAGGCCAGCCGCGCCGACGCCATCGCGCACCGGCGGCTGCGCACGGTGACACTGGGCGAACACATGACGCTGCAGTTCGAGGACGAGCAGACGATCCGCCGGCAGATCCAGGAGATGCTGCACATCGAGAAGATCTTCGAGGAGGAGGGCATCCAGTCCGAGATCGAGGCCTATGCGCCGCTGGTGCCCGACGGCAGCAACTGGAAGGCGACGATGCTGCTGGAGTACCCCGACGTGCACGAGCGCCGGCGTGAACTGGCGCGGCTCATCGGCGTCGAGGACCGCCTCTTCGTCGAAGTGGAAGGTCACGCACGCGTGTACGCCATCGCCGACGAGGACCTCGATCGCGAGAACGACGAGAAGACCTCGTCAGTGCACTTCGTGCGCTTCGAGTTCCCGGCCGCGGTGCGCCAGGCCATCCGCGCCGGCGGCGCGGTGAAGATCGGCTGCGACCACACCAACTACCCGGCGCACGTCAGCGTGCCGGCCGACACGCTGGCATCGCTGGCCGGCGACCTGCGTTGAACCTGCGGCGCGCCGGGTTGGCCCGGGGCGCCCCGCGCGGCGCCGCTACTTGAAGCGCACGCTCACCGCTGGGTTGCCCGGCAGCCCTTCGTAGCTCACGCGCACCGAGCCGCCGGCGGCCACCGGCCCGGAGCCGAACGCCCCCAGCGACAGCAGGTCGCCCGGCTGGAGCGTGACGCCGCTCTTCTTCAGCTCGGCGGCCAGCCAGATCACCGCGTTCAGCGGGTGGCCGAGGATCGCCGTGCCCTTGGCCTCGGCCAGCGTCTTGCCGGTGCCGTCTGCGGCGCGCACCGTCATGTCGCGCAGCGCGTCGGCGAATGCAGCGTCATTGCGCACCGGAACCCTTGCGCCCAGCACGCCCAGGCGCGCGCCGACGTTGTTCAGCACCAGCGCCGGCGCGGTGATCTTGGTGGGGTCTTCGACCAGCACGTCCGGCAACTCGATGAAGGGCACCACCGCGCGCAGCGAAGCCAGCACCTGCTGCGGCGTGGTGGCGTCATGGATGGCCGCGCTGCCCACCTCGACGACGAGGTCGGGTTCGAAGAAGGGGCGGGCACCGAAGCGGGCCGGCACTTCGGCGTTGTCGGGCAGCAGCATCTTCGCCAGCAGCGTGCCGCGCAGCGGCGTGCCGATGCCGAAACGCTGCTGCACCGCGGGGTTGGTGAGGCCGGCCTTGTAGCCCACCACCTTGCCGTGCGTGGGCTCCAGCGCCGCCATGGCCTTCTTCGCGCCGCAGGCGGCGCCTTCCATCGTCAGCGCCGCAGGGGCGGTGGGCATCGGGGTCAGGGCGAGATAGCGCTGCACCCAGGCCTGCGTCTCGGCGGCGGTGGGGCAGGTGGGTGGGTCGGCGGGTGCGGTGGCACAGCCGGCCACGAAGGCCGGCACGAACAGCGGCAGGATTCGGCGCAGCATCATCATCATCGTTCTCCTCGGGGTGTGTTGGCAGCGGGCGTGTTCGCGGCGACCCAGTCTAACGCTGGTGCTAGCTGTTGCCGGTCCGGCCTCGGACCGGCATGCCGGCGCCCGGCGTGGGTGTGATCACCCGGGTGTCACTGCGCAAGGGTTTGCGGCGGGCCTTCACTGCGCGAGAAAGCCCCCGTCCACCGCCAGCGTGTGCCCGGTGACCATGCGCGCCGCCGGGCTGGCGAGGAACAGCACCGCGTGCGCCACCTCTTCGGGCTCGGCCAGCCGCTTCAGCGGCGTGACGGCCCGGATGCGCTCCATCAGCGCCGGCTGCGCTTCCAGCTGGCCGATGAAGCCGGTGCGCGTCCAGGTCGGCGCCACCGCGTTGACGCGGATGCCGCGCCCGGCCCACTCCACGGCCAGCGCGCGCGTCATGTTCACCAGGCCGCCCTTGGTGGTCTGGTACGAGATGTTCGGGTACAGCCCGCCGCCGGACAGGCCCATGATGGAGGCGGTGTTGACGATGGCGCCGCCGACCGCACCTCCATCGACACCCTTGCCGGTTCCTTCGCCACCTTCGACTCGCTGCACGCCGGCCATGTGCCGCGCCGCGGCCCGTGCGCAGAGGAACGCGCCGGTGAGATTCACCGCCACCACGGCGTTCCAGTCTTCGACATCGAGCTCGAGCGAAGGCTTGCGGATGGCCATGCCGGCGTTGTTCACCAGCACGTCCAGCGGCCCGTGTTCGGCGGCGATCTCGGCGAAGCAGCGCTCCACCGCCTGGGCATCGGCCACGTCCAGCGGCTTGCCGGTGGCACCGGGCACGCCGCTCACGGCGCGCGCCAACGCGTCCGCATCTCGGTCGAGCAGCACCACGCGCGCGCCGGCTTCGGCGAACAGCCTGGCGCAAGCCAGGCCGATGCCGTTGGCGCCGCCGGTGATGGCCGTGAGCTGGCCGTCAAGGCGGAAGGCGGCCAGGCCACTGGAGGGCGTGTGCGCGGGCGCGTGGGTCATGGTTTCGATGGTATGCCGCCGCCGCCCGAGCCCGAGGCGCGCCGGGGCCACGTGGGCAGCAGGCCGGAACGCCACAGCGCATCGATGCTCACCAGCACCAGCGCGGCCCAGATGAAGGCGAAGCCGACGAGCCGCACGCCATCGAAGGGCTCGCCAAAGACCCAGATGCCGAGCACCAGCTGGATCGTCGGCGAGAGGTACTGCATGAGCCCCACCAGCGCCAGCGGCATGCGCCGCGCCGCCGCGGCGAACAGCACCAGCGGAATGGCCGACAGCGGCCCGGCCAGCACGAGCCAGCCCACGAGACCCGCATCACCCCGCAGCGCCGCGCCGCCACCACCTGAGAAGGTGAGCCACGCCAGCGCCGGCAGCATCACGGGGGCCAGCAGCAGCGTCTCCAGCGCCAGCCCCTCCAGCGGCCCCAGCCGGCTGGTCTTGCGCAGCAGGCCGTAGAAGCCGAAGCTGAAGGCCAGGGTCAGCGCCATCCACGGCAGGCGGTCGCCCCGCCATGTGAGCCACAGCACGCCCAGCGTGGCCAGCGCCACCGCCAGCCACTGCGCGCGCCGCAGCCGCTCGTGCAGCACCGCCACGCCCAGCAGCACGTTGACCAGCGGGTTGATGAAGTAGCCCAGGCTCGCTTCCACCACCCGCCCGGCGTGGATGGCGAGCACATAGACGAGCCAGTTGCCGGCCAGCAGCAATGCACCGGCCAGATACAGGCCCAGCTGCCGCGGTGGCGCGCGCAGCGCCGCGAGCCAGCCCCACTGGCCCAGCGCCGCCAGCAGCCCCAGCACGAACGCCAACGCCCACAGCGAGCGATGCAGGATCAGCTCCAGCGGCGGCACGCTGGCCACCTGCCGGAAGTACAGCGGCATCAGCCCCCACAGCGTGAAGGCCGCCAGCGCATAGAGCACGCCGGCGGTGTGCGGGCTGGCGGGCGCGGGGGCGGTCGGCGGCACCGGGGCATTGTGTGTGCAGCGGTGCCGCGGGCATCGGGCATCGGGCATCGGGCATCGGGCATCGGGCATCGGGCATCGGGCATCGGGCATCGGGCATCGGGCATCGGGCGGGCGGCAGGGCGTCGGGCGGCAGGGCGTCGGGCGGCAGGGCGGCAGGACGGCAGGGCGCCGCGCGCAGAATCGCGCCCCATGTCGGCCGCGCCGGCCGCATCGCCGGCCCCCCGTTCAGCCCCTGACGCCGTCGCGGCCGACCATGCCGAGCATGCCGGCGGCGGCGCGACGCGCACGCCGCGCGAGCTGAGGCGCCTGCTGGCCGCCGAGGGCATCAGCAACTTCGGCGCGATGCTCAGCCGCCTGGCCACTCCATGGCTCGCGGCGCTGATGCTCGACGCCACGCCGCTGGCCATGGGTGCGCTGCTGGTGGCCGATGTGGCTGCCGCCGCCACTGGCGCGCTGCTGATCGGGGCGTGGGTGGAACGGCGCGGCAAGCGCGCAGTGATGCTGGCCTGCGACGCCGGCCGCGCGCTGGTGCTGGCCGCGTTGGCGCTGCTGGCGTGGCAGGGGGCGGCGACGATGACGACCCTTGCGCTCGCCGCTGCCGCCAATGGCGTGCTGACGATGGCGTTCGAGGTGGCGCGCTCGGCGTGGATGGCGCGGCGGCTGGCGGCCGGCGAACTGATCGAAAGCAACTCGCGCCTGTCGATGGTTTCCAGCCTGTCGGAGACGGCGGCGTTCGCGCTAGGCGGGTGGCTGTTCCAGTGGCTCGGCGCGGTGGTGGCGCTGGTGGTGGACGCGCTGTCGTACCTGGCCTCGGCGCTGTGCCTGCGTGGCGTGCAGGAGGTGCGGCCGGTCGCGGCGCGCACTGCCGCGGGGGCACCGGCGCTGCCCCGGCGCCGCGTGTGGCAGGAGACCGGGCCGCAGCGGTGGCGGGAGGTCACGGCCGGCGTGCAGGTGGTCGCGGCGCATCACACGCTGCGTGCGCTGGCGGTGATCGAAATGCTGCTCGCGCTGGCCGTGAGCATGGCCGGCACCAGCTACATGATCTACGTTGCGCGCGACCTGGCCATTCCCACCGGGCAGCTCGGGCTGGTTTTCGCGCTGGGGGGTCTGGGCGCCGTGGCCGGCGCGCGGGTGGCCGCCGGCCTGTCGGCGCGCGTCGGCCCCGGCTGGGCGATGACCGCGGGCCTCGTGGCCCTCACGCTGGGTGCGGCCTGCGTGCCGCTGGCGGCGGGCTCGGGCGCCATGGCGATCGCGCTGCTGGTCGCGCATCAAGTGGTGGGTGACGGCGGTCACACGCTGTACTCGGTGCACGACGCGACGCTGCGGCAGACCCAGGCCCCGGCGGACATGCTGGCGCGCGCCGATGCCGCCATTCGCTTCGCCGGCCAGTGGGCCACACTCACCGGCGCCGCGGTGGGCGGGTTGGTCGGCTCGGCATTCGGCGCGCGCACCACGCTCGTGCTGTGCGTGCTGGTGGCCGCGCTGGCGGCGGCCTGGGCGGCGCTGCGGCTGCGCGGCCTGCGCGCGCAGCCCGCGCCCACTGCCTCTGCCGCTGCGGGTTGACCCGCTTGCCCGCGGCGCCGGGCCGGGGCACCGTGGTTGCCGATCTGCCCCGGGCGGCTGCGCTGCGGGTGGAACGACCCCACGCCACGAGGAGCCCCGACATGACCGACCGCACCAAGTTCCTGCTCGACGAGAGCCGGATGCCCAGGCACTGGTACAACATCATGGCCGACCTGCCCGTGCCGCTGGCGCCGCCGCTGCACCCGGGCACGCTCAAGCCGCTGGGGCCCGACGACCTCGCGCCGCTGTTCCCGATGGAGCTCATCATGCAGGAGGTGAGCGCCGAGCGCGAGGTGCCCATTCCCGAGCCCGTGCGCGAGGTGTTCCGCCTGTGGCGCCCGGCGCCGCTGTACCGCGCGCACCGGCTGGAGAAGGCTCTGGGCACGCCGGCCAAGATCTACTACAAGTACGAAGGCGTCTCGCCCGCGGGCAGCCACAAGCCCAACACCGCGGTGCCGCAGGCCTGGTACAACGCCCAGGCCGGCATCAAGAAGCTCAGCACCGAGACCGGCGCCGGCCAGTGGGGCAGCT
>JAEUPD010000204.1 GCA_016788525.1 Rubrivivax sp.
GGGCGCGACCCCCTCGGTAGACTCGCCCGCATGGCCAGCCAGGACATCCTCATCAACTGGGCCCCGCAGGAAACGCGCGTGGCCATCGTCGAGAACGGCGCCGTGCAGGAGCTGCACATCGAGCGCACGCTCGAACGCGGGCAGGTGGGCAACGTCTACCTCGGCAAGGTGGTGCGTGTGCTGCCCGGCATGCAAAGCGCCTTTGTCGACGTGGGGCTGGAACGCGCGGCCTTCCTGCATGTGGCCGACCTGCTGCCGCCGGCGCCGGTGGCCGGCCGCACCAACGGCGGCGGCAGCCAAGCGGCCCCGCACGAACGCAACGGCAACGGCGGCAGCGCCCCCGCCCCGGCCAGTGGCGCCGGCAACGGCAACGGCCACGGCGCGGCGGGTGCCACGGCGGCGCGGGCGGATGCACCGCCGCTGCCCATCGAGCGCCAGGTGTTCGAGGGCCAGACGCTCACCGTGCAGGTCATCAAGGACGCCATCGGCAGCAAGGGCGCGCGGCTGTCGACGCAGGTCTCGATCGCCGGGCGCATGCTGGTGTTCCTGCCGCACGACAACCACATCGGCATCAGCCAGAAGATCGGCAGCCCCGAGCTGCGCGAGCAGCTGCGCGCCCGCGTCACCACGCTCGCGCAGGCCGGCCTCGCCGAAGGCGCGCCCACCGGCGGCTTCATCCTGCGCACCAATGCCGAGGAAGCCACCGACGCCGAGCTGGCCGACGACATCGCCTACCTGCGCAAGGCGTGGGCGGCGATCCGCGAGCGCGCCACCAGCCAGCCGCCGGGCACGCTGCTGCACCAGGACCTGAGCCTGGCCGAACGCGTGCTGCGCGACCTGACCACCGAGGCCACGCAGGCCATCCGCATCGACAGCAAGATGCAGTTCGACCTGCTGAAGTCCTTCGGCGAGACCTACATGCCGCGTGCCGCCGGCAAGCTGGAGCACTACCGCGGCGAGCGGCCGATCTTCGACCTCTTCGGCATCGAGGAGGAGATCGCCAAGGCGCTGGGCCGGCGCGTGGAGCTCAAGAGCGGCGGCTACCTCATCATCGACCAGACCGAGGCGCTGACCACCATCGACGTGAACACGGGCGGTTATGTCGGCGCGCGCAACTTCGAAGACACCATCTTCAAGACCAACCTCGAAGCGGCCGGCGCCATCGCGCGCCAGCTGCGCCTGCGCAACCTGGGCGGCATCATCATCGCCGACTTCATCGACATGCTGCGCGAAGAGCACCAGCAGGCGGTGCTGGCCGAACTCAAGAAGCAGCTGGCGCGCGACCGCACCCGCACCACGGTGAGCGGCTTCACGCAGCTGGGCCTGGTGGAGATGACGCGCAAGCGCACCCGCGAGAGCCTGGCGCACATGCTGTGCGAGCCCTGCCCCACCTGCCAGGGCCGGGGCCAGGTGAAGACGGCGCGCAGCGTGTGCTACGACATCCTGCGCGAGATATTGCGCGAGGCGCGCCAGTTCGCGCCCAAGGAATTCCGCGTCGTCGCCAGCGCCAGCGTGGTGGAGATGCTGCTCGACGAGGAGAGCGTGCACCTGGCGGGGCTCAGCGAGTTCATCGGGCGGCCGATTTCGCTCTCCGCGGAGCCGACGATGAACCCGGAACAGTACGACATCGTGCTGATGTAGCGGTTCACGGGGGCCCACCCACTCGCGCCTAGGCGCCAGCGAGCCTGATGCTGGCCCCCGACAACCTGCGTGAGTCTCGTTCGCGTGCCGGCGTCGAAGCCAGCGAGTTGGGCTGCGCGATGCCCGGCACCCGATGCCAGGGCCTTTCCATCCCCGAGTGGGTCGTCTGTTCGTGCCCACCTTCCCCCGTACAGCCGGCCGTGGAATGATGCCCCGGTCCACCACCGGGAGCCCTTCATGCGCTTCGACGCCCAGTCCGTCAATGGCGACTTCCGTGCCCGCATCCTCTGTGGCACCCGCACGGTGCTGATGGCGCTGGACTGCGCGCCGCAGCGGCGCCATGGGCTGATGGGCTTCTCGTTCTGGCGCCAGGGCGAGGGCGAGGCTGGCGGCAAGTGGCTGCGCTCGCAGAAGGTGTTCAAGTCGGTCGTGCCCGACCCGAAGGCGCTGGTCAACGGCAAGCCGCCGGAGTTCCGCACCGACCGCTTTCCCGTGCAGAGCTTCCTGTGGGGCGACTACACCGCCGAGCCGGCCACGGGCTACACCTTGCGCATCATGCCGCGCTACGGCAAGCCGGGGCAGCTGAAGAGCGTGGCCGGTGACGAGGTGGTCGTCACCGTGCGCACCGAGCCCGAGGACGACCCGGCCGGCCACGGCGTGTGGTTCAACCGTGGCGCCATCGCCAGCCAGCACTTCGCGCGCGAGTTCGGCAACGCCAGGCCCACGACGCAGCAGCTCGAAGACCTGGCGCAGCCGGTGACGAGGTGGCTCTCGCGCGGGCTGGCCGAGGCGTGCATCGCCTTCATCGACGCCGCCGCGGCCGGCGACGGGCTGAACGCCTGCGTCTACGAGTTCACCTACAAGCCGGTGCTCAACGCGCTGAAGGCCGCGCTCGACCGCGGCGTGCTGGTGCGCATCTGCCACCACGACACGCCTGCCAACCGCAAGGCCATCGCCGCGGCCGGCTTGCCGGCCAAGGTGGGGCGGCGCAAGGTGCTGTACCCGCGCACGCAGCCGAAGATCCCGCACAACAAGTTCATCGTGCGCCTGGCCGGCACCCGGCCGGTGGCGGTGTGGACCGGCTCGACCAACATCACGCCCTCGGGCTTCACCGGGCAGAGCAATGTCGGCCACCAGGTGAACGACGCCCGACTGGCCGCGCAGTACCTGGCCTACTGGCGCGCCATCGCGGCCGACCCCGACCGGCTGACGGCGCGGCGCGCCGCCACGCGGCTGGCCCCGCACCCGGCCGAGCTGGTGCCGCCGCGCAGCACCACGCTCGTGTTCTCGCCGCGCCACCGCTCGGCGATGCTCGACTGGTACGCCAATCGCATGGAAGACGCGCAGCAGACGGTGATGTTCACCGCCGCGTTCGGCGTGAACAGGAAGCTTGCCGTGCCGCTGGGCGCCGAACGCGACTTCCTGCGCTTCCTCATGCTGGAGGGGCGGTTGGGCAAGGAAGAGCAGGCACAGCTGCGCCGCGACCGCGACCTGGTCATCGCCTACGGTGCGGCGTTGGGCCGCGTGGCCACCTTCGGCGAAGGCGGCGGGGCCACGAAGAAGATCGCCCAGTTCGGGCTGGACCAGTGGTTCTACGAGGAAGAGCACTTCCGCAAGGCCGGCCACATCTTCTACGTGCACACCAAGATCCTGCTCGTCGACCCTCTCTCCGACGACCCGCTGGTGTGCACCGGCTCGGCCAACTTTTCCGAGAACTCGCTGCTCGACAACGACGAGAACATGCTGCTCGTGCGCGGCCACACCCGGGTGGCCGACATCTACCTCACCGAGTTCGACCGCCTGTTCAGGCATTTCTACTTCCGCGACGTTGCCAACGAGATCCAACAGCGCGGCAGTGATGCGCAGGCGGCGTTCCTCGACGAGGGCCAGGGCACCGGCGCGCGCTGGCACGACAGCTACTTCCGCCCGGCGGCGTTCAAGACGCGGCGGCGCGAGATGTTCTTTGCCACCGGCGGCAAGACCTGGGTTGCCGCGGCCGGCGCGCGGGCACGGGACGAGACGGCCAGTTACGGCGACAAGCCGTTGTAGCGCGCGGGCTCGCCGCGTCGCCCTCCATCAGGCGTCAATCAGGCCTCAGTCAGGCCTCAGTCAGAGGCGCCAACCCGGCCCCGGTCAGGCCTTGCCGCGCAGCCGCCGGTAGGCGCTGTAGTGGCGAATGGCCCGCTTCTTGTCGCCCAGTCGGTCGTGCAGCCGGGCGAGGTTGAAGTGCGCATCGGCCAGCGCGGCGTCCATCGCCAGTGCATGCTCGTAGGCGGTCATCGCGGCGGCCGCCTGCCCGGCGTCTTCCAGTGCCACGGCAAGGTTGAAGTGCAGCAGTGGCTGCGGCGCGCACCGTGCGATGCCCAGGCGCGCCACGGCCGCCGCGTCGGCATGGCGGCCGGCGTCGCCCAGAAGCGCGCCGAGGTTCAGGTAGGCGTCGGTGCGCTTCGGGTCGGCCGCGATGGCATGGCGGTAGGCGGCCTCGGCGCGCGCCGGGTCGACGGCTTCGAGCTCGACGGCGCGCCGGAACCACTGCTCGGCGAAGACCTTGGCCTGCGCGGCGGGCGTGGGGCGGGGCCGGCCGATCGGCGCCGACGATGGCGCCAATGACGGCGCCAATGACGCTGCAGGTGGCCAGGAGGCCGATGCACCACCGGCGGGTGGCGCGGTGGGTGAAACCGGCCCCGCGCCGCCGCGCAGCGGCTGCACGCGCGCGCCGGCGCCCGGCGCGGACTGCGTCGCGCTTGCCGGGGCGCCTGCCGGGGCGCTGCCCCTGGCAGTGGCGCCACCATCGAAGTCCAGCAGCCACTGGCCCGCGGCGTTGTGCCACGCGGCGCCGCCCTTCTCGCGCACGACGATGTCGTTGCCCACGGCGCCCAGCCGCATCCCGCCGGCCGGCATCTGCGCGGGCAGCGTCGCGCGCAGCGCCTTCAGCGAGCGCTGGATGCGCCCCGGCGGCATCCGGGCTTCCTTCAGCCCCTGGGCGGCGCGCAGCAGCACGAGGTCCTGGAAGCTGAAGCGGTATTCGCGCCGCGCGCCGCGTGCGGGGGCCACGAAGCCCGCGGCGACGAGCCCGGTCACCACCGTGCGCGGCAGGCCCAGCAGCGAGACGACCTCGGCCAGCGTGTAGGTCTGCGCGTGCGCGCCGGCGCCTGCCTCGGCCACCACGGTTGCCGTTGCCGATGGTCGGGTAGTGGGGTTGCCGCTCGCGGGGCTCGGCCGCTCAGCCGGCCTTGCGCGCGCGGGGGCGCGTGGCCGGCGCCGCGGGCTCGGCCGCGGCTGCCGCGGCGTTGTCGGCCGCAGGTGCCCGCCGGGCCGCCTTGCGGGGCGGCGGCGGCGCGGCGGCATCGCCAGCGGCGGCCGGAGCAGGGCCAACAGGGGCAGCGGGGGCAGCGGGGGCCGCCGCGGCCGCCTTCTTCACCCCGAGGCTCGCGCGCAGTGCTTCGGTGAGGTCGATGATCTTCGCGTCGGCCGCCTCGGACGCGGCCTCGGTGACGACGATCTCCTTGCCGGCGATCTTCTCGTCGATGGCCGCCAGCACGCGCGCCTTCTCCTCGTCCTTGAAGTCGGCGGGCTCGTAGCCCTCGGCGGCGATCTGGTCGATGAGCTGCAGCGCCAGCTGCAACTCGGGCTTGGCGATGTCGGCCGCCTCGATGTCGAGCTCCCTCATCGAGCGCACCTCGTCGGCATAGAGCAGCTGCTGCAGGATGAGGCCGCCTTCCTCGCCTTCACGATCGTGTGCCGGGCGCACCTGCACCACGTATTGCTTGCCCTTCCAGGCCCAGCGCGCCAGTGCGCAGCGGCCGCTTTGCAGCATCGCCTGGCGCAGCAGGTGGTAGGGCTTGGCGCCGCGCTTGTCGGGGGCCAGGAAGTACGCCTTGTCGTAGTAGATCGGGTCCACCGCCTTCAGCGGGATGAAGGAGATGATGTCCACCGTGTGGCGCGCCGACTCCTCCAGTGCCTTCAGCTCCGCTGGCGTGAAGGTGACGTAGCGCTCCTTGTCGAACTCGTAGCCCTTCACCATGTCGGCGCGCTCGACGACCACGCCTTCCTTCAGGCACACGTACTGCTGCTTCAGCCGCGAGCCGCAGTTGTGCAGCAGGTTGAAGTGCACCGCCGAGCTCGTCTCGGTGGCCGAGTAGACCTTCACCGGAATGGAGACGAGCCCGAAGCTCAGCGACAGCGAGGCGATCGAACGGGCAGCCATGCAAGCACCTGTGGGGTTTGGGCGGGAACAGCGCTCCCGGCGCCGGGGCGGCGAGGTTAGCGCAGACTCAGCGGCATTGCCAAGCGCGTCGTGCGGGGCGGGGGCCATGGGGCGGGTCGCCTGTGGCCTTCATGCCGACTGCGGCGGGCTCGGCCTGGGGCTTTACCTGTCGTCAATCCTGGCGACATGACGAGTAGCCCGCGCCCGTGCAGCATCAGACCCGCGGCCCGCCGTATTGCGCGGGCCTGCGATGAGGAGGCTTGCCATGCGCTGCACGTCGAGAAGCGGCTCCCGTTCCTGCAGGCTGGCGGGCATCGCCCGACCACGTGCGTGGCCACCGCTGCTTGTGCTGGCGGTGGCGGCTTCGGCCGCCGGCGGCGCGGTGGCGCAATCGGCTGACCCCGCGAGCGCCGCCGCCGCGGCCGCCGCCGTGTGTACGGGCAAGCTCAAGAGCGAAGCGCTGGTCATCGCGGCACTCGCGCGCGCCAAGGCGATGGCCGGGCACAACGTCTTCGTCACCCTCGACGAGGCCGGCGCGCTGGCCGCCGCCAAGGCGCTGGACGCCGGCCCGAAGGCCGCGCGCTGCAAGCCGCTTGCGGGGGTGCCCATCGTCGTGAAGGACAACATCGAGGTCGCGGGCCTGCCCAGCACCGGCGGCACACCGGCGTTGAAGGGCTACGTGCCCAAGGCCGACGCGCCGGTGGTGAACAGGCTGCGCGAGGCCGGGGCCATCGTGCTGGGCAAGACGAACCTGCACGAGCTGGCCTTCGGCATCTCGGGCTTCAACCCGGCCTACAACACCGGGCCCGAGCCGGGCGTGCGCAACGCCTACGACAAGAGCAGGGCGGCGGGCGGCTCGTCTTCAGGCACCGGGGCGGCGCTCGGTGCGCGGGTGGTGTTCGCGGGCCTGGGCACCGACACCGGCGGCTCGGTGCGCATTCCCTGCGCATTCAACGGCTGCGCGAGCCTGCGGCCCACCGTGGGGCGCTATCCGCAGGCGGGCATCCTGCCGATCTCGCGCACGCGCGACACCGCCGGACCGATGGCCACGAGCCTGGCCGATGTCGAGCTGATCGACCGCCTCGTCACCGGTGCGAAGGAAGCGGCCAAGCCCGCTGCGCTGAAGGGCGTGCGCCTGGGTCGCGTGAAGGAGATGCTGGCCAACATGGATGCCGATACGCAGGCGGCGTTCGATGCCGCGCTCGGCAAGCTCAAGACGGCCGGCGTCGAGATCGTCGACGTCGAGATGCCCAAGCTCGGCGAGCTCAACGGCGCGGTAGGCTTTCCACTCGCGTTGTACGAGGCCTACGACGACGTCGTGGCCTACCTCAAGAAGACCGGCACCGGCATCACCATCGAGCAGCTGGCCGAGCAGATCGCCAGCCCCGACGTGAAGGGCACCTACCAGGGCCTGGTGATCCCGCGCAAGCTGCCCGGCCCCAACAACACGGTGGTCGACGCCAAGCCCGCGTACGACGCGGCGATGAAGACCGCGCGCCCGGCGCTGCAGGCGCTGTACCGCGATACCTTCGCCAAGCACAAGCTCGACGCGTTCGTGTTCCCCACGGTGCCAAAGGTGGCGATGGTGGCCAACCCGGAGTCGAGCAGCGTGCCCACCTTCATCGGCGCCATCCAGAACACCGACCCCGGCAGCAACGCCGGGGTGCCGGGCTTGCAGCTGCCGATCGGCCTGGGCGCCACGAGCCGCTTGCCGGTGGGCCTGGAGCTCGACGGCCCGGCGGGCAGCGACCGCCGCCTGCTGGCCATCGGCCTGGCGATCGAGAAGCTGTTGGGCCCGTTGCCCGCGCCGCGCTGAGCCGCCTGCGCCGACGTCCGACGAGGCCGAGCCAGCCGCTCAGCCCCGCGGCTGCCGGGCGATGAGGCTGGCCACCTCGGCGCGCCGGCGCGCACCGGACTTCTCGGCCAGCCGCCTGAGGTAGGTGCGCACGCTGCTGACGCTGATGGCCAGCTCGCGGGCGATGCCCTTGTCGGTGAGGCCGCGGGCCACCAGGTCAGCCACCGCCAGCTCACGCGGTGACCATGCCGGGCGGCCCGCCGGCGGGTCGGGCGCGGCAGCGCCGCGGGGTGGGCCGCAGGCCCGGGCGCGCCTCAAGGCGGCAATGAACGCCGGCTCGATCAGGCCGAGCAGAGCCTTGTCGTGCGCATCGAACTCGCGCCGGTGCCGCCCGCGCCAGATGCGCAGATCGCCCAGGGCCTGCGCGCCGGCACCCACGCCATCGAACGCATGCAGGTTGATGCCCCAGTGCAAGCCGTCGCGGGCGAGAAAGTCGTTGAAGAACTCGGTGCGGCGCAGCGCGGCGTGTGGCATCACCTCGCTCACCGCGGTGGCGTGGCGGCGCGCCTGCAGCTGCAAGGTGATGGGGTCGCGAAACTGGTACCAGGCGTCGTAGCGGGCCAGGTTGACCGGGTCCATCTGCAACGCCACCGCGTGGTCGAAGCGGCCGCTGCCAGCGTCCCACACGAAAGACGCGAAATGATCGGCCTGCAGCAGGTCGAGCAGCGTCTCGCCCACGCGCAGCCGCACCTCGCGTTCGCCCAGGTCCTCGGCCAGCAGGCCGAAGATGCGGGCCAGCGCGGTGGTCTCGCAGGTGGAGAGGATCATGGCGCGGGGATGGTACGCCTGGGCGAATGAGCGCGTGGTGTGGCTCGGCGTCTGGTGGGCGCGAGATCCGCGGGCTGGCCTTCGGCGCGGCGGGTGACTGGTACCGACCCGCACCGGGTAGTCGGTTGCCAGGACAAGCAGCCGGCAAGCGGTCACTGTATCGAAGCATCGAGTGCCTGCGACGAGACCTCACTGGCTTGCGTGGTCGACTGGCTGCGCGGGACTGAAGCATTGAAGCCTGCCGTATAGGCCAGTAGGTAGGTGGCCCCGCGGACCTGCTTCCGAGGCAAGATCACGACGTCCGGTGCGGCGCCACCGCCAGCATCGCGGCCAACGCTGTCAAAGCGGCACCGCATGAGCGGTTGACGAAAGTGGCCCCCCGCGACCCGAGGCTGCTCACCCAGCGGACACCCAGCATCGCATAGGCCGCCATGGCTGCGCCGTCGATCAGCACGAAGATCAGACCCAGCGTCGCGTACTGCGCAGCCTGCGGCGCTGCCGGTTCGATGAACTGTGGCAGCAGCGCAGAGAAGACCGACAGCAGCGCACCCGCGATGCCGGGTGCTGCGCCGCTCAGGCCGTGACGCGAGCCGTTGGAAAGCGCCAGGAGTACGGTGGGCCCCGGCGTTGCGACCGTGACCAGCGCAGCCAGCGCGAACAAGGCGGCCGTGGCCGCGCTTGTCATCGCGCGGCGCCGGTCGCTGCCCGCAGCGGCGGACCCGAAGCCACCTCGCGCTGAAGGCGATGCAGGCGCAGAGCGACGACCACGAGCGTCACCAGTGCGCCGGTGCCAACGATGATCACCGGTGCCAGATCACGTGCAGCCGCCTCGGTGAAGAACTTGTGCGGCCCCACACCCGGGATGAAGGCGAGCGCGGTAAGCGCCAGCAGCGGCACTGCCCCGCCGCGCGCAGCCATGAGCTGCAACAGCGTGGCAGTGGCCAAGGCGGCCGTTGCCGCGATGTACGGCCCGCGCGCACCCGGCGGGTGCGGTTCCACGCCAGCGAGCGTGGACGCGAACATCCCGAGGTTGAGTACGATCAGTGTGGCGAGGGCGGCGATTGCAGCGCTGCGCAGAGCGCCTGCGGTGTCTTGGATGTGAACGGTCGGCATGATCAGACCTCGATGGCACTGGACAGAGGTCCGCATCCTGCTGCTTCTGCAGGTTCGGCGCCTTTACAAATGTTCAGACCTCCTGGCGACGAATGCGAGACAGCGATACGTCGGTAAGGCCCAGGTAGCTTGCGAGCTGATTGAGGGGCACCCGTTCAGCCAAGAGCGGCTCACGGCGGCGGAAGGCTTCGTAGCGACGCCGACCGTCCGGCGTCAACAGGTCATGCTCGCGCTGAAGCTTGTGCGTGATCAGGCGTTCGAGCATGCGGCCCCTCGTCACGTGCCACAGGCCGTGGGTTTCGAGACAGCGGCGAATCGAGGCGCTGTCTGCATGCCAGACCAAACCCGCGTCGAGCGCCCCGATCGCAAAGAGTGACGCGTCACTCCACATGGCCGGCGTCAGGGGAAAGAACAACGCGCCATCAGCGAAGAAGTTCTTGTTGAACTCCCGGCCGTCGTGGCGGACGAAGTACAGGCGCAGCAGGCCCCGTTCCACGAGCAGCGCATCGCGCCAGATCTGTCCTTGCGCGAGCAGGCCGGCGCCTTTGGCAACGTCGCGGCGGTGGAACAAGGGTGCCAGTTCGGCGATCACGGCCTCTGCGCAATCAGGCAGCGCGCGGGACAGCAGCACGCCGATCGCGGCTGGGGAACTGGGTGGCTCCGCGAGGGGCATGGTGGCTCGTGCAGCTTGAGAAGACGATCGGACAGCGGTAAGCGTACCCGGTCGTCACCGGTTCCCAGGCAGCACACCGCGCCTTGAAACAGCGCGAAGTGTCGGCCGCCGCTGGTCGCACAAGTCCTCGTCGACTCTCATTGAGCTCTCAAGCGCCTCGAGCGGGCTGTTCCAGCGGCGCCAGTTGCGTGCGCAGCGCGGCGGCGGCGGCGTTCCAGCCGGTGCCCACGCTGCCGGCGTGAACGAACGCGCCGCCGGCGTCGTACACGCCGAGGATCAGGCTGCCCACCTCGCGCGGCGCGCCCTGGCGCTCGGTGAAGCCGCGGGCGCAGAGCAGGTGCCCGATATCCTGGACAGCGCCTTCGCCGTGCTGGAGTACGACAGCGGTGCGCGCGCGATGCTCGACCTGTGCATGTTTGCCGAGAACACGGTGGACAACGAACACATCACCGTGGTGGGCGACGAGGGCAAGCTTGAGAGCCTGCTGCCCAGCCTGACGCTGCGCCACGGCCGGCGCGAAGACTGGGGCCGGCGCGAGGCATGGGGCCAGCCTTCAGGTACGGGCAAAGGCGTGAGCGTGCGGCGCGTGTGGGATACGAACATCAAGTACGCTGGCCACCACTTTGGTGCGAGCTACATCGAGCACCAACGCTTTGCCGCCGCCCTGCGCGAGGGCCGGCCGGCGGAGATCGACCTCGCCGAGGGCCTGCGTGCCGTGGCGGTGGGGCTGGCGGCGCACAAGAGCATCGACGAGCGGCGCGTGGTGGCGATGAGCGAGGTGCTGCCGGCCGGGCGCGCATGAGGGCCGCTTTGCCGTCCGCAATGCATCGAGCCTACGCGCGTTCACGGCCCGCGTGCGCGCGGCTGCATGGACACCATCGGGAGAGCTGACGCATGCCTGGCTACGCCACCTACCCCTCGCTGCGCGACCGCGTGGTCTTCATCTCCGGCGGCAGCTCGGGCATCGGCGCCGAGCTCGTGCGCGCGTTCTCGCGGCAAGGCGCGCGCGTGGCTTTCTGCGGCACGAAGTCCGATGGTGGCCGTG
>JAEUPD010000224.1 GCA_016788525.1 Rubrivivax sp.
TCGGGCCGATGGGGTGCCCAGCGCAGTGAAGTAAAGGATGCATCCGAGTGACCAGCAAAGCTGGGCACTCGGAAAAGGACATGAACGGAGCTGGGCACCCCGTCGGCCCGATCCCGCCGCGACGTCAGCTCAGTCCGCCTGATAGCCCGTCGCCTTCACCGGCTTGGCCCACTTGTCGAAGTCGGCCTTCTGCACCGCGGCCAGCTGCTCGGGCGTGGAGCCCACCGGCTCGAAGCCCATGTCCTCCAGCCGCTTGCGCAGGGCGGCGTCCTTCATCGCCGTAGCCACCGCCTGCGAGATGCGCTGCGCCTGCTCGCGCGGCAGCGCCCCCGGCCCGTACATCGCGAACCATGCGGTGGCGTCCATGGCCACGCCTTGCTCGCGCAGCGTGGGCACGTCGGGCAGCAGCGGCGAACGTGTGGCGCCGGCCACCGCGATGATGCGCACCTTGCCGGCGCGGTGCTGCTCGAGCGACTCGCTCACCACGTCGATGTTGTAGCCGATGTGGCCCCCCAGCAGCGCCGTCATCGCCGGCGCACCGCCCTGGTAGGGCACGTGCTGCAGCGGCACGCCGGCCGCCTCGCCCAGCATCACGCCCAGGAAGTGCGGCACCGTGCCGTTGCCCGAGGAGCCGTAGCTCGCGGTGTCCGGCGCGCTCCTGGCCTTGGCCTGCATCTCGGCCACGTTCTTCACGCTGCTCTTGGGGCCGGAGACCACCGCGAACTGGAACGAGGCCAGCTGGCTCACCGGCGCAAGGTCCTTGTTCACGTCGTAGCTCAGGCGCTTGAAGACATGCGGGAACAGCACCACCGGGCCGCTGGGCATGACGAGCACGGTGTTGCCGTCGGGCGCTGAGGCCTTCAGCTGGTCGATGGCGATGCGGCCCGCGGCACCCGGCTTGTTCTCGACCACCACGTTCTGGCCGCCCAGCGGCTCGCGCAGCCGCTCGGCCAGCAGCCGCGCGATGGTGTCGGCCGAGCCCCCGGGCGGAAAGCCCACCAGGATGCGCAGCGGCGGCCGATCGGCCTGGGCCCACGCGGCCGGAGCGCCCAGGCCGGCCAGTGCCAGGGTGGCACCGCTGGCGGCCAGCAGCAGGTGGCGTCTTGCATTCATCGCGTGTCTCCTTGGGGGGTGGCGGTCGAGCATTCTGGCCCGCGCTTGTACACGAGCGAGTGGTCGGGCGGTGCGCTCGTTATCCTCCATCCTCGCGCCGTCCCGGCCGGGCCTGGTGTCAACCTCTGCCGAGGCCGGCCACCTGCACCAAGGAGTGCCTGATGTCCATCGACCCCAAGCAGCTGCACCGGCTCAGCGCCGCCATCCTCTCGGACACGCTGGACAGCCTCGGCCTGATGCAGCAGGCCATGCAGCCGTTCATGCGGCCGCTGGACGACACCGTGGTGCTGGCCGGTCGGGCGCGCACTGGCCTGTACATGCCGGTGTACGCCGCACCCGCGGCGGGCGAAAACCCCTACGAGGTGGAGATCGCGCTGGTCGACGACCTTCGCGCCGGCGAGGTGGCGGTGCTGGCCTGCGACGGCCCCACCGAGCGCATCGCGCCGTGGGGCGAGCTGCTTTCCACCGCCAGCCGCGCGCGCGGTGCCGCCGGCTGCGTGACCGACGGCCTGGTGCGCGACGTGAAGCAGATTCGCGCCATGGGCTTCGCGGTCTTCTGCGGTGGCATCGGCCCGCTGGACACCAAGGGCCGCGCGCGCATGGTCGAGCGCGACGTGCCGGTGCGCTGCGCCGGCGTGCTCGTGCGCCCGGGCGACCTGGTGTTCGGCGATGTCGACGGCGTGGTCGTGGTGCCGCGCGAGGCCGAAGACGAGGTGCTGCGCCGCGCATTGGAGAAGGTGACCGGCGAAGACCACACGCGCGATGCGCTGGCGCGCGGCGAGCGGCTGGCTGACGTGTTCGCGCGGCTGGGGATTCTCTGAGCCGGCCGGCTCGCCCCGCGGGGCGAGCCGCTCAGCGCGCCAGGCGCGACAGCACCAGCTGGTCGCCCACCAGCGAGCCGTACTCCCAGGGCTCCTGGCGCTGGCTGGTGGCCTGCAGCACCGACTGGCGCACGCGCCGCAGCACGAGGGCGATGTCCTCGGCCTGGTCCAGGTGCTGCAGCAGCGCGGTGGTGTAGGGGCTGTTGGTGCCGGCGCCGTCTTCGGCGGTGCTGCCGTCGCGCGTGGCATACGACAGCAGCGTGCCGCTCACCGACGACACCGGCGCCAGCCCGGCGCCCACGCCGCTGCGTGTGCTGCGCAGCGAGCGCGAGATCGGGTTGTCGCGGCAGGCGTCGAGAAACACCACGCGGGTGCTGGCCGGCAGGTAGTCCAGCGCGTCGTCGAGCGACACGCCGTTGAGCTTGACCGTGCCGGTGGTAGCGCCTTCGGTCTGCATGTCCACCGGCACGATGTAGTTGATGCCGGCCATCTGCAGGCCGTGGCCGGCGTAGAAGAGCAGGTTCACGTCATGGCCGGCGGCGCGTGCCTGGAAGCCGGCCAGCGCCTTGACCAGCCCGGCCCGGTCGAGGTCCAGGTGCAGGTCGACGTCGATGCCGAAGCCGCGCAGCTTGGTGGCAATGGCTTCGGCGTCGCGGCGCGGGTTGGCCAAGGTGCCGAGGTGGACATAGCGGCTGTTGCCGATGACCAGCGCCCGCGCCTTCTGGGCCTTGCGCTCGGGACCGGCGGCGGAACCGGCAGCCGACCCGGCGGCCGATGGCCGACCGGCCGCCATCTGTGCGCGCAGCACCTCGATCTCCTGGCGCAACACCGCCAGGTCTTCGGCACTGGGCGGCACGCCCGGCGGGCGGCTGCCGGTCGAAGATGCGGGCGGCACCATGCCGGCCACGGGCGGCGGCGGGGCCGCGCCGGCAGGCGCGGCGCTCGCCCCCGCCACCACGGGCGCCGCGTCGGCGTATCGCGCGAACTCGGCACGGGTCAGCGGCGAACGCCCGTCCACCAGCAGCACCGTGCAGCGGCAATCGTCGGTGGCACCGCGGGCGCGCAGGCGGCAATCGCCCAGGGCCTTCTCGTCGCGTTGTATGTTCCCGGCCATCGGGCCGAAGGCGGTCAAGTCCATGCCCACCGCGCGCCGGCATTGCGGCCGCTGCGGCGTGGCGGCCAGGGCGTAGACGCCGTTGCGCGGCACGAGCCGGCGCACGTCGGCACCGAACTGGCCGACCACATCGTCGTGGGCCAGCGCATGGTCGGTCAGGCAAGAGCGCGCGCCATCGGCGAACACGATGCGAAAGCGCTCGGGACATTCGGCGCTCCATGCGCTGCCCGGGGCGCACCACATCACCCAGGCACCGACGCAGGCGACCAGCCAACGAATGTTCATGACGGCATGCTAGCGCGGACCCGCGCGGCTCGCCTTCCCCCTTTCAGCCGAACAGACCCGGTGCGCGTGCCGGATCAACGCCTTGCTCGGCGTAGTAGCACGAGGGGCACACCGCGCGGTAGCGCTCGTTGCCGCCGATCAGCACCTGTTCGCCTTCCAGCACGCGCCGGCCTTCGGCGTCGATGCGCATGTTCATGCTGGCCTTGCGGCCGCAGGCGCAGATGGTCTTCATCTCCTCCAGCTCGTCGGCCAGCGTCAGCAGCCTGGCGCTGCCGGGAAACGGTTCGCCGCGAAAGTCGCCGCGCAGGCCATAGCACAGCACGGGCAGGTCGCCCACGTGGGCCAGGCGGTGCAGTTGCAGCACCTGATCGGGCGTGAGGAACTGCGCCTCGTCGATGAGCAGGCAGGCCAGGCCGGCCGGCAGCGCGGCGCGCTCGAAGCGCGTCTCGGGCCCGAAGGTCGCGGCCGGGCGCGTCAGGCCCAGCCGCGAGCCGATCTGGCCGCGGCCGCTGCGGCTGTCGTGCGCGGCGGTGAACAGCGCCACCTGCATGCCGCGCTCCTCGTAGTTGTAGGCGGCCTGCAGCAGCGCGGTGCTCTTGCCGGCGTTCATCGCGGCGTAGCGGAAGTACAGCTTGGCCATGCGGCGGCCTGGGGCGGGGTGGCCGGTGATTCGAGCCGCGCGCTGTGCGGGCCGGGTCGACGCGGGGCGACGCGGTGGAGCCCGGCGCCGGCTACAGCGACTCCGACGGGTCGAAGTCCAGTTCCACCTTGGCGCCGTTGGGGTCGATGCTGAACAGCTGCCAAACACCGAGCCGGTCGCCGGTACCGGCCTGCCGGCGAAGGTCGTACTTCAGGCCCCGCTCGTCGAAGCGCGCCTTCACGGTCTTCAGGTTGCTGGCGGTGAACGCCATGTGGTCGATGACGCCGGTGCGCTGCGCGGGCATCGGGCGGTCCCAGTAGATGTGCAGCACGGCCTGGTTGCCCCCCTGCGGGTACAGCCAGGTGCCCGGAAAGCCGAGGTCCGGCCGCGGGCCTTCCACCAGCCCCAGCAGGCCGCAGTAGAAGCCGAGCGTCTGCGCGCGGTCTTCCGCGGCGATGGTGAAGTGGTTCATGCCCTGGATCATCGGGAGGCTCCGCAGCTGGCGCGGCGGATTGTCGCGCCACAATGCCCGCGGCCCTTTGCCTTGCCTCATGTACCCGCCCCTGCGCGCGGTGCGATGTACGACATGCCGAACCTGCCCAGCGCCCCGACCCCCGCCAACCCGTTCGGCCTCGTCGGCCTGGCGGTGATGGGCCAGAACCTCGTGCTCAACATCGAGAGCCGTGGCTTCGCGGTGAGCGTGTTCAATCGCAGCCCCGAGGTGACCGAGGCCTTCGTCGCCGCGCACCCAGGCAAGCGGCTGACGCCCGCGCGCACGCTGGCCGGGTTCGTCGGCACGCTGGCGCGCCCGCGCACGGTGATGCTGATGGTGAAGGCCGGCAGCGCGGTGGACGCGGTGCTCGAGGAGCTGGTGCCGCTGCTGGAAGCCGGCGACATCGTCATCGACGGCGGCAACAGCCACTTCGCCGACACCGAGCGGCGCGCGGCTGCGCTGGCCGCGCGCGGGCTGAACTTCGTCGGCTGCGGCGTCAGCGGCGGCGAGGAGGGTGCCCGCAAGGGCCCTTCCATCATGCCCGGCGGCCCGGCGTCCACCTGGCAGGTGCTGCGGCCGGTGCTCGAGAGCATCGCCGCGAAGGTGGACGGCCAGCCCTGCGTGGTGCACATCGGCCCCGGCGGCGCCGGCCACTACGTGAAGATGGTGCACAACGGCATCGAGTACGGCGACATGCAGCTCATCTGCGAGGCCTATGCGCTGATGCAGGCCGCCGGCATGGAAGCGCCGGCGATGGCCGAGGTGTTCGGGCGGTGGAACGAAGGCGAGCTGCAAAGCTACCTCGTCGAGATCACCGCGCGCATCCTGGCGCAGCGCGACGCCGATACCGGCGCGCCGATCGTCGACGTCATCCTCGACAAGGCCGGCCAGAAGGGCACCGGGCAGTGGACGCTCATGAGCGCGGCCGACAACGCGGTGGTGGTGAGCACCATCAACGCCGCGGTGGAGGCCCGCGTGCTCAGCTCGATGAAGGCGGCGCGCGTGGCCGCGAGCACCCGCCTGAACGGCCCGGCGCGGCGCGCGACGGTGGCCGCCGCCGACCTGGTGCCCCGGCTGCACGAGGCGCTGTACGCCAGCAAGATCGTCAGCTACGCGCAGGGCCTGGACCTGATGCGCGCGATGAGCGAGAAGAAGGGATGGAACCTCGACCTCGGCGCCATCGCGCGCATCTGGCGCGGGGGCTGCATCATCCGTGCCCGCTTTCTTGGCCGCATTGCCCAGGCATACGCTGGTCCGCCGCCGGCCAACCTGATGCTGGCGCCGTTCTTCGAAGGCGCGCTGAACCGCGCGCAGGCCGCGTGGCGCGAAGTGGTGGCGCTGGCCGTGACGGCCGGCGTGCCTGTGCCGGCGATGAGCGCATCGCTGGCCTACTACGACGCCTATCGCAGCGCGCGGCTGCCGGCCAACCTGCTGCAGGCGCAGCGCGATTTCTTCGGTGCCCACACCTACGAGCGCGTCGACCGCCCGGCCGGCGAGGCCTTCCACACCGTGTGGCCCGAGGTCATCGGCTGAGGACGCACCGGTGCGGGGCGAACCGGAAACCCACGCACCCCTCGGGGGCGCGCGTTGTCACACCGCTGACAAGCGCCACGTCTAACGTGCCTCGGCGGGTTCCGACCGCGATCACCCTCGAGGACAGACGACGATGAACAAGAGATTCAAGGCCCATCTGTGCGGCCTGGCCGCGCTGGGCACGGCCCTCGGCCTGGCTGCGGCGATGGCCGTCGCGCCCGCGCCGGCCGCGGCCACCGGCAGCGGAGCCACGCCCCTCAAGCGCCCGCTGATCATCGGCCACCGGGGCGCCAGCGGCTACCTGCCCGAGCACACGCTGGAAGGCTACGCCATGGCCATCGAGCTGGGCGCCGACTACATCGAGCCCGACCTGGTGGCCACGAAGGACGGCCACCTCATCGCGCGCCACGAGCCCAACATCACCAACACCACCAACGTCAAGGACCTGCCGCAGTTCGCCGCGCGCAAGACCAGGAAGATGGTCGATGGTGTCGAAGAGGAAGGCTGGTTCGCCAGCGACTTCACGCTGGCCGAGATCAAGCAGCTGCGCGCCGTGCAGCCCGCGGGCGAGCGCGACCAGGGCTTCAACGGCCGCTTCGAGATTCCCACCTTCGACGAGGTGGTCGAGCTGGCCAAGCGCCGTGGCCCGGAGGTGGGGCGCACGATCGGCGTCTACCCCGAGACCAAGCACCCGACCTACCACCAGCAGCTCGGCCTGGCGCTCGAAGACCGCGTGCTGCACGTGCTGCAGCGTCATGGCTGGAACCATCGCGGCGCGCCGGTGTTCATCCAGAGCTTCGAGCAGGCGAACCTGAAGTACCTGCGCCAGCGCACCTCGGTGCGGCTGGTGCAGCTGGTCGACGCCGACGACGTGGCCATCGACGGCAAGATCACCTACGCGGCACCGTTCGACCGGCCGTACGACTGGGCCGTGGCCGGGCGCGCGGGCACCTTCGGCGACCTCGTCACGCCGACCGGCCTGGCCGAAGTGCGCACCTACGCCGACGGCATCGGGCCGTGGAAGCCGTACCTCATCAGCAGCGCCTGCGTCAGCGTCGTGCTCGGCAAGTGCGCCGACGTCAACGGCGACGGCCTGGTCAACGATGCCGACCGCAAGCTGCTGCCGCCCAGCAGCGTGGTGGCCGACGCGCACGCCGCCGGGCTGCTGGTGCACCCGTTCACCTTCCGCAACGAGCAGCGACGGCTGGCCTCCACCTACAAGGGCACGCCGGTCAACGAGTACCTGACGTTCTACGACCTCGGCGTCGACGGCCTGTTCACCGACTTCCCCGAAACCGCGTTCGCCGCGATGGGGATGTGGGCCATCAAGAAGGACCCCAACGCCGCGAAGTGCCTGGTCGGCGGGCGCCACAGCGCAGCCTGCCGGGGACTCCGATTCAACCCCTGACCCGGGGCTCCTGGAGAACTGGCGGGTCGATCACTCGGGTTTGTAGTTCACCGAGCGCAGCATGTCGCCCACCGACTTGTAGTCGGCCGCGAGCGAAGCCCACATCTGCTCCGGCGTGGGCGGGTTGGAGGTGTTCACGCCGAGGCCGATCGCCATCAGGCGGTCGCGCAACGCCGGCACGGCAAGCGCCTTCAGCGCCTCCTCGCGCAGGCGCTGCTGCGCCGTGGCTGGTGCGTCGGGGTGCGTGAACAGGCCCAGCCAGGCGGTGCGTGTCATGTCCTTGTGGCCGAGCTCGGCCAGCGTCGGCACGTCGGGCAGGGCGTGCGAGCGCTCCGGGGCGCTCACGGCAAACGCGCGCAGCTTGCCGGCCCTGATGTGCGGCACGCTGGTCGCGAGGCCGTCGAACATGAACTGCACCTGGCCGCCGATCACGTCCTGCACCGCCGGCGGGCTGCCCTTGTAGCCGATGTGCTGCATGTCGAGCCCGGCCGTCTTGTTCAGCAACAGGCCCATGACGTGCGAGAGCGTGCCGGGCGAATAGGAGGCGAAGTTCACCTTGCCCGGGTTCGCCTTCACCCAGGCCACCAGCTCGGAAAGCGTCTTCGGCGGCAGCGCCGCGTTGCCCACCAGCACCAGGCCGCTGCCGGCCACCTCGACCAGCGGCTTGACGTCCTTCAGCGGGTCGTACTTCGGCTTCAGCGTGTGCGGGATCTCAGTGAACAGGCCGTTGACCGACAGCAGCAGCGTGTGGCCGTCGCGCGGCGCGGCCATGAAGCTGTCCATCACGATGACGCCCAGGCCGCCCGGCTTGTTCTCGACGATCACCGGCTGCCCCAGGCCCTTGGCCAGCCCTTCGCCGACCAGGCGCGCCAGGATGTCGGCCGTGCCGCCGGGAGGCGCGCCGACGAGGATGCGGATCGGGCGGTCCGACAGCGGCTGCGCGAGCGGCGTGCCGGCACCGAGTGTCAGCGCGGCCGCGAGCGTGGCGGCGGCAAGGCCGAGGGCGTGGCGGCGAGCCAGGGCGTGGGGGTGGCGGCGAGCCAGGGCGTGGGGGTGGCGGCGAGCCAGGGCGTGGGGGTGCATCGGTTGTCTCCGGTGTTTGTGGTCGGTGTGTGCCGCCGCCCTCAGGCGGCCAGCCGCAGCGGCGCGCCGCGTTCGCCGGGCCGGCGGTTGGGGGCGTAGCCGAGCCGGGCCAGGGTCTCGTCGGCGCTGCGGTAGTGCTCGCCGATGCGGTAGATGCGGCGCGCCTCGTCGCCGCTGGCCACCTCGCGGTACAGCTCGCGCGAGAGGCGCACGAGTTGCTCGACCTGGCGCACGCTCGTGATGCGCTCGCCCTTGCGGGCCCACAGGTTGTCCTCGATGCCGCAGCGCACGTGCAGGCCCATTGCGATGGCCATGGTGTTCAGCGGCAGCACGTTGCGCATGATGCTCTCGATGGTGAGCACGGCACCGGCCGGCACGCGGCGCACGAACTCCATCATGTTGTACGGGTTGGGGCCGTCGGCGCCGCCGCCGATGCCCACCCAGTTCAGCACCAGCGGGCCGGTGTAGACGCCACGCCGGATGAGCCGTTCCACCGTCTCCAGCTGCCCGGCGTCGCCGAGCATGAAGTGCGGCTGGATGCCGCTGGCCTGCAACCGCCTCAGGTGCTCGGCCACGAAGGCCGGGCCCGAGGGAATGGTCATCTCGGTGTAGGCTTGCTGGTAGGCCGGCAGGGCCAGCGAGGTGCCGGCCACGTCTTCGGCGCTCATCAGCTCGCACACGTTCATCTGGTTCGTGTTGATGGCGATCGTCACCTGGTCGGGCCTCGGGCGCAGCTCGGCCAGCATGTGGCGCGTGTCGTCCTTCAGCCACTTCGCGTCGGCACCTTCGCCCTCGGGCGCGAACGAGATCGAGCCGCCCACCTGCAGCAGCATCTTCGGCACCGCGTCGCGCAGCCGGTGCAGCATCTCGTCGAACATGGAAAGCCGCTTGCTGCCCCGGCCGTCGGCCTCGCGAACGTGCACGTGCAGCACGGTGGCGCCGGCGTTCCAGCAGTCCACGGCCTTCTGCACCTGCTCGGCCATGGTCAGCGGGATGTCGTCGCTGTCGCCGGGCAGGAACTCCGGTCCGTAGGGGGCGACCTGGATCACGAGTGGTTGCTGGTTCTCGGGCAGCAGCGAGTCGTCGAGGAATTGCATGGGGCGTCTCCTTGTCCTTCGTGCGGGGAGGGCGGGTGGTGGGTGGTGGCTGGCCGATGGGCCTCAAGAAGCCGGCGCCTCGCCAGGCCGCGGCGCGGCGTGGCGGGCCAGTTCCTCCAGCAGGATCGGTGCGCCCAGGCTCATGGTGTGGATGCCGAGCACACTGGTCAGTTGCAGCACGGCGGTGATCTCCTCGGCCGTGGCGCCCAGACCGAGCGCCTTGGCGATGTGGCGGCGCACGCCCGGCGCATACAGGTGCGTGCACGAGGCATCGACGGCGATGGCAATGAACTCGATCGTCTTCGCGTCGAGCACGCCGGAGAGCATCGGCCGGGTGCCCATGGCCATGAAGCGCTCGGTCCAGTCGGGGTCGAGCCGGAAGAACGGCTCCCACGCCGCGTTCCAGGCACCGGCGGCGCGCAGGCGGTCGCACACCGGGGTGGCGCTGGCGGCGGCTGCGGCAGGGGGCGGAGCAGTGCGGGCCGTGGGGTCGAAAGACATGGTGTCCATGGCGGGTGATTGTTCAGACTCAGGCCCGTGAATGCTTGACCGATCGGGACATGGACTTACCATCTCGGGACACCTGGGGAAAGCCTGTGCCGACGACAACCTCCCCGCCGCTCGTGCGCAGTGCGGCGCTCACGCATTTCAGCGAAGTGGCGGCGCAATGCGGGCTCGATGGCCGGCGCCTGGTGGCCGAAGTGGGGCTGCCGACGCGCTGCCTGGACGAGCCCGACCTCAAGGTGCCGGCGCGGCTGGTCGGCCGGCTGCTCGAGCGTGCCGCGGCGATGGCCGCCGAGCCTGCGTTCGGCGTGCGCATGGCCGAGCTGCGGCGGCTGTCGAACCTGGGACCGCTGGCGCTGCTGGTGCGCGACGAGCCGACCCTTCGCAGCGCGCTCGAAGCGCTGGTGCACCACCTGCACCTGCACAACGAGGCGCTCACCGTGCGGCTGGAGCAGGTGGGCGACCTGGTCAGCATTCACGCCGAGCTGTGGTCAGAACGCGGCGAGCCTCAGGCGCAGGCCACCGAGCTGGTCGTCGGCGTGACCTTTCGCGTGCTCGGCATCTTCATGGGGGCGGCGTGGCGTCCGCGCATGGTCTGCTTCGAGCACACCGGGCACGGCGGCACGTCGCGGGCGGCGGGTGCACGGCTGGCGGCCCACCGGCGACTGTTCGGCCCGACGGTGGAGTTTGGTCACCAGTTCAGCGGCATCGTCTGCAACGCCGCGGACCTCGATGCGCGCAACCCGGCGGCCGACCCGGTGATGGCGCGCTACTCGCGCCGCCTGCTGGCGCAGGACCTGCAACGCGATCCGTCCGGCGCCTCGATGGTGCAACGGGTGCGCCAGCTCATCGTGCTGTTGCTGCCGCACGGGCATTGCCGGGTGGAGGCGGTGGCCCATCACCTCGGGGTGGACCGGCGCACCGTGGCGCGCCGCCTGTTGGCCGAGGGCACCACGTTCAGCGAGGTGCTCGACAGCGTGCGCGGCGATCTCGTGCTGCGGTACCGGGGCACGGCGGCGGCGTCGCTGCGCCGGGGCGCCGGGCGCCCGCTGGCCGACCTGGCTGCGCTGCTGGGGTTCTCGGCGCCGAGTGCCTTCTCGCGCTGGCACCGGCAGCGCTTCGGGCAGCCGCCGAGCCGGCATGCCGGGCACGACGGCAGCGAACCGGGCGCGACGCGTTCACGTCGCCGCCCGGCGGGCCGAGGGCCTCAGCGAGCCTCGTAGCGCCAGTTCTGGCGCTTGCCTTCGGCCATCCAGGCCACCGCCTGGGCCAGCCGGCGCTGGCGGGTGGTTTCGCGCTTGGCTTCGCCGATCCAGTCGATGTAGTCGCGGCGGTGGCTGGGCGCGAAGGCCTCGAAGGTTCTGCGGGCCGCGGCGTTGCGCGCCAGCGCAGCGACCAGATCGGGCGGGGGCCGGGGCGGCGGGCGGCGGCCGGCGGCCAGGCTGCCGTTCTTCTCGGCCCGCGGCGGCTTGACACCCGCTTCGACGAGTGCGGCGGCCTTCTTCACCAGCGCCACCATCTCCGGCTTGGGCGGCAGGTCGCCCAGCGCGCCGATGCGGCCGAACTGGCCCATCGCCTCGTGCCCCAGGCCGAGGTCCACCACCTGCCTGCCGTGGCCGAAGCCGAACGCGCAGTGCGCCTTGAAGGCCGCCATGTGCGCGAGGTTGCGCTCGCCGAGCATGAAGAAGGGCATGCCCCACTTGATGGTCTCTTCCACCGCCGGGCACGCGCCGTGCACCAGCGCACGCAGGTGGATGAGGATGGGCCGCGCAAACGGCATCGCGGCGGCGATGTAGGCGTCGACACGCGGATCGGTGTTGACGCTGGGCACGGGTTCGTCGCTCATCGGCGAGAGACCTCCGCTTCATCGGAACCCGCAAGGCGCCGCCGCGGCCGGTGGCCGCGAGCCGGGTGGTCGCTGCGGGGCAGGCAGTGTCTGCCCGATGCCGCCCGGCAAGGTATGGCGTTTACGCGGATACCTCGCTAGGAGTCTGCGCGGCAGAAATCGAGGCCCGCGTTGGACCTGAATTCGAGCGCAGGCAAGGCGCGTCGCGCAGCCCGGGCTGGCCGCCCGGGCCAGCGATGCAACGCCGCATGCGCCCTCTTGAGGCTCCAACCCGAAGGGCCGGGGCGATTCGCAACGCC
>JAEUPD010000247.1 GCA_016788525.1 Rubrivivax sp.
GCCGGGACCCCTGCGCTTCGCTGCGGGGCGCCGATCGCCCTCGGGCACGGCAGGGCAGGCCCCCCGGGTCTGCGCAGGCAAGGTCGTGGTTCACCACGCCCTCGAATGCCGCCTTGGAAGCTTGCAGAGGTCTGGCCCGAAGCGCAGCGCCGCGCGGGACGCGATCGGCGCCCCGGAGCGAAGCGCAGGGGTCCCGGCTTGCTTGCAAGCCGGGTAGGCCGACGGTGTATCCGTCGGCCGTCATCGACGGCGGGCCCGCAGGGCCTGACGGCGACGCCGGGCCTCGCGTCCAGCGCGGCGCTGCGCTTCGGGCCGGACCTCTGCTCGCCGCGACCCCCATGCGCGGACGACAACAAGGGTCGGAACCGCCGGCTCCAGATTGCCGGACTCAGGCGGAAGGCGTGTCGAGGGACGCAGATGGACGCCCAGGGGCGTCGAGGAGCGCGCCGGGAGATGCCGATGAGCACCGAGCGTGCCGCGCGCCAGGCTCAGCCGCCAGCCGCCTTGGGCGCGAGAAACCAGTCCAGCCGCTCGCGCAGCAGCACCACTTCACCGACGATGGTCAGGCACGGCGAAGACAGCTGCGCGCGTGCCGCCTCGTCGGCCAGAGTAGCCAGCGTCGCGCGCACCACGCGCTGCTCGGGCAGCGTGCCCTTGGAGACGACGGCGGCCGGCCAATCGGCCGGCAGCCCATGCGCCATCAGCTGCGCGGCGATCGTGCCCAGCCCCGACAGGCCCATGTAGATCACCACCGTCTGGCGCGGGCGCGCCAGGCCCGCCCAGTCGAGGTCGCAGGTGCCGTCCTGCAAGTGGCCGGTGACGAAGACCACGCCTTGCGCGTGCTCGCGGTGCGTGAGCGGGATGCCGGCATACGCCGCGACCCCGTGCGCCGCGGTGATGCCGGGCACCACCTCGAACGGCACGCCGGCCTCGGCCAGCGCCAGCAGCTCCTCGCCGCCACGGCCGAAGATGAACGGGTCGCCGCCCTTCAACCGCACCACGCGCCGGCCGCTGCGGGCCAGCCGCACGAGCAGCTCGTTGATGCCCTCCTGCGGCATGCTGTGGTTGGCGCGCTGCTTGCCGGCGTAGATGCGCTCGGCCGCCGGTGACACGAGCGCCATCACGCCGGGGCCGACGAGGTTGTCGAAAACCACCACCTCGGCCGCGGCGATGAGGCGCGCGGCGCGCACGGTCAGCAACTCGGGGTCGCCCGGGCCGGCGCCCACCAGCGCCACGTGGCCGAGGCCCGGCGACGGGGTCGACGCGCTCAATGCTCGCCCTTCGTGCGCAGCAGGCCGGCCAGCCGGTTGCCCTGCTTCTGCGGCCCGCCGACCGGAAACATCTCGTGCAGCGCGTGGTTGCTGCCGCGAGCAGCGCCCCAGAGGTCGGTGAAGTGCCGGATCATCACGCGCACCTGCGGCTGCACGCCGTGCTCGTCGTAATACGCGCGCAGGAAGCGGATCACCTCCCAGTGCGCCGGCGTCAGCACCAGGCCCTCCTCGCGCGCCAGCGCCTGCGCGAAGCCCTCGCTCCAGTCGCCGCGGTCCAGCAGGTAGCCCTCGGCATCCGTGGCCACCGCACGCGAGCCGACGAGCACGATGCGGGGCGGCACCATGCGCGATCTGCTGCGCTCAGGCAGGGCAGCACGCCAGGTCCGCCGGCGTGGTGGGGCTGGAGACGCCAGCGGCGGCGCGGCACTGGCGCACGTAGCCGACGAAGCGTTGCGGCCACCTCGACCCCGCGCCGCCGCGCAGGTGGCTGTACGAGGCCAGCAGGTGGTGCATGCACAGGCCGTCTTGCCGCCCGTCGATGCCATGGCCCCGCGTCACGCGATAGGCGAACGACACCGCGGCGGCATCGAGGTTCTCCAGGCTGGAGTGATGGAACTCGTGGCCGCGAACTCGGCCGGGCGCATCGTGGGACTGCCGGGGCGCATCGGCGGCCGGCCACGGCATCGAGGCCGTTTCCTCGAGCTCGACGTAGCCGCGGCCCACCGGCCGTTCGTGCATCACCGCGTCCGCCGGGATCACGCCCACCATCTCGGCGCGCCGGCCACGCCAGGTGATGCTGCGTGCCAGGAGCATGAGCCCGCCGCACTCGGCGTAGGTGGGCAGCCCGGCCTGGATCGCCTCGCGCAAGGCCGCGCGCAGCGGCGCGTTGGCCTGCAATGCGTCGAGCGACGTCTCGGGAAAGCCGCCACCGATGACCAAGCCGTCGAGCGCGGCCGGCAAGGCCTGGTCGTGCAGCGTGTCGATGAAGACGAGCTCGGCACCCGCCGCGCGCAGCGCCTCGAGATCGTCGGCGTAGTAGAAACCGAAGGCGCGGTCGCGCGCGATGCCCACGCGCACCGGGGCCGGCGTGCCGATGCGGGCAGGTGAGGCCGGCAACAGGCCGGTCAGCGCTGGCGCGGAGGCGGCAATTTCCCGCAGCCGCGCCAGATCGACCTGCCCGGCAACGATGCGCCCGGCCTGCTCCACCCAGGCTCGCACCCCCTCTCGCTCGGCGCAGGTCGGCAGGCCGAGGTGCCGCTCGGGCATGGCCAGCCGCGCATCCTCGGCCACCGCACCGAGCACCGGCACATCGGTGTAGTGCTCGATCACCGCGCGCAGCTTGGCCTCGTGGCGCGCGCCGCCGACACGATTGAGCACCACGCCGGCGATGCGGACGTTGCGATCGAAGGCCTGGTAGCCCAGCACCAGCGGCGCCACGCCGCGCGTCATGCCGCGCGCGTCGAGCACCAGCGCCACCGGCAGGCCCAGCATCGTGGCCAGCGCCGCGTTGCTGTTGCTGCCGTCGAGCGCCAGGCCGTCGTACAGGCCCTTGTTGCCTTCCACCAGCGCAATGTCCGCGCCGGCGCCGGAGGCGGCGACGCGCGCGACGATGGCGTCGGCCGCGCTCAGGTGCGGGTCGAGGTTGAAGCAGGGCCGGCCAACGGCGCCAACCGCGCCACCTGCGCCACCCGTGCCGCCGCGCTCGCTCGCCAGCGCGAGCCACATCGGGTCGATGTAGTCGGGCCCTTTCTTGAACGGCTGCACGGCCAGCCCCTCGGCAGCCCAGGCGGCGGCCAGGCCGAGCGCCACCGTCGTCTTGCCCGACGACTTGTGCGCAGCCGAGATCATGAGGCGCGGCAGGTGCATGGCGGGCGCGGTCTCAGGGTGGCGGCGCCGTGGGTTCGGCGGCAACAGGCTCGTCGCGCGGCAGGAAGTCCAGCACACGCACGCCGACGATGGTCAGCACGAAGGCCGCTGCCACGCCGCCCAGGCCCAGCAGCAACTCGGGCCAGCGCGGCACGTAGCGCGCGACGTGGCCGTCGCCGAAATCACTGCGCACCACGTGGCCGGGAAAGATCTCCAGCGGCCAGGCCTGGCCGCCGATGATGAAGACGTACAGGAAGGCGAAGCCCCCCAGCACCACCAGGCCCGCGGCCACGCCCATGCCCACCGGCCCCCGAACCGCCGGCCACAGCAGCAACGCGAACGGGGCCACCGAGCCGAGCAACACGAAGCCCACCCAGAACAGCAGCGCGAACTCTTCGCCACCGCCGCGCCCGAGCAGGATGAAGGCCTCGAAGTCGCCCTGCCGGGCGTAGTAGAGGTTGGTGATGTGGAACACCGCCACCAGGTACAGCGACGCGCCGATGAAGATGGCCAGCAGCCGCGCGAGCCGCCGCTCCACGCCGGCCGGCAGCTCGACGCCGTTCCACCCGTACATCGCCGCCTGCACGATCATGAACACCGCCAGCCCCCAGCCGAAGCTCAGCACGATGAACAACGGCGCAAGCAGCGCCGACTGGTAGGCCTGCCGCGCCACCAGGAAGCCGAAGATCGAACCCGTGCCGGTGGTGAGGATGAAGCGCCAGACGAGCGCCGCCACACCCGCCGGCTTGGACCAGCCGGCGAGGCGCCGCTCGAACATCGTCCACAGGTACACCGCGACGATGGCGGCCATGCCGCTGTAGAGGATGACGTTCCAGGCGAAGATCGACTTGAAGTTGTAGTGCGTGGCTGCCACGATGATGCGCTCGGGCCGCCCGAGGTCGAGCATCAGCACCATCAGGCCGCCGGCCAGCAGTGCCAGGCACAGCAGCCCGGCCAGGGGCGCGCGCAGCTTGTAGACGCTCTCGCCGAACACCGAGCCGATGCTGGCCACGTTGAGCACGCCGGAGGCGGCCACGATCATCAGGATGGCGAAGACGTGCGGCAGGCCCCACACCACCTGGTTGTCCATGCCGGTGATGATGTGGCCCTGCACTTCCATCTCGTGCGCGGCCAGCAGGCCGGCGCCGAGCACGGCGAGGCCGAACGCCAGCAGCGCCCAGAAGTTGCGCGTCTCGCGCCGCTCGTCGATGAGGCCATGCATGGTGAGAGCTGCTTCGCTGCTGCCGCGGGCGGTGCTCAGAGGCCCTGGTAGCGCACGCCGGGGTCGAGCCTGAGGTCGGCGCGCAGCTGCCGGGTCTGCACCTCGCGCACGCGGCGCGCGATGTCGCTGGCCGGGTCGTTGAGGTCGCCGAAGACGATGGCGCCGTGGCCGGCCTTCGTGCAGGCCTCGGCGCAGGCGGTGTTCTTCTCGCCGCGGTCCAGCCGGTGCACGCACAGCGTGCAGCTCTCGACGCAACCCTTGCCGCGCGGCACGTCGGGCTTCTGGTCGTGCAGCGGCTCGTGCACGAAGCTGCGCGCCTTGTACGGGCAGGCCATCATGCAATAGCGGCAGCCGATGCAGCTGTGCCGGTCGACGAGCACGATGCCGTCGGCCCGCTTAAAGCTGGCCCCGGTGGGGCACACATCCACGCAGGGCGGCTCGGCGCAGTGCTGGCACATCACCGGCACCGAGGCCTGGCGGCCGGTCTTGACTTCCTTGATCTCGATCTTGCGGATCCAGCGTGCGTCGGTGGAGTGCTTCGGCTGGGCCAGGCCGTTCTCGGTGCGGCAGGCGTCCACGCAGTCGGTGCAGCCGCTGGCGCACTTCGTGGTGTCGATCAACATGCCCCAGCGCACCTTCGGGTTCGCACCCGCAGACGGTTTGCCGCCGTCGGCCGCCCGCGCGACCTCGACGAGACGAATGCCCGGGGCCAGCATCACGCCGGCCAGGCCGGCGGCGGCCATGCCGAGCACCGCGCGGCGCGTCACGGCCTGCCCCCGCCCGCCGCCGCGGGCCGCGACGCGTGGCACTCGAAGCAGTCGATCTTCACCGCCGCGTAGGCGTGGCAGCTGGTGCAGAAGTCGGTGGGCTGCGCCGCCACGCTGCCGGTGCGCGCGCTGGCATGGCACTCGACGCACCCCTTCAAGCTGTGCCTGGCGCCACGGATGCCGCCGTGCACCGTGGCGTCGCGCTGGTGCTCCAGGTAGCGCATGTGGTTGCGCCGCATCAGCGCGGTGTCTTCGACGCAGCGCTCGCCTTTGATGGCGCGTTCGATAGCAGGCGCCGCCAGTGCGGCGCCCGGCACGGTGCTGGCGGCCAGTCCGAGGCCAGCAACCATCGCAAACACTACCGCGGCATCAAGCCAAGCGAACGCCGCGGATCCGGCTTTGCCGGTCCGCTGGCGTTGCCCCCCCGGGGGGGAGGCGCCGAAGACGCTTCGGGGGGGGGCCATCTACTCTCCGAGGCCCATCTGGATGTAGCCCGTGGGGCAGACATCCTTGCAGATGTGACAGCCGATGCACTTGTCGTAGTCGGTGTCGACATAACGGCCGGTGGTGCTCTGGCTCTTCTTGACCTTGAACACCGCCGTCTGCGGGCAGTAGACGACGCAGTTGTCGCACTCGAAGCACAGGCCGCAGCTCATGCAGCGCTTGGCCTCGGCCTGCGCCTGCGCTTCCAGCAGCGGCAGCA
>JAEUPD010000142.1 GCA_016788525.1 Rubrivivax sp.
CTTCGTGGTGGACTGCGTGCTCGGCGCCGGCGGCAAGACCTGCCCGCCCACCATCGTGGGCGTGGGGCTGGGCGGCACCAGCGACCTGGTGGTGGCGCTGGCCAAGCGCGCGGCCACGCGGCCGCTGGGCAGCCGCTGCGCAGACGCGGACGGCGCCGCGCTCGAGGTGCAGCTGTCCGAGGCCGTGAATCGGCTGGGCGTGGGCCCGCAGGGCCTGGGCGGCGACGCCACCGCCTTTGCCGTGCACATCGAACTCGCCGCCACGCACATCACCATGAACCCGGTGGCGGTGAACATGCAGTGCCACTCGGCGCGGCGGGCCCGCGCCACCTTCACGCCCGCCGGCGTGAGCTATGGCTTCTGACCCCCCCCGCCCGCCCGCACCATGGCCCACCACGAACTGACGATGCCCGCCACCGAGGCACAGGTGCGTGCGCTGCGCATCGGCGACACGGTGACGCTGCAGCACACGCTGTTCGGCATCCGCGATGCCACGCAGATCCACCTCTTCGACCGCGGCCGCACGACGCGGCTCAACCTGCACGGCCACGCCGTCATCCACACCGCGCCCAACGTGCGCAAGGTGCCGCCAAGCCCCGAGCACCCGGCCGGCTATGCGCCGGTGTGCATCGGCACCACCACCAGCGACCGCATGGAGCGCTTCACGCGGCCGCTGATGGCCCAGCTGGGCGTGCGCCTGGTGGTCGGCAAGGGCGGCCTGCGCGAGGGCAGCCTGGCCGCCTTCACCGAGCTGGGCGGCGCGTACCTGGCCATCATCGGCGGCACCGCGGCGCTGGAGACCACCTGGATCGAGCAGATCGAGGACGTCGACCTCGACGACCTCAACCCCGAGAGCCTGTGGCGCTTTCGCATCCGCGACTTCGGGCCGCTGCTGGTGGCGATGGACAGCCACGGCGGCAGCCTCTACCGCACCGTGCAGGCCGACAGCGCGGCACGGCGCGCGCAGGTGCTGGCTTCGCTCGGGGTGAAGGTGTGAGCGTGCCGGGCCCTTGCCAGGCGCTCATCCCGCAGCGCGCAGCGCGCAGGGGCGTCCAGTGACCGCGGCCGCGGCCGCGGTGCGGCGCCTGCGCACCGACATCCTCATCCTCGGCTCGGGCGGCGCGGGGCTGTTCGCCGCGCTGCACGCGCACCAGCGCGCCCCGCAGCTGAAGATCACCGTCGCGGTCAAGGGCCTGCTCGGCAAGTGCGGCTGCACGCGCATGGTGCAGGGCGGCTACAACGTGGCGCTGGCGCCGGGTGACTCGGTCGAACGGCACTTCATGGACACCATCACCGGCAGCGCCTGGCTGGCCGACCAGGAACTGGCCTGGACTCTCGTGTCCACCGCGGTGGAGCGCGTGCGCGAGCTGGAGAACGAGCTGGGCTGCTTCTTCGACCGCAACCCCGACGGCACCATCCACCAGAAGGCCTTTGCCGGCCAGACCTTCGACCGCACGGTGCACAAGGGCGACCTGACCGGCATCGAGATCATCAACCGGCTGGCCGAGCAGGTGTGGGCGCGCGGCATCGAGCGGCTGGAGGAGCACCGCGCCGTCGAGCTGGTGAAGACACCCGCCGGCGACGCGCTGGCTGGCGTGCTGATGATCGACATGCGCCGCGGCGACTTCGTGTTCGTGCAGGCCCGTGCGGTGCTGCTGGCCACCGGCGGCGGGCCCACCATGTACCGCTACCACACGCCCTCGGGCGACAAGAGCTGTGACGGCCTGGCGATGGCGCTGCGCGCCGGGCTGCCGCTGCGCGACATGGAGATGGTGCAGTTCCACCCCACCGGCCTCCTGGCCGGCGCCGGCACGCGCATGACCGGCACCGTGCTCGAAGAGGGCCTGCGCGGCGCCGGCGGCTGGCTGCTCGACGGCGCCGGCGAGCGCTTCATGGCCCGCTACGACCCGCGCGGCGAGCGCGCCACGCGCGACATCGTCTCGCGTTCCATCTATCGCGAGATACGCGAAGGCCGCACCACCCCGGGCGGCGGCGTGTGGCTGCAGATGCACCACCTGGGGCCCGAGCAGGTGCGGCGTCAGTTCAAGGGCATGGTCGAGCGCTGCGCCGACTGCGGCTTCGACCTGGCCGGTGGCCGCGTCGAGGTGGTACCCACCGCGCACTACATGATGGGCGGCGTGGTGTTCACGCCCGACACGCGCACAGAGTTGCCGGGCCTGTTCGCCGCCGGCGAGGACACTGGCGGCGTGCACGGCGCCAACCGGCTGGGCGGCAACGGCGTAGCCAACTCCACCGTGTTCGGCGGCATCGCCGGCGACCGCATGGCCGATTGGGTGGCCGGCGGTGCCGGGTGGCACGCGGCCGATGAGGCGGCCTTGGCTGCCGCGGTGCAGCGCCATGAGGCCCCGCTGCAACGCGCGCCCGGCGACCTGGAACCGCTGCGCGAGGCGCTGTACGCGTGCATGTGGGACGACGTGGGCATCCTGCGCAGCGCGCGGTCGCTTCAGCATGCCGAGGCCACGCTGGCCGAGCTGGACGCGCGGCTGGCCGCCACCGGCGTGCCCGGCGGCGGCCAGCGTGCTTGGCACACCGCATGGCACGACTGGCTCAACCTGAAGAGTCTGGTCGACGTGAGCCGCGTCATCACGCGCGCTGCGCTGGCGCGCGAAGACTCGCGTGGCGCGCATTACCGCGAAGACTTTCCCGCCTGCGGCGACCTCGCAGGTTCCACGGCGATCGTCGTGCGGCAGCAAGAGGGGGCGCTGGCACTCAGCCGCGAGCCGGTGCGCTTCACCCGCGTGGCGCCGGGGCAGACGCTGCTGCAGGGCGAGGGGGCCCGCTGAATCCGGCCGTTCGGATCGTCGTTGCCATTCGCGCATGGAGGTCGCGGCGAGCAGAGGTCCGGCCCGAAGCGCAGCGCCGCGCGGGACGCGAGGCCCGGCGTCGCCGCCGGGCCCTGCGGGCCCGCCGTCGATGACGGCCGACGGATACACCGTCGGCCTACCCGGCTTGCAAGCAAGCCGGGACCCCTGCGCTTCGCTCCGGGGCGCCGATCGCATCCCGCGCGGCGCTGC
>JAEUPD010000088.1 GCA_016788525.1 Rubrivivax sp.
CACCGGGCTCGTCCAGCTCTCGTAGTGGCGGTAGTTCCACGGGTTGCCGTTGGCCTTGAGCACCCACGCCGTGGCCGAGTACTGGCCGTTGGGCAGCGTGCGGATGCCGGTCGGGCTGCCCGGGTTGCCGCGGAACGTGACGCCGTCGAACGGGTAGGCGAAGATGCTGCTCGGCGCCGAGTTGCGGGTCACCCACTCCTCGTCGCTGAACTTGCCCACCACGCGTCCGCTGTTGGCGTCCTTCACCTCCCACCACAGCCGAGTCGACATGTGGTCGAGGTGGATGACGAAGAACGGCACATCGTTGCCGGCCATCGTGTAGCTGGCACCCGCGGGCTGGTTGAAGAAGCTCGCGCCGTCGAACTTGGTCAGCCACGGGAAGCCGTTGGCCGTCGGCGTGATGACCTGGGTGGACTGGTAGTCACCCTTCATGCCCGAGTACGGGATGCGCAGCACCTCGCCGAACTCCGAGGTCAGCTTGATGTAGCCACCGTACAGGCTGCGGTCGGGCAGGCCGGCGTTCGGCGTGATCGTCACGACGAAGGTCGCGTTGCCGCGCGAGGGCGTGATGATCTCCGTGGTGTCGAAGCTCACGTTGGCCGGCGCATTCACGAAAGTCGCGGTCCGCGCGTAGGGCCCCCCGGGCGTGCAGGCCGGGGCAATGCAGTTCGGGCCGCTGGCCGCCGCCGGTTCGTGGGTGATCTTCCACTTGGTCCACACGCCGCTCTGGTTGTTCACCGTCACGGTACGCGGGAACGGGCCGCCGTCCTCGGGGTCGCTGTCGCCGATCGACAGGTCCGAAGGCGTCACGAATGCCTTGCCGTCGAGCACGTTGATGATGTCCAGCATGCCGCCGCCCTGCCTGAACGTGAAGTCCAGGACGCCGGCGTCCGGGTTGTCGGACCACAGCTTGGGCTGCGCGCGGTTCTGCATCACCGCGGCCATCAGGTTGGCGGGCACGCCTGGCTGCGCCTGCAGGATGAGCGCTGCTGCTCCCGCCACGTGCGGCGATGACATTGACGTGCCGCTCAGCACGGCGGACCCGCCGGCCTCCAGCGGGTACGACGAGAAGATGCCGCCGCCGGGCGCACCGACATCGGGCTTGAAGCTCAGGTCGGCGGCCAGGCCGAACGAGCTGAAGCCGGAGATCAGGCCACCGGTGCCGAACGGGTAGCCCACCGAATCGGCCGTCCACGTCAGGTTGGTTGGCCCGGCCGCAATGGCCGCATCGAGCGTCGCCCCCTGCGCGGCGGTGATGCCCACCACCGGGATCGTGATGGGCGGTGCACCGGCCACCGTGGCATTCACGGCACCGGCGGCGTTGTTGTACAGCACCACGGCCGCAGCGCCCGCGCTCTGGGCGTTGAAGGCCTTGGCGTAGAAGGTGCAGCCGCCGCGGCGGATGAGCGCCGCCTTGCCCGTGAGGCTTCCCGCGGCCAGCGGGCTGCAGCCGTCGGCGGTGGCCGCCGGCGTGCCCGTCTTGGCCATCGCCAGGCTGCCGCTGGTGGGCGCCGCCGGCGCGCCGCTGGCCGGCGTGTACCCGTAGGGCGTGCCGCCGACGGTGAACGCCGCCTGCGCGTTGTCGAACGACGCCACGCCGATCACGTCCTTGCCCACGCCCGGGGCGCCGGCGGCGAACAGCGCGTCGGGCGACGAGCCGCCCGGGCCGTTGTTGCCGATCGAGGCCACCATCACGATGCCCTTGCTCACCAGGCGCGAGGTCGCCTGCGCGGTGGGGTACTGCGGCCACTGGCGCGCCAGACCGAGGCTCTGGTTGATGATCTGCATGCCGTCGGCATGCGCGCGTTCCAGCGCCTCGAGGATGATGTCCGACGTGGTGCTGCCGACGCAGCCGAAGACGCGGTAGGCACCGAACTTGACCGCCGGCGCTACGCCCTTGATGCCCGCGCCGTTGCCGCCGACGATGCCGGCGACGTGCGTGCCGTGGCCATTGCAGTCGTCGGGGTTGGCATCGGGCACGGGGATCAGCGCCGCGCCACTGCCACCGGAATTGAAGCCGTCGCCGACAAAGTCCCAGCCGGCGACCACGCGCGCTGAGGGAAACGCCGTGCCGCCGGGCACGCCGCCGCCGCCGAACGCCGGGTGGTCGATGTCGATGCCGGTGTCGATGATGCCGACCTTGATGTTGGCACCGCTGAGGCCGCGCGAGTTCTGCGCGATGTTTGCGCCGGTCAGGGTCAGCGCGCGCGACAGGTCGATGGCCGAGCCGGCGGCCTCTTCGGGCGAAGGCGCGTTGATCTGCTCGATGGGATGCAGCGCCTTCACGCCGGCCACGCGCATGAACTTCAGCCGGTCGTTCGGGTTGATCGCCACGGCCAGGCCGTTGAACAGCGTGCTGTAGGCACGGCGCTCGGTGAACTGCAGCCCCGCCTTGGCGGCGGCGGTGCGGAATGCGGCCTGATCGGCCTTTACCGTGGCCGCGGCCCGGCCTTCGATGCTGGGCTTGCCCACCAGCTCAATGAACCACAGGCGGCCACCTTCGGCCGCATCGACGGAAACGGAAGCGGTTTCCTGCGCATGGGCCGGCATCGCCACCAGGCCGGCCATCGCGGCACACGCCGCCAACGACAGCACCGCCAACCTGGCGCGCGGCATGCGCACACTGGCACTCTTCTTCACAGGCATTCCTCCATCAATGGGCCACTGCGGCGCTCGGCCGGGACCCGACAAGAAACGAACAAACGCCGCATGCGCACGCCACCGAAGGCCATGGTCCCGACTCCGCGACCTCGTGCGATCCCTTGCGACATCACGACACCAGAGCGGTGATGCTGCATCGGACCACCCTGCCCTGTCTCGGTGTTTTCCTTGTCGCAGGCACCCCTGTTCAAGGGGGTGCATGGAACCCGACTGTCATGCCGCGCGACCGTGCCGCGGGCCGGACTCGCCAAGGTCGGCGAGGTCCTCCCCGCTTCAGCGGGTCAGCAGCGCCGGTCCGCCGCGGCCGACCTGCGCCTGGCACCGGCCACCCAGCGGACTGCCAGCATCGGGCACGCAGCGCACCGGCGGCTCCAACACGACCGCACAGTCGGACACCAGGCCAAGCCGTTGATTGCGCGCGGCACGCGCCACGCGGTAGCGCTCGGCAAGCGACCGGAGCCTGGCGGCGTCCGTACCGACGGTGGACCACGCCACATGGCCCTCGGGCCCGCCGCAGGGCTTGGCGCCCAGCGGCAGCACGCGGCATTGGCTGTCCTCGCGGCAGGCTGCCGGGCCGATCAGGCGCATCAGCTCGGCGTGCAACGCCTGCGATTCGTCGGCACCTGCCGCGACCCCGGACGCCGACCGAGGCGGCGGCCCGCCTTGCCCGGCCCGGCCCTCAGCACCCGCGGCGGACACCGAGGGCGCGCCGCCCGGGCGCGGCGGCACGTCGCTGCCCGCGCCCGAGCATGCCGCCGATGCCGCCAGCAGCCCCCCCAGGCACAACGTCCGATGCCACATGCCGCCAGTGTATCGATCGCGACCGGCCACACACCGCAGCGCCCCGCCGTGCCGTCCGACGCAACTCTGCCGCAGAAACAGCCGATCGCGACAGCCGATCGCGACAGCCGATCGCCGCAGCCCATCCCGACAGCCCGGCTCGACCACCTGCCCCGTGCCGCAAGAGCCGACCCCTGGCGTCCTCCTACACTTTGCAGCCCATTGCACCACTTCAACTGCAAGCCCCGCCATGCCGGTCCACCTCAGCCCCCCTGATCCTGCGCTGCTGCACCCTGTGGCCGGCCTGCGCCTCGGCACCGCCATGGCCGGCATCCGCAAGGTCAACCGGCGCGACCTCGTGGTGTTCGTGCTCGACGAGGGCGCGGCGGCGGCCGGTGTCTTCACGAGCAACCGCTTCTGCGCGGCGCCCGTGCAGCTGTGCCGTGACCACCTGGCCGGTACCGGCGGCGGCGGCGTACGCGCACTGGTCATCAACACCGGCAACGCCAACGCCGGCACCGGTGCCGATGGCCTGGCACGTGCGCGCCGCACCTGCGAGGCACTGGCCGCGCAACTGCGCATCGAGCCGCGCCAGGTGCTGCCGTTCTCCACCGGCGTCATCATGGAAGTGCTGCCGGTCGAGCGCATCGAGGCCGGCCTGCCCAAGGCGCTGGCGGCGCTGCGCCCGGCCGACGGCGCGGCGTGGGCCGAGGCCGCCGAAGGCATCATGACCACCGACACGGTACCGAAGGCCGCCTCGCGCCGCCTCGAGATCGGCGGCAAGCCGGTGCACGTCAGCGGCATCAGCAAGGGCGCCGGCATGATCCGCCCGGACATGGCCACGATGCTCGGCTTCGTCGCCACCGACGCCGCGATCGCGCCCGAGCTGCTGCGGCCGCTGCTGAAGGAAGCCGCCGACCGCAGCTTCAACCGCATCACGATCGACGGTGACATGAGCACCAACGACTCGCTCATCCTGATGGCCACGCAGCGCGCCGGCCACACGCCGATCACCTCGCTGGAAAGCGCCGAGGGCCGCGCGTTGCGCGAGGCGGTGGGTGCGGTGGCCGAGCAGCTCGCCCAGGCCATCGTGCGCGACGGCGAAGGCGCCACCAAGTTCATCACCGTGCACGTGCAGGGGGGCCGCTCGGTCCAGGAGTGCCGCCTGGCCGCCTACGCCGTGGCGCATTCGCCCCTGGTGAAGACCGCGTTCTTCGCCAGCGACCCGAATCTCGGCCGCATCCTCGCGGCGGTGGGCTACGCCGGCATCACCGACCTCGACCAGGGCTTGATCGACCTCTACCTCGACGACGTGCACGTGGTGCGCGCGGGCGGGCGCCACCCCGAGTACCGCGAGGAGATGGGCCAGCGGGTGATGAAGCAAAGCGAGATCACCATCCGCGTCGACCTGCGCCGGGGGGCGGCCGAGGCCTTGGTGTGGACCTGCGACCTCTCGCACGACTACGTCAGCATCAACGCCGACTACAGGTCGTGATTCGCCGGGGATTCGTCGCCGCAAGCGAGGCACGAGAGGCGGCCGCGCTCGACGCGCCGTCGGCGCGGGCCACCGCCCCGGGCGCGCCGCGGCCGCCGCACGGGCCCTGGGCGCTCGCCGCTTGAGCCGCCTCGACACCCTTGCCGACCGCCTGCGCCTGCCGCGGCTGCCGGCCGGCGACCTGTGGCGCGACGCCAGCTACCGGCGGCTGTGGAGCTCGATCCTCACGGCGTCGTTCGGCAACCAGATCATGATGCTGGCGCTGCCGCTCACCGCGGCGGTGCTGCTGAAGGCCACGCCCACCCAGATGGGCCTGCTCACCGCCATCGAGCTGGTGCCCTTCCTGCTGCTGTCGCTGCCCTCGGGCGTGTGGCTCGACCGCGTGCGCAAGCTGCCGGTGTACGTGTGGGGCGAGCTGCTGGTGGCGGTGGGTGCGGCCAGCGTGCCGCTGATGTGGTGGCTGGGCGCTCTGACGATGGGCTGGCTGTACGTGGTCGGCTTCGTCCTCGGCACGGTGCACACGGTGTCGGGCAGTGCCGCGCAGATCGTGCTCACGCAGGTGGTGGCGCGCGAGCGGCTGGTCGAGGCGCACGCCAAGAACGTGCTGGCCTCTTCGGGGGCCGAGGTGGTGGGGCCGGGCATCGCGGGCCTGCTGGTCAAGCTGCTGGGTGCGCCGGTCACGCTGCTGGTCAATGCCGTGCTGCTGGTGGCCTCGGCGGCCATCCTGCGCGGCATGCGCGTGCACGAACGCCGCGACGCCGCGGCGCCCGGGCTCGCGTCCTTCTGGCGCGACCTGATGGCCGGCCTGCGCTTCGTCACCGGCCAGCGGCTGCTGGTGGTGCTGGCGGTGCTGATGGGGGCCTGGCAGATGGCGCACTACGCGGCCGTCACGGTCCAGATCCTCTTTGCCACGCGCACGCTGGGCCTGTCGGAGCAAGAGGTGGGGCTGTGCTTCATGGCCGTGGGGGTGGGCACCATCTTCGGCAGCCTGGCCGGCCGCCGCGTCAGCCAGCGCATCGGCCCCGGCCCGTGCCTGGTGATGGGCTACGCCATCACCGGCGTGGGCTGGCTGGTGGCTGCCGCCACCCCGGCGGGGCCGCTGGGCGTGGCGGCGTTCGCGCTGATGATGGCGATGTTCGCCGCGGGGGCGATCTTCATCTTCATCAACTTCCTGGCGCTTCGACAGGCCGTCACGCCCGAGCCGCTGCTGGGCCGCATGACGAGCACGATGCGCTGGCTCACGCTGCTGGCCGCCGGGCCCGGGGCGTTGCTCGGCGGCTGGCTCGGCGAACACGTCGGGCTGCGCTCGGCGCTGGTGTTCGCCGCGGTCGTGTCGCTGCTGCTGGCGCTGGCGGCCTGGCGGCTCAAGCTGGTCCGCGAACTGCGCCAGCTGCCCCGGCCCGACGAGCCGACCGACTGGCTGGGGCTGGAGGCGGATGTCCGGCCGATGTGAGCGCGCGCGGCGCGCCACCTGATACCACGTCGCGATAAATCGATCAGAAGTCGTTCTGGGTGTTGTCGCACTCCGCCGGAAGGTGGCGGGATCGGGCCGACGGGGTGCCCCGCTCCGTTCATGTCCTTTTCCGAGTGCCCAGCTTTGCTGGTCACTCGGATGCATCCTTTACTTCACTGCGCTGGGCACCCCATCGGCCCGATCCGGCACGCCGGGTGGAGTACGGGCGCACGCTGACCGCAGCGGTTCGGCTCGCCAAGGCCGCCGGGTGGTCGGCTCAGCGAGGTAAAGGGTGCATTCGAGTGCCCTGCGCAGCAGGGCAGTCGAAAAAGGACACGAGCAGAGCCGACCGCCCGGTGGCCTTGGCGCGCCACCACCTCTCGGCGCGCAACGCAGAGCGAATCCCTGCGCGCCTGCAAGGATGCTCATCCGCCTCTTCGAACGCAGCCGCTTCTGCCAGTCTGCGCGGCGATATTCACGGCTCAGCGGGTTCAGCGCCGAGGCACGACAAGAAGCACCGATTCCACGCCATCCGAGAGGCTCACTTCGAACTCACCACCGGCGGGCAGTTCGCGCACAGCCTCGGCCGCGATGCGCCAGCGGCCGCCCGCTGCGTCCAGCGCCAGCACATGGCGCTGGCCCGCCACCACCAGCGTCAGCGTGGCATGTGGCTTTGCATCGGCATCCCACTGCAGCACGAGCGCGTCGCCCTGGCGCGCCACTTCGGCCCACGGGCCCGCCGCCGCCAGCGGCCCGACCGTGGGTCCCGCTGGCGCACCCGTCACGCTGCCCGCAGGCGTGGTCTTGCGCGCCGCCCGGGCCGCCATGACGCGCCGGTCGCCCTGCACTTCGACCGATGCCAGGCGCCCGCCGGGGTGCGCCAGGCGCAGCAGGAAGTGGCCCTCGCCCGGGGCGTGGTCGAGCGCCACCAGGTCGAAGCGGCGCTCGATGGTGCGGCCGTCTTCCATCACGATGCGCAGCAGGTACTTTCCATCGGCCGCCGCCGGCGCCTCGGGCCGGCCGTCGGCGCGCACGGTGCGCACCGGCGCCAGGTCGACGCGGCCGGCAGCGTCCACGGTGCCGGCCACCACGATGAGGTCGGTGTCACTGCCGGGCTTGGCCGCCACGTCCTTCAGCGCCTGCGGCCGCGCCTCCAGGAAGCGCATCACGCCGTTCAGGTTGTAGTCGGAGAACCAGCTGCCGTTGCAGTAGCCCATGATGTCGCTCTGCCCGGTGGGCGAGAGCACGTCGTTGGCCAGCACGTCGAACAGCGGCGTGGGCCCGAGCGCCCCGTTGGCGTAGGGGTAGCTGGAGTCCGCCCCGGAGACGCTGCCGCACGGCGCATGCTGGCGACTCAGGTTGTGGCCCAGCTCGTGGATCATCGTGCGGCGCCAGCTCGTGCGCGAGGCGTCCCAGCCCAGCGACGAGAGCCCCGGCGACCTCGAGCCGATGCTGTTGACATAGCCGATGCCGGCGATGCCGGCGCTGACCATCGGCCGCACCATGCCGTAGTAGAGGTCGTTTGGCGCCTCGGTGTCGCGCAGCCGCTCCAGCTCCGACAGCGCCGCGGACCACTGCGCCGACTCGCTCACGCCACTGGTCACCGAGGTCAGCGTGTACGGCGCGCGCACGCGCACGCTGATCTCGCCGGCCGGGATCGGCAGCTTGCGCTGCACTTCGGCCAGCACCTCGGCGGCCGGGGGCAGCGTGGGCGCGTTGGCCCCGGAGACCAGCGGCACCAGCACCACGCGCAGCCCGCCGCTGGCCACCACCAGCGGCGCGGCCTCGGTGGTGGCCACCGGCGCCGCAGCATCACCCAACTCGATACGCACCCGCAGCCCCGGCTGAACCCAGCCCGCGGGCAGCTCGGCGTTGAAGCTCGTGGCCTCGTCGTAGCGCATCGCGGTGGTTACCACGGCAGCCGGCGCCAGCACCGGCAGCGTGGCCGGGCCGGCCAGGTTCAGCGTGCCGAGGAACTGGCCGCTGCCGCTGGTGCCGATGGCACGCACGGCTGGCGCCGGCGTGCCCGCCGCAGCCGCCGTGACATAGGCCCGCACCCAGGTCTCGCGGCCGGCCGACAGGCGCTGGTAGGTGTCGCCGGCCGGCTGCGACATGAGCTGCGCGAACTCCACCGCCGCAGCGCGCACCGCGCAACCCGGCCCCACCACCACGGAGCCCGCGGGCACGTCGGGCAGGCCCGCGGCCCGCAACGTGATCGCGCCGCAAGTCACCCCCGCCGGCACGGCGAACGTGAGGGCCGTGGCGGTCTGCGCCGTGATGGTGGCGCCCGTCGTCCCGACCTGCACCGCGTTCACCTGCGCGAGCCCGGTGCCGCTGATCGTGACCGGCGTGCCGGCCGCGGCCACGTTGTGCACCTGTGGCGTCACGACGATCGGCTCCAGCACCGTGAGCGATGCGGGCGAGACTGCCTGCTCGGTGACCGCGCCGACGGTGCTGCCAATGACGGTGACGGCGCCGTTGAGCGCCGTGGCCGGCACCACCGCGGTGATGGCCGTGGTGCCGCTGCGGCTGGCCACCGCCGCGCTGGCGTTGCCGCCGAAGCGCACCGCGCTCGCCCGGTCCAGGCCGCGGCCATTGATCGTCACCGCCTGTCCACGCGCCACGCTCGCCGGCGTGAAGCCGGTGACCGCCAGCGCCTCCAGCACGGCGATCGGCTGCGCCACGTTGCGCGTGGTGCCGGCCCGGTCGGTCATGCTCAGCGTTGCCGCGGCGCTGGCGGCCAGCGAGCCCGGCACCTGCAGCACGAGGCCGGTGGCGCTCTGGCTCGCAATCGTCAGCGCGGTACCGGCCAGGCGCACGCCGGCCACCTGGTCCAGCGCGCTGCCGCTCAGCGTCAGACGGCCCAAGCCGGCGATCACGGTGGTGGGTGACACCGTCGCCACCGTGGGAACAGGCACCGGCGACGGAGGCGGTGCTGCGCCCGCCACGACAAAGTCGTTGCCCGACGCGGCGGTGCGCCCGCCGGCCGTCACGCTGATGCGGCCGCTGGCGGCGCCGATGGGCACCGTCACGCTGAGCTGCGTGGCGGAGATCTTGGCGAAGTTGGCCGGCGCGTTGCCGACGGTGGCGCCGGTGACGCCATCGAGCCCCGTGCCGGTGACCGACACCACGGTGCCGGCCGGGCCGCTGGCCGGGCTGAAGGCGTTGACGACCAGGGCGGGTTGCGGGGCTGGCGCCGCGGGCGCCGCCGGGCCATTTCCCGCCGCGGTGGGTGTGCCGGAGTTGCCGCCGCCGCAGCCGGCCAGCGCCAGCGCGGCAAGGAGCGCGCCAACTCGAGCGGCCCGGGATCCCAGGGCGGCGATGGCCGACGCGGCCCATGCCTCGCGGGACGAGCCGGGCTGCGGGCCGCAAAGCCCCCTGGTGCATGGTGTCGAGCGCATGCCCCGCAGTGGAGCGCAGGCCCGGCGCTACACCTAGCGCGGCAGCTGTGAGCGAGGTAACGGCGGCCCCTGGTGGGCGCACCGGCCGACACGTTCCGGCACAGTTGCCTAGGCACTTCGAGGTGTGTGGCGCGCCAAGGCCGCCGGGTGGTCGGCTCCGCGAATGTCCTCTTCGGGCGGCCGAGCTGCGCTCGGCCCCCCGATGCCCCCTTGATTTCGCTGCGCCGACCACCCGGCGGCCTTGGCGATGCACAGGGGGTCGGTCGTCGCGCGCTCGTACGCCGCAGCGCGTGCCTGGACCGGGCCACCGGGGTGCCCTGCGCAGCGAAATCAAGGATGCATCTGAGTGCCCTGCAAAGCAGGGCACTCAGAGAAGGACATTCGCGGAGCAGGGCACCCCGGCGGCCCGGTCCCGCCACCACGTAGGCAAGCAACCCCGGCGACTCGGCCCCGCCACCACGCAAGCAGGCAATCCCGGCAACTCGGTCCCGTCGCCCCGCAAGCGTTGCGCCCCGATCGCCCCAAGCAGAGTCGAGTTCAGATCAGACCACTCACCTCACTCGAACAGCCCCGCAGCGCTCGGCGAAAAGCGGTCCACCGCGTCGGTGATGATCCCGTCGATGCCCAGGCCGAGCAGCCGGCGCGCCTCGGCGGCGTCGTTGACCGTGTAGCACAGCGCGCGCCGACCCGCCGCATGCACCGCGCCGATGACTTCGGCCGTCATCAGCCGGTACTGGGTGATCACCGCGGCACAGTCCAGCGCCTGCGCCACGCCGGCCCAGCCTTCCCACAGCGTGTCCAGCAGCAGCGCGCGCGGCAGCTCGGGAGCCGCCTCGCGCGCGCCTTGCAGCGACTCGGGCCGAAACGAGCTCAGCAGCGGCGGCGCCGTGGCCGCGCCGCGCCAGTGCGCCGCGCAGGCCCGGGCCACCTCGACGCCCGTGTGGTGCTCGAGCCCGGGCGTGGGCTTGATCTCCACGTCGAGCAGGACGCCGTTGCGCAGCACGTAGGCGGCGATGGCCTCGAAGCTGGGCAGCGGTTCACCCGCGTAGTGGCGGTTCAGCCACCCGCCGGCATCCAGCCGCGACAGCTCGCCCCACGGCCGCTGGCCGGCGGTGCCCTGGGCCGGCGTGGTGCGCTCCAGCGTGTCGTCGTGCAGCAGGAAGGGCACACCGTCGGCCGACAGCTTCACGTCGCACTCGAAGGCACGGTAACCGTGGCTGGCCCCGAGGCGGAACGCGGCCAGCGTGTTCTCCGGCGCCAGCTTGCCCGCGCCGCGGTGCGCGATCCACAAGGGGTAGGGCCAGGGGGTCATCACGTCGCTCACGTCGCTCCGTCGTTCAGGTGACGCGCACCCTCGTCACTCGGTGACCGGGGTTGCTGGCGGCGCCCGCCCGGCCCGGGTTCACACCCGCGCGCCGCTTTGCGCGTCGAACCAGTGCAGGTGCTCGGGCGTCACGCGCAGGCGGATCACCTCGCCCGTCTTCGGCGCCGGCACGTGGCCGGCGACACGCAGCGTGAACGAGGCCTCACCGACGCGGCCGTGCACCAGCCGCTCGGCGCCCAGCATCTCCTGCACCTCGACCTTCAGCGCCCACGCCCCCTGCGGGTCGATCTCCACATGCTCGGGCCGCGCGCCCAGGGTCAGCGGGCCCGCACGCGGGGCGGGCTGCGGCAGCGCCAGCACGTCGGCGCCGACGGTGAAGCGCGCGCCGTCGGCCGTGCCCTGCAGCAGGTTCATCGGCGGGCTGCCGATGAAGCCGGCGACGAAGGTGGTGGCCGGCGTCGAATACACCTCCTCGGGTGAGCCGATCTGCTCGATGCGCCCGCCGTTCATCACCATCAGCCGCTGGCCGAGTGTCATCGCCTCGACTTGATCGTGGGTCACGAACAGCGACGTGATGCCCAGCTCTCCGTGCAGCTTCTGGATCTCCAGCCGCGTCTGCGCGCGCAGTTTGGCGTCCAGGTTGGACAGCGGCTCGTCGAACAGGAACACCGCCGGCTCGCGCACGATGGCGCGGCCCATCGCCACGCGCTGGCGCTGGCCGCCGGAGAGCTGCCGCGGCTTGCGGTCCAGCAGGTGCGACAGCTCGAGGATCTTCGCCGCCTTGGCCACGCGCGCATCGATGTCGGCCTTGGCGACCTTCTTGATCTTCAGCCCGTAGGCCATGTTGTCGTACACGCTCATGTGCGGGTACAGCGCGTAGTTCTGGAACACCATCGCGATGTCGCGCTCGCTCGGCTCGAGCTGATTCACGACGCGCGGGCCGATGGCGATCTCGCCGCCGGTGATCTCTTCCAGCCCCGCCACCATGCGCAGCAGCGTGCTCTTGCCGCAGCCGCTGGGGCCGACGATGACGATGAACTCGCCGTCGGCAATCTCGGCATTGACGCCGTGGATCACCTTCACCGCGGCTTTGGTGCCGGGGGCGTACGTCTTCTCGACGTTGCGGAGGGAAATGGCACCCATCGGTCGTACCTGCTTCTACTTCTCGGAATCGACAAGGCCCTTGACGAACCACTTCTGCATGAGGATCACCACCAGCGCCGGCGGCAGCATGGCCAGGATCGCGGTGGCCATCACCGCGTTCCACTCGGTGGCCGCGTCGCCGCCGCTGATCATGCTCTTGATGCCCATCACCACCGGGTACATGCTCTGATCGGTGGTCATCAGCAGCGGCCACAGGTACTGGTTCCAGCCGTAGATGAACTGGATGACGAACAGCGCCGCGATGCTGGTGGTCGACAGCGGCAGCAGCACGTCCTTGAAGAAGCGCATCGGGCCGGCGCCGTCGATGCGCGCGGCCTCCACCAGCTCGTCGGGCACGGTGAGGAAAAACTGGCGGAACAGGAACGTCGCCGTGGCACTGGCGATCAGCGGGATCGTCAGGCCGGCATAGGTGTTGAGCATGCCCAGGTCGCTGACCACCTTGTAAGTCGGCAGGATGCGCACCTCCACGGGCAGCATCAGCGTCACGAAGATCATCCAGAACACCAGGCCGCGCAACGGGAAGCGGAAGTACACCACCGCGAACGCCGACAGCAGCGAGATCGTGATCTTGCCGATCGAGATGACCAGCGCGGAGATCAGGCTCACCAGCAGCATCGGCCCGGCCGGGGGCAGCTTGCTGCCGTAGGCCGTCTGGCCGCCGAACAGCGCCAGCCGGTAGCTCTCGACGATGTTGCTGCCCGGCAGCAGCGACATCGGCACGTTCTGCACGATCTGCTCGGCCGTCTGCGTGCTGGCGACGAAGGTCAGGTAGACCGGGAAGGCGACGACCAGCACGCCGATGATCAGCGTCAGGTGCGCGAGGAAGGTGGCGAGCGGCCGGTTCTCGATCATGAGGTCAGGCCGGTGTGGCTCAGTAGTGGACCCGGCGCTCGACGTAGCGGAACTGCACGACGGTGAGCGCGACGAGGATCACCATCAGCACCACCGACTGCGCCGCCGAGCTGCCCAGATCGAGCGCCTTGATGCCGTCGAAGTACACCTTGTAGACGAGGATCGCCGTGTCCTTGCCCGGCCCGCCCGAGGTGGCCGCATCGATGATGGCGAAGGTGTCGATGAAGACGTAGATGATGTTGATGACCAGCAGGAAGAAGGTGGTCGGGGTGAGCAGCGGGAACTGCACGGTCCAGAAGCGGCGCCACGGGCCGGCGCCGTCGATGGCCGCGGCCTCGATCAGGCTCTTCGGAACGCTTTGCAGCCCGGCGAGGAAGAACAGGAAGTTGTACGAGATCTGCTTCCACACCGCGGCCAGCACGATGAGGATCATCGCGTCGGTGCCGTCGAGCAGGTGGTTCCAGTTCAGGCCCATCGCGCGCAGCGCGTAGGTCACCACGCCGATCGACGGCGCAAACATGAACAGCCACAGGATGCCGGCCACCGCCGGTGCCACGGCATAGGGCCACACCAGCAGCGTCTTGTAGAGGCGCGAGCCCTTGATCACGCGGTCGGCCATCACCGCCAGCAGCAGCGAGATCGTCAGCCCCAGACCCGCCACCCAGACCGAGAAGACCGCGGTGGTCTTGAACGACGCCAGGTAGGTGTCGTCGGCGAACAGCGCCTTGAAGTTCTCCAGCCCGGTGAAGGTGACGCTGGTGCCGAAGGCGTCTTGCTGCAGCACGCTGCTGTACAGCGCCTGCACCGCGGGCCAGAAGAAGAACACCAGGATGATGGCCATCTGCGGCGCCACCAGCGCCCAGGGCAACCACCAGCTCTTGAAGCGGACGCGCTTTTCGACGGCCATGCGATGGCTTGGGCTTTGCAGTAGCGCCTCACGGCGCTACCGCGAAGCGAACAAGGGCTTCAGCCCTTGTTCGCTTTCTCGAACTTCTCCAGTTCGGCGTCTCCGCGCTTCTTGGCGTCTTGCAGGCCCTGTGTGGCGCTCTTCTTGCCGGCCCACACCTGTTCGAGCTCTTCGTCGAGGATGGTGCGGATCTGCACGAAGTTGCCAAGGCGGATGCCGCGCGACTTGTCGGTGACCTTGCGGATCATCTGTGTGACGCTCACGTCGGTGCCGGGGTTGGCCTTGTAGAAGCCGCTCTTCTCGGTGATGCCGAAGGCATCGCCGGTGATCGGCAGGTAGCCCGTCTCCTGGTGGCTCTTGGCCTGCACCTGCGGCTCGGACAGGTACTTGTAGAACGCCGCCACGGCCTTGTACTCCTCGGGCTTCTTGCCGGCCATGGCCCACAGGCTGGCGCCGCCGATCACGGTGTTCTGCGGCGCGCCGGGCACGTCGGGGTAGTACGGCAGCGTGCTGATCCCGGCGGCGAACTTGGCGTTGCGCTTGATTGCGCCGTACAGGGCCGAGCTGCCGGTGGTCATGGCGCACTCGCCGGAGACGAACGTGGCGTCGGCCGCGTTGTTGCGGCCCTTGTAGACGAACAGGCCCTGCTGCGACATGTTGGCCAGGTTCTCGATGTGGCGCTGGTGCAGCGGCGTGGTGATGGCCAGCCGCGTGCCCAGGCCGTTGAAGCCGTTGCGCAACGTGGCGAACTCGACGTTGTGCCAGGCGCTGAAGCTCTCCAGCTGCGTCCAGCTCTGCCAGCTGGTGGTGAACGGGCACTTGTGGCCCGCCGCCTTCAGCTTGGCCGCCGCCAGCGTCACCTCGGGCCAGGTCTTGGGCGGCTTGTCGGGGTCGAGGCCGGCGGCCTTGAAGGCGTCCTTGTTGAAGTGGAACACCGTGGTCGAGCTGTTGAACGGCAGGCTGAGCATCTGGCCGTTGGGCGCGGTGTAGTAGCCCGAGACCGCCGGCACGTAGACCGACGAATCGAACTTCACGCCGGCGGTCTTCATCACCTGGTCCACCGGCACGATGGCGCCCTTGCTGGCCATCATGCTCGCCGTGCCGACCTCGAACACCTGCAGGATGTTGGGCGCGTTGCCGGCGCGGAACGCCGCGATCGCCGCGGCGAAGCTCTCGGGGTAGGTGCCCTTGAAGACGGGAGTGACCTTGTAGTCCTTCTGGCTGTCGTTGAAGCCCTTGGCCAGGCCGTTGACCCACTCGCCGAGCTGGCCGCCCATCGAATGCCACCACTGGATTTCGACCTGGGCCTGTGCCGGCGCGGCGAAGACGGCCGCTGCCGCCAACGCGACAGCCGAGCCGAGTTTCTTGAACTTGTGCATCACGCTCTCCTGAAAAAAACGATGGGCCGAATCCCGCAGTCTGGTCGGCCCGTGTGACACCTGGATTTCTGTCATGGATGGGCGTTCAGGGGAACCCGGGTAAGCCCGGCGAAAGCCGGGCGCCGGTGCGGTTTCGCAAGCCCGATGGAGGATGCACGCTACACGAAAGTGCGAAGCGGGCCGTCCGGTAGCATCCGCACTAACCCTATGAATGCGCCCTTCCCTTCCGCGGCCGCGCAGGCCGCCCAGGCACCGCAGGGCGCAGAGCCCGCGCCCCGCCTGCGCGAGATTCCCTACAACTACACGTCATTCTCCGACCGCGAGATCGCCATCCGGCTGCTCGGTGCGCGCGCCTGGTCCATCCTCGACCAGCTGCGCGCCGAGCGCCGCACCGGCCGCAGCGCGCGCATGCTCTACGAGGTGCTGGGCGACATCTGGGTCGTGCAGCGCAACCCGTACCTCGAAGACGACCTGCTGGAGAACCCCAAGCGCCGGCAGATGCTGATCGACGCGCTCGAGCACCGCCTGGCCGAGGTGGCCAGGCGCCGCACGCCGCAGGTCGACCCCGAACGCGATGCCCTGGTGGGCGAGCTGCTCGAAGCGGCCCGCTACGCGGTGAAGCGCTTTGCCGCCCACTTCCGCGAGGTGTGGGACCTGCGCCGCCGCACGCGCCAGGTGCTGGGCGGCCACACCGGGCGCGACAACATCAAGTTCGACGGCCTCGCGCGCGTCTCGCACGTCACCGATGCCACCGACTGGCGCGTCGAGATGCCCTTCGTCGTGCTCACGCCGGATACGGAAGCCGAGGTGGCGCGGCTGGTGGCCGGCTGCATCGAGCTGGGCCTGACGATCATTCCGCGCGGCGGCGGCACCGGCTACACCGGCGGCGCGGTACCGCTGACCTGGAAGAGCGCTGTCATCAACACCGAGAAGCTCGAATCGATGAGCGGGGTGGAGATGATGCGGCTGCCGGGCGTCGACCGCCCGGTGCCCACGGTGTGGACCGAAGCCGGCGTGGTGACTCAGCGCGTGGCCGATGCGGCCGAGCGGGCCGGCTACGTGTTCGCCGTGGACCCCACCAGCGCCGAGGCCAGCTGCGTGGGCGGCAACGTGGCCATGAACGCCGGTGGCAAGAAGGCCGTGCTGTGGGGCACGGCGCTGGACAACCTGGCCAGCTGGAAGATGGTGACGCCCGAGGCCAAGTGGCTGGAGGTGGTGCGCCTGAACCACAACCTGTCCAAGATCCACGACGTGGAGGTGGCCAGCTTCGAGCTGCGATACCTCGACGCCAGCGGGCGCAAGCTGGAACGCAGCGAGCGGCTGGACATCCCGGGCAGCGTGTTCCGCAAGGAAGGCCTGGGCAAGGACGTCACTGACAAGTTCCTCGCCGGACTGCCCGGCATCCAGAAGGAAGGCTGCGACGGCCTGATCACCAGCGCGCGCTGGATCGTGCACCGCATGCCCGCGCACACCCGCACGGTGTGCCTGGAGTTCTTCGGCAGCCCGAAGGACGCGGTGCCCAGCATCGTGGAGATCAAGGACTACCTGTTCGCGCAAAGCGAGGTCAAGCTCGCGGGCCTGGAGCACCTGGACGACCGCTACCTGCGCGCCGTGGGCTACACCACCAAGAGCAAGCGGGCCCTGTCGGCGACCGGCAGCGCGGGGTTGCCGAAGATGGTGCTGGTCGGCGACATCGTCGGCGACGACGAGGCCGCCGTGGCGCGCGCCACCAGCGAGGTGGTGCGCATCGCCAACGCGCGCAGCGGCGAAGGCTTCGTTGCCGTGAGCGCCGACGCGCGCAAGAAGTTCTGGCTCGACCGCAAGCGCACCGCCGCCATCGCCAGGCACACCAACGCCTTCAAGATCAACGAAGACGTGGTGATACCGCTGGACCGCATGGGCGAGTACACCGAGGGCATCGAGCGCATCAACGTCGAGCTGAGCCTGCGCAACAAGCTGGCGCTGGCCGATGCGCTGATCGCCTTCTTTGCGCGCGGCAGCCTGCCTGAAGGCCTGCCTCTGGGCAAGACCGACGACGCCGGCGAGATCCCCAGCGCCGAGCTGCTGGAAGACCGCGTCGCGCAGGCGCAGGCCCTGCTGGCCGAGGTGAAGGCGCTGTGGCAACACTGGCTCGCCGGGCTCGACGCCGTGCAGCCCGGCCCCGGTGAAGGCAGCGGCGAGACCTGCTTTTCGATGTTGCAGGACTGGCGCTGGCGCGCGAGCTGGAAGACGCAGATCCTTCGGCCCCTGCAGGGCATCTTTGCCGGCGGCGCCTTCGCGCCCATCCTCGAAGAGTGCCGCCGCGTCCACAAGGAGGTGCTGCGCGGCCGCGTGTGGGTGGCCCTGCACATGCACGCCGGCGACGGCAACGTGCATACCAACATCCCGGTGAACAGCGACAACTACGCGATGCTGCAAACCGCCCACGAGGCGGTGGCGCGCATCATGGCGCTGGCGCGGCAGCTGGGCGGCGTGATCAGCGGCGAACATGGCATCGGCATCACCAAGCTCGAGTTCGTCACCGAGGAGGAGCTGGGCGCCTTCACCGACTACAAGCGCCGCGTCGACCCCGAGGGCCGCTTCAACCGCGGCAAGCTGCTGCGCGAGCCGGTCAGCGGCTCGCTGCCGGCCGACCTGAGCGCGGCCTACACGCCCAGCTTCAACCTGATGGGCCACGAGTCGCTGATCATGCAGCAGTCGGACATCGGCGAGATCAGCGCCAGCATCAAGGACTGCCTGCGCTGCGGCAAGTGCAAGCCGGTGTGCGCCACGCACGTGCCGCGCGCCAACCTGCTGTACAGCCCGCGCAACAAGATCCTCGCCACCAGCCTGCTGGTGGAGGCCTTCCTGTACGAGGAACAGACGCGTCGCGGCGTCAGCGTCAAGCATTGGGAGGACTTCGAGGACGTCGGCGACCACTGCACCGTGTGCCACAAGTGCGCCAGCCCCTGCCCGGTGAAGATCGACTTCGGCGACGTGTCCATGAACATGCGCAGCCTGCTGCGCAAGATGGGCAAGAAGAGCTTCCGCCCGGGCAATGCCGCGGCCATGCTCATGCTCAACGCCACCAACCCGCAGACCATCAAGTTCCTGCGCACGGCCATGGTGGACGTCGGCTTCAAGGCGCAGCGCTTCATCCACGGCCTGATGAAGCCGGCCGCGCGGCACCAGACCGGCGCGCCGCCGGCCAGCGTGGGCACCGCGCCGCTGAAGGAGCAGGTGGTCCACTTCATCAACAAGAAGCTGCCGGGCGGGCTGCCCAAGCGCACGGCGCGGGCCTTGCTGGACATCGAGGACAAGGCCTACGTCCCCATCATCCGCGACCCGAAGACCACCAACGCCGACACCGAGGCCGTCTTCTACTTCCCCGGCTGCGGCTCGGAGCGCCTGTTCAGCCAGGTCGGCCTGGCCACGCAGGCCATGCTCTGGCAGGCCGGCGTGCAGACCGTGCTGCCACCGGGCTACCTGTGCTGCGGCTACCCGCAGCGCGGCAGCGGCCTGTTCGACAAGGCCGAGAAGATGATCACCGACAACCGGGTGCTCTTCCACCGCGTCGCCAACACGCTGAACTACCTGGACATCAAGACCGTGGTGGTGTCCTGCGGCACCTGCCATGACCAGCTGATGGGCTACAAGTTCGAGGAGATCTTCCCCGGCTGCCGCATCGTGGACATCCACGAGTTCCTGCTGGAAAAGGGCATCACCCTGGCCGGCAACCAGGCGGGCTACCTCTACCACGACCCCTGCCACAGTCCGTTGAAGCAGCAGGAGCCGATGAAGACGGTGAAGGCGCTCGTCGGGCCCAACGTCCTCAAGAGCGCGCGTTGCTGCGGCGAAAGCGGCACTTTGGGGGTGACGCGGCCCGACATCAGCACGCAGGTGCGCTTCCGCAAGGAGCAGGAACTGCGCAAGGACGACGCCGCGCTGCGCGCCCTGACCGGACGCGCCGCCGGCGACAAGGCGCCGACCAAGATCCTGACCAGTTGCCCGAGCTGCCTGCAGGGCCTGTCGCGCTACGAGGACGATCTGACCAACGGTCTGCTGGAGGCCGACTACATCGTCGTGGAGATGGCCCGCCAGCTGCTGGGCGAAACCTGGATGCAGGACTACGTGGCGCGCGCCAACGCCGGCGGCATCGAGAGAGTGCTGGTGTAGGACCCCGGCCCGTTGCGCCCGCCGCCCCGCTGACCCTGCCGGCAGGGGGTGTTTTCACCCCCGCCGGCGGCAAGGGCGGGTGACGTGCGTCAAGCGGCCCGCCCCGATCGCGGCGATACACTGCCGCGCCTCTCTGATGCAGC
>JAEUPD010000157.1 GCA_016788525.1 Rubrivivax sp.
CGGCGCGGCGCGCCCCTGGCCCAGGTTGCGCATCAGCGAGCGCAGCTCGCCATAGTCGGAGGCCTCGCCGACGACGCGGATGTCGCTGGCGTCCAGCAGCGTGTCGCGGATGCCGCGCCGGATGAGCGCGTGGTCGTCGCAGAGAATGACGTCGATCATGGTTCGTGTGCGGACGGTGCAGGAAACCGGCCCTCGGTGCCAATCCCCAACCTGACCCGGTGGCCCGCGCGCCCGCTCGGTGCCGGGTGGCCAGTGCCGCCCGGCAGGCCCGGGCACCACCCGGCCGGTTGCGAAGGCGAGGCGCCCAGGCCGCTGGCGGCGAGGGGCGTCAATAGCGGGTCGACCAGACTTCCTCTTCGGCGTCATCGGGACGGCTGCGCCCGCTCCAGGTGCCGGCGTCCTCGGGCGACTGCACGGGCACCGACAGGATGAGCGTGGTACCGCGGCCGATGCCGTACGGGCCGCCGTGCGGGCCCTCGTCGCCGCGGCTCACCTCGACCCAGCCGCCCACGGTGGAAGCGCGTTCGTGCAGGCCACGGATGCCGAAGCTGTTGGACTTGGCCAGGTCGGTCTGCGAGATGCCGCGGCCGTTGTCGCTGATCTCCAGCGACAGCACGCCGCGCCCGAGCGACAAGTCCATCGACACGCGGCTGGCGCCGGCATGCTTGCTGACGTTGGTCAGCGCCTCCTGCGCCGTGCGGTAGGCCACCACGGGCACCAGCGGGGGCAGCGTCATGCGCTCGTGGCTGGAGCGGAAGGTGCAGCGCGCGCCGGTGCGCTTCTCGAAGCCCTGCGCCATCCACTGCAGCGCGGCGACCAGCCCCTGCTCCAGGATCGCCGGCCGCAGGTTCTGCATGATGCGCTGGCTGGCCTGCGTGGCATGGGTCAGCAGCTCCAGCGCGCTGGCCACGCGCTGCTGCACGGCCGGCTCGGCGGCGTGGCGGCGCACCCAGTCCAGCTCGAAGCGCAGGGCGGTCAGCGAACCGCCCACGTCGTCGTGGATCTCGCGCGCGATGGCGTGGCGCTCGGCCTCCACGCTGGTCTGCAGGTGCTGCGCCAGCTCCGACAGGCGCTGGCGCGACGCCGCCAGCTGGCGGTCGGCCTCGGCGCGCGCGCGCTGCGCCTCGGTGGCGGCCATCGCGTGTTCCACCGCCGGCGCCAGCCGCGCCAGGTTGTTCTTCAGCAGGTAGTCGTTGGCGCCGTTGCGCATGGCCTCCACGGCCGTGTCCTCGCCGATCAGGCCCGACACCAGGATGAACGGCAGCTCCATCCCGCGCTGGCGCAGCAGCGCCAGCGCCTCCAGGCCCGAGAAGCCGGGCAGGTGGTAGTCCGACAGCACCACGTCCCAGGGCTCGCCCAGCGCGCGCGTGAATTCGTCGCGCGTCTCCACCCGCCTTGACTGCACCCTGAGGCCCGCCCGGTCGAGATAGGCCAGCGCCAGTTCGTGGTCCAGCGGCGAGTCCTCCAGGTGCAGCACGCGGCATACGCGGCCGCGCGCCGGCACGCGCTGGCCCACCCGCAAGCCGCTGGCCGACCCGCCCCCCGACCCGCCCGTGTGCCCCGCCGGACGGCCGGGCAGCCGGCTCGCGGGCAAGCCACCGTTGCCGGCACCGTGGTGCGCTGAAGCAGGAATGCTGTCGCCAGACATGACAGCCAGTATGGCAAAGCAGGCGCCGGCCCGGTCGTGCGGTCTGCCGCCGCTGCGTCGAAATGGCCGGCAATCGCCTCCAAGTTCGGCTCAATGCGCTCACCCCCCCTGCCGAAAATGCCTGGACGGTCGCACCCCGGGTCCGTCGTGGTCACCCTGGGAATCGGCCCTGCCGACCCCTGACCCCGCGCACCCGATGCTTGCTGCCGACGCCCCCGACGACCCCATCGCCTCAGCCGGCCCCGAAGGCGGCCTGCCGCCGGTGCTGGCTGCCGACCTGCAAGACCACCTGCTGGTGGCCGGCCACGACCTGGATCGGCTGCAGCGGCTGCTGGCCGATGCCGGCGATTCGCTGATGGCGCACTTTCACGGCGCCAGCCTCGAGATGAAGCGGCTGCAGCAGCGCCTGGCCACGGAGCCCCCCGGGCCTGGTCGAGACGATCTGCACCAGGCGATGGCCCATCTGGCCGGGGCCATCACCGCGATGCAGTTCCAGGACATGGCCAGCCAGCTCATCACCCACACCGGCAAGCGCCTGCGCAGCTGTGCCGACCGCCTGGCCAGCCAGGCATTTGGCGGCGACGAGGACGGCGAGGCCGTCATCGAAGAGATGCCGCTGCGCCCCAACCCGGTGACGCAGGACGAGATGGATGCCGGATCGATCGAGCTGTTCTAGCCGCCTCGGCCCGCCCGCACCGCCCGCCTGTCACCAACTTTCCCCTCGACCGCCCCGCCCCGGAGACCCGCATGCATTCCATCCTCGCCGTCGACGACAGCGCCTCGATGCGCCAGATGGTGTCGTTCACGCTCAAGAACGCCGGCTTCAACGTCGTCGAGGCGGTGGACGGGCAGGACGCCTACGAGAAGGCGGCCTCGCGTGACTTCAACCTCGTGCTCACCGACCAGAACATGCCGCGCATGGACGGCATCAGCCTGACCAAGAAGTTGCGCGAGCACCCCAAGTTCAAGAGCACGCCGATCCTCATCCTCACCACCGAGAGCAGCGACCAGATGAAGCAGGCCGGCCGCGCCGCCGGCGCCACCGGCTGGCTGGTCAAGCCGTTCGACCCGGCCAAGCTGATCGAGGTCATCGGCAAGGTCATCCGCTAGGGCACGCCGCCCCGTCCCGCCCGCCAAGCAACGAGGAGCCCTCCGATGGCCGACCCCCAGACCGCCGGCGCCCACCTGTCCGCCGGCATCGACCTGTCACAGTTCTACCAAGTCTTCTTCGAGGAGGCCGGCGAGAACCTCGAGGCGATGGAGCGCATGCTGCTGGAGCTGCAGGTCGACAACGCCGACGACGAGGAACTCAACGCCATCTTCCGCTGCGCGCACTCGGTCAAGGGCGGCGCCGCGACGTTCGGCTTCGCCGACGTGGCCGAGCTGACGCACGAGATGGAGACGCTGCTGGACAAGCTGCGCCGCCATGAGCTGCAGGCCACCCCGCCGATGGTGGACGCGCTGCTTGCTTCGGGCGACGCGCTGCAGGAGATGCTTGCGCGACACCAG
>JAEUPD010000192.1 GCA_016788525.1 Rubrivivax sp.
GCTCAGCCAGTTCATGGACCAGACCAACCCGCTGTCCGAGATCACGCACAAGCGGCGTGTCTCGGCCCTCGGCCCGGGCGGCCTGACGCGCGAGCGCGCCGGCTTCGAGGTGCGCGACGTGCACCCCACGCACTACGGGCGGGTCTGCCCGATCGAGACGCCGGAAGGCCCGAACATCGGCCTCATCAACTCGCTGGCCCTTTACGCGCAGCTCAACGAGTACGGCTTCCTCGAGACGCCGTACCGCCGCGTGAACGACGGCAAGGTCACCAACCAGATCGATTACCTGAGTGCCATCGAAGAAGGCAAGTACGTCATTGCCCAGGCCAACGCCAGCCTGGACAAGGACGGCAAGCTGATCGACGAGCTGGTGTCCGCCCGCGAGAAGGGCGAGTCGGTGCTGCTGAGCCCCGAGCGCGTGCAGTACATGGACGTGGCGCCCACGCAGATCGTCTCGGTGGCCGCTTCGCTGGTGCCCTTCCTCGAGCACGACGACGCCAACCGCGCACTGATGGGCGCCAACATGCAGCGCCAGGCGGTGCCGGTGCTGCGCCCCGAGAAGGCGCTGGTCGGCACGGGCGTCGAGCGCGTGGCCGCCGTCGACAGCGGCACGGTGGTCACCGCCCGCCGCGGTGGCGTGGTGGACTACGTCGACACCAACCGCATCGTCATCCGCGTCAACGATGCGGAAACGGTCGCCGGCGAAGTCGGCGTCGACATCTACAACCTCATCAAGTACCAGCGCAGCAACCAGGACACGAACATCCACCAGCGTCCGATCGTCAGGCGCGGTGACAAGCTGGCCAAGGGTGACGTGATCGCCGACGGCGCCAGCACCGACCTCGGAGAGCTGGCGCTCGGGCAGAACATGCTCGTGGCCTTCATGCCCTGGAACGGCTACAACTTCGAGGACTCCATCCTCATCAGCGAGCGCGTCGTCGCCGAAGACCGCTACACCAGCATCCACATCGAGGAACTGGTGGTGATGGCGCGCGACACGAAGCTTGGCAGCGAGGAGATCACGCGCGACATCCCCAACCTCAGCGAGCAGCAGCTGGCGCGCCTGGACGAGAGCGGCATCGTCTACATCGGCGCCGAGGTGAACCCGGGCGACGTGCTCGTGGGCAAGGTCACGCCCAAGGGCGAGACGACGCTGACGCCTGAGGAGAAGCTGCTGCGCGCCATCTTCGGCGAGAAGGCCAGCGACGTGAAGGACACATCGCTGCGCGTGGACCAGGGCACCAACGGCACCGTCATCGACGTGCAGGTCTACACGCGCGAAGGCATCCAGCGCGACAAGCGCGCGCAGCAGATCATCGACGACGAGCTCAAGCGCTTCCGGCTCGACCTCAACGACCAGCTGCGCATCGTCGAGGCCGACGCCTTCGACCGCATCGAGAAGCTGCTCGTCGGCAAGCCGGCCAACGGTGGCCCGCAGAAGATCGTCAAGGGCACCGTCATCACCAAGGAGTACCTCGACAGCGTCGACAAGTACCACTGGTTCGACGTGCGGCCCAGCGACGAGGACCTGGCCAACCAGCTGGAGAGCATCAAGAACGGCCTCGACCAGACGCGCCACAGCTTCGACCTCGCGTTCGAAGAGAAGCGCAAGAAGCTGACGCAGGGCGACGAGCTGCCCGCGGGCGTGCTGAAGATGGTGAAGGTGTACCTCGCCGTCAAGCGCCGCCTGCAGCCCGGCGACAAGATGGCCGGCCGGCACGGCAACAAGGGCGTGGTGTCGAAGATCGTCGCGGTCGAGGACATGCCGTACATGACCGACGGCACGCCGGTGGACATCGTGCTCAACCCCCTGGGCGTGCCCTCGCGGATGAACGTCGGCCAGGTGCTCGAGGTGCACCTGGGCTGGGCCGGCAAGGGCATCGGCCAGCGCATCGGCGACATGCTGCAGCAGCAGGCCACGGCCACCGAGATGCGCAGGTTCCTCGACGAGCTCTATAACAAGAGCGGTGGCCGTTCCGAGCAGCTCGACCAGATGGACGACGGTGAGATCGTGGCGATGGCCGGCAACCTCGAGAGCGGCGTGCCGTTCGCGACACCGGTGTTCGACGGCGCCGCCGAGACCGAGATCCGCGGCATGCTCAAGCTGGCGTTCCCCGACGACATCGCAGCGCGCAAGGGCCTCACGCCCACCCGCACGCAGGCCACGCTGTTCGACGGCCGCACCGGCGAGGCCTTTGAGCGCCCGGTGACCGTGGGCTACATGCACGTGCTGAAGCTGCACCACCTGGTGGACGACAAGATGCACGCGCGTTCCACGGGCCCCTACAGCCTGGTGACACAGCAGCCGCTGGGCGGCAAGGCGCAGTTCGGCGGCCAGCGCTTCGGCGAGATGGAGGTGTGGGCGCTGGAGGCCTATGGCGCCAGCTACGTGCTGCAGGAGATGCTGACCGTGAAGTCCGACGACGTGAACGGCCGCACCAAGGTGTACGAGAACATCGTCAAGGGCGAGCACGCCATCGAAGCCGGCATGCCGGAGTCGTTCAATGTCCTGGTCAAGGAGATCCGCTCCTTGGGCATCGACATCGAACTTGAAAAGAACTGATGGCCCACCCCCGAAGCGCCTGCGGCGCTTTCCTCTCGAGGGGGCGCCGCCAGCGGCCCGGCAAAGCCGGCTGCGCCGCGGCCGCTTGGCCATACCGTGCTACCGATTTCAGGATCTAGGAGAACCCCATGAAGGGCCTACTCGACCTTTTCAAGCAATTCACTCCCGATGAGCATTTCGATGCCATCAAGATCGGCCTGGCGAGCCCGGAGAAGATCCGCAGCTGGTCGTTCGGCGAGGTGAAGAAGCCCGAGACCATCAACTACCGGACCTTCAAGCCGGAGCGCGATGGCCTGTTCTGCGCCAAGATCTTCGGGCCGATCAAGGACTACGAGTGCCTGTGCGGCAAGTACAAGCGCCTGAAGCACCGCGGCGTCATCTGCGAGAAGTGCGGCGTGGAGGTCACGCAGACCAAGGTGCGCCGCGAGCGCATGGGTCACATCGACCTGGCGGCGCCCTGCGCGCACATCTGGTTCCTGAAGAGCCTGCCCAGCCGCCTGGGCCTGGTGCTCGACATGACGCTGCGCGACATCGAGCGCGTGCTGTACTTCGAGGCCTACGTGGTGGTGGACCCCGGCATGACGCCGCTGAAGAAGTTCGCCATCATGACCGAAGACGAC
>JAEUPD010000163.1 GCA_016788525.1 Rubrivivax sp.
CTACAGCGAGTACCAGCAGCGCGCGCTGGCGCGCGACAGCCTGCGCCGCATGTACGTGGGCACGCTGACGCTGGCGCTGATGCTGGCGGTGTTCGGCGCGGTGCTGCTGGCCATCGTGCTGGGCAACCAGCTGGCGCGCCCCCTCATCCTGCTGGCCGAAGGCGTGCGGCGGGTCACTGCCGGCGACTACACCGCACCGCCGGTGTTTCGCTCAGGCGACGAGCTGGGTGGCCTGACGCGCAGCTTCGCCGACATGACCGCGCAGGTGGCCGACGCGCGCGAACAGGTGCAGCGCGGCATGCTGCAGCTGGAGAACGCGCGCACGCGGCTGCAGACGATCCTCGACACGCTGTCGGCCGGCGTGATGGTGTTCGACCGCGAGGGCCTGCTGCAGACCGTGAACCCGGGCGCCACGCGCATCCTGCAGCGGCCACTGGCCAGCGTGCGCGGCCGGCAGCTGGCCGAGATGCCCGGCCTCACGCCCTTCGCGCAGTTCATCGAGCAGCGCTTCGCGCTGCTGGCCAACAGCCCGGAGATCGGCGAGCGCGACCACTGGCAAGACGGTTTCGAGTTCGCGCGCGGCGAGCCCGGCACACCCGGTGGTGGTGGCGCAGGCGCCGCGGGCTCCACGCTGTCGCTGCTGGTGCGTGGCGCACGGCTGCCGTTCGGCGCCACGCTGGTGGTGTTCGACGACATCACCGAAGTGGTCTCGGCGCAGCGCTCGGCGGCCTGGTCGGAGGTGGCGCGCCGCCTGGCGCACGAGATCAGGAACCCGCTCACACCGATCCAGCTGTCGGCCGAGCGGTTGCTGGCCAAGCTCGGGCCCAAGCTGGAAGGGGCCGACCAGGCGCTGCTGCAGCGTTCGGTGGCCACCATCGTCGCGCAGGTGGCCGCGATGCAAGGCTTGGTCAACGAGTTTCGCGACTACGCGCGCCTGCCCTCGGCGCAGATGTCGCCGCTGGACCTGAACGCACTGGTGGCCGATGTGCTGGTGCTGTACGGGCAAGCCCAGGACAACGGCCTGCTGCGCACCCACCTGGCCGAAGGGCTGCCGGCCATCGCCGGCGACGCGACGCAGCTGCGCCAGGTCATCCACAACCTCGTGCAGAACGCGCTGGACGCGGTGGCCGACCGCCCCGACGGCCTGGTGGAACTGGCCACCTCCGGCGCGCGTGGCGCCGACGGCGCGCTGGCCGAGGTGCGGCTGGCGGTCATCGACAACGGGCCGGGCTTCGCCGAAAACGTGCTCAAGCGTGCCTTCGAGCCCTACGTCACCACCAAGAGCAAGGGCACCGGGCTGGGCCTGGCGGTGGTGAAGAAGATCGCCGACGAGCACGGCGCGCGGCTGCGCGTGGCCAACGTGCGCGCCGGGAACGAGCCCGACGCCCCGGTGACCGGCGCGCGCGTTTCGCTATCATTTTCGAACTTCGCCCCACCCAAGGCGGCACCCGGCGCCGACCGCGCTGCCGCAGGCGGCGCCGGCGTGGCCGGCACGGGCCCTACCGCGGCGCTGCGCCAGTGAACCGGCAAGACTTCAACGCATCGTCACCCCCTGCATCGCGGGTCCTGCGCCCCGGGCAGCCTCGCCGGCCCGGGCGGTGCACACAGGCATCGCGGACCGGACACTGAGCGCATGGCAACGATTCTGGTAGTCGACGACGAACTGGGCATCCGTGCCCTGCTGTCGGAGATCCTCGCTGACGAGGGGCACACCATCGAGCTGGCCGAGAACGCCTCCGAGGCGCGCCGCTCGCGTGAGGCGTTCCGCCCGGACCTCGTGCTCCTGGACATCTGGATGCCCGACGTCGACGGCGTCACGCTGCTCAAGGAGTGGTCGGCCGCGGGCCTGCTGACCATGCCGGTGATCATGATGAGCGGCCACGGCACCATCGACACCGCCGTCGAGGCCACCAAGTACGGTGCCAGCGCGTTCCTCGAAAAGCCGATCACGCTGCAGAAGCTGCTGCGCGCGGTCGATGCCGCGCTGGCCCGCCCGGGCCAGCGCAGCGGCGCGGCGACCGCTTCGAACGCCGGGCTCGCCACGCCGGGCGGCCCGGCCGGCGTCGCGGCCCGCACCGACGGTGCCGATGCGGTTCTGCCTGCGCCCGGCGTCCCGCTGAGCGTGACCCCGGTGCTGGTGCCCAGCGGCCCGCTGGCCGAGCAGAGCTTCGACCTCGACCGCCCGCTGCGCGAGGCGCGCGACGCGTTCGAGAAGAGCTACTTCGAGTTCCACCTCGCCAAGGAGGGCGGCTCGATGACCCGCGTGGCCGAGAAGACCGGCCTGGAGCGCACGCACCTGTATCGCAAGCTCAAGCAGCTGGGCGTGGATCTGGCGCGCAACAAGCGCAACGGCGGCTGACGGCGGCTGACGGCGCCGCTGCCGCCGGCGCGGCCTGCGCGCCTTGGGCCGCGGCGGCCCGCCGCTATACTCCCGCCCCTCGGTCGTCCGGCCCCGTGGCCAGGTAGCTCAGTTGGTAGAGCAGCGGATTGAAAATCCGCGTGTCGGTGGTTCGATTCCGCCCCTGGCCACCACCACATCCCTGCGCCTTCGCGCGGGAGGCGGCAGGAAATGGCAGGCACCTCGATCGGGGATTGCTCCTGCCGACCCACTGCGCCGGCGGCTTCACGCCGCCATCAGCAGCGCCCGTGCGCGGTGCAGGCGCACGAACAGGTTGTTCTCGCTGATGCCGATCGCCCGGCACACGTCGGCGCTGTCCTCGTCGGCCAGCACCCGGCGCCGGAAGGCCTCGCGCAAGGTGCCCGGCAGCGCCTCGATGCGCCGCAACGTGCGCGCCAGGCGCTCGCGCTGCTCGGCCACTTCGTCCGGGCGCGGCTGCGGGCACTGCAGCTCGGGCGGCGCGGCTGCGCCGTCCTCGGCCTCGTCCCAGCCCTGATCGAGGCTGTCGTGGCCGCGGCTGCCCCGCACATGGTCCACGAGCTTGTGCTTGAGGATCGCCGTGAGCCAGGTGCGCAGCGAGGCCCGGCCGTCGAAGCGTGCGCGGCCGCTGATCACCGCCTCGAACACGTCATGCACCAGGTCCTCGGCCAGCGAGGGGTCGGCCAGCCGCCGGCGCGCGAAGCGCACCAGCGAAGAGCGGTGTTCGATCAGGTCCGCCCAGTCGGGCGCCGGGCACGGCGGCGTCGCCAGGCGGGCAGCGGCTTGGGCGACGAGCAGGGTGGCAGTCATGGGCAGGGGCGGCGGCGTGGCCGGCGGTGGGTTGGGCGATGGCTACACTGTTGCGGACGCGGCTCGCGCCGGCCTCACCGAACCTCACAGCCAGATCACATCGCGCTGGCGGTTCGCCCGCCCCAACCTGCCCGGACCGGCGCCCGGCCGCCACGCCGGCGGCGGTAAGGCCGGGCCCGGCAGCGGCGACCGAACCTGCATGGCCCCCAGCCACAGCCACCCTTCAGCGCTTTCGTCCCTGCCCGGGCCGGCGCACATCGTCGTTGCCGAAGACCAGGCCGACATCCGCGACCTGATCGCCCTGAACCTGCAAGGCGCCGGCTACGAGGTGCAGGCGGTGGCCGACGGCCGCGCCGCGCTGCAAAGCCAGGCCGAGCGCGCCAGCGACCTGCTGGTGCTGGACCTCATGATGCCGGGGCTGGACGGGCTGGAAGTCTGCAAGGCGCTGCGCGCGCGCGGGCGGGCCACGCCCATCCTGATGCTCACCGCCAAGGCCACCGAGCTGGACCGCGTGCTCGGCCTGGAGCTGGGCGCCGACGACTACCTGACCAAGCCGTTCTCGATGGCCGAACTGCTGGCCCGCGTGAAGGCGCTGCTGCGGCGCGCCGAACTGCTGCGCGCCGCGCAGCGCGCCGATGCCGGCGGCGCGGGCGCGGCGGCGGTGCTGCGCAACGGCGAGCTGGAGATCCAGCCGGCGCGCCGGGAGGTGCGCGTCGCCGGGCGCCTGCTGGAGCTCACCGCGCTGGAGTTCGATCTGCTGCTGCACTTCGCCAGCCACCCCGGGCGCGTGTTCTCTCGTGCCCAGCTGCTGGACGCCGTGTGGGGCTACTCGCACGAGGGCTACGAGCACACCGTCACCACGCACATCAACCGCGTGCGTGCCAAGGTCGAGCAGGACCCGATGCGCCCGCGCTTCGTGCTCACGGTGCGTGGCGCGGGCTACAAGATGCGCGATGCGCCGGGCTGATCGGTCCGTGCGCCCGCCGCCCGAGCCACCGCCTGGCGCCGAGGCCCGATGACCACGCTTTCAGTGCGCCTGCGGCTGGCGTTGACGGTGGCCTTCACCGGGCTGGCCACGGCACTGGGCGTGCTGGTGGCCACGGCGCTGGCCTTCGAGCGCTTCGAGCGCGAAGCCGCCTATGCGCGGGCCGATGCCTTTCTCGGCCGCGCCGTCGCGCTGCACGACGACCTGCCGGCGCAGCAGCGGCGCGACCCCGAGGGCTTCGTCGCTTTCCTGAAAAGCCTGCTGCTGTTCGAACCCGACAGCCAGCTGTACCTGCTGGCGCCCGACGGCACCGTGCTTGCCAGCACCGGCACCAAGCCCCTGCCGGCGGGGTTCCGGGTGGCGCTGGCCCCGGTGCAGCAGGCCGCCGCGGCGGCCGCGGCCGTGCCCGCGCGCTCCTCGGCGGCCTCATCGCCAGGCGCGCGGCCGCCGCCGGCCCGCGCTGCGCGCGGCGCCGCCTATGTGATGGGTGACGACCCCGAACACATGGAGGACGACGCGGTCATCGCGGCGCGCGCGCTCGCGCAACCGTCGATCCGGCCCGTGCCGGGGGTGGCCGGCTACCTGTACCTGGTGTGCCGCAAGCCGGGCCTGCCGCCCTCGCGGCTGGCGCGCCTGGCCGAGCATCTGGCCGGCCCGGCGCTCGGGCCGGTGCTGGGCGTGGTGCTGCTGGCCTCGCTGCTGGCGGCCTGGATCATCGCCGCGGTCACGCGGCCGCTGGCCGTGCTCAGCGCCGAGGTCGCCGCCGCCGCGCAGGCCGGCTTCGACGAGGCCTCGCCGCCGCCGGCGATGGCGCCACCCGGGCGCCCGCATCGCCTGCGCGACGACGAGTTCGGCCGCCTGCAGATGGGCTTCCAGGCGCTGCTGGGCAAGTTGCGGGCGCAGTGGGACCGCTTGCGCCGCCTCGACGCGTTCCGGCGCGAGAGCGTGAGCAACCTGTCGCACGACCTGCGCTCGCCGCTCACCGCCGCGGCGGCCAGCCTCGAGACCCTGCAGCGACGCTGGCAGTCGTCCGATGGGGCTGGCGCGGGTCGCCCCGATGACCAGGCCGAGGCCGCCGAGGACCGGCGCCTGGTCGAGGTGGCACTGCGCAACACCCACAGCGCGGCGCGCCTGGTGCGCGCATTGGGTGATCTGGCGGTGCTCGACGAGGCCGGTTTCCGGCTGCGCCTGGCCCGCATCGACCTGGTCGAGATGCTCGACGACATCGCCGTGCGCTTTGCCGAGCGCGCGGCGGCGCAGGGCGTGTCGCTGCGCTGTGATTTCGGCGCCGCCGGCGCGGGCCCCGCCGCCGAGCCGCTGGCCGCCGAAGTCGACGTGGAACTTCTCGAGCGGGCGCTGGCCAACCTGCTCGACAATGCGTTGCGCCACACGCCCGGCGGCGGAGAGGTCGTGCTCGCGGCCCGCCCGCAGCGCGAGCCGGCGGCTGGCCCCGACAGCGCCGTGCCCCGCCCCGACCTCGTGCGCCTGACCGTGCGCGACACCGGCGGCGGCATCGCACCCGACGACCTTGCCCACCTGTTCGACCGCCACTTCCGCGGCCGCCACGACAGCGACAAGTCGCGCAGCGAAGGCGGCAAGGGCCTCGGCCTGGCGATCGTGCAGCGCATCGTCGAACTGCACGCCGGCCAGGTCGACGTGACCAGCCGGGTCGGCGCCGGGACGACGGTGACGATCGACCTGCCCGCCTCGGCCGCTGCAGGCTGACCGCGCACTGCGCAGGCGCAAGCGCCGGGCGGGGCGGCAACGTGGGCCGGCCGCGAGTCCCGCCTTTGCGGCGCGCAGCCGCCGCGCACGCCCCGGACTGCCGGGCCACCGCACCGCCGCGGTCGCTGGGGGTTCGAAGTGGCCGAATAGGCGCCCAAACCGTCGCCTGCTCGCCCGATCCCGGAGTGCCCCCGCGAGCCAGACTCGCTGCATGGCGGTGGACGCAATCCTGGTGCTGCAGGCCAGCGACGTGGCTCGGCTCGCGGCGGCCCCGGCGCGGCTGGCCGGCGCGCGGCTGCTGTTCGTGGACGCCGCGGTGCTGGAGGAGGCCGCGCTGCGAGGGCTGACACGCTCGCACCGCTACGAGTACCGCCCGCTGAACCTCGGCCCCGACACCGCGGCGCGCACCGCCGGCGAGGCGCTGGCGCGCGCCACGCTGCTGGACCTGCAACTGGCCGCCGAGCGCGAACGGCTGTGGGGCGGCAGCGACCTCGCGCTGGCCGGCTGGGACGTCAACCTGTTCTTCCCGGCGCTGCGCCGCGCCGCACTGGCCCGCCTCATCGGGCGTGCCGTGACCGCGGGCTTCCCTGAAAGACGCATCGGCCTGCTGCGCCCGCGGCACGCGCAGCAGATGCACTTCGACTCGTTCGTCAGCACCGACTTGGTGGCGCACGACACCGCACGCTTCGCGATCGTCGACCGCTATCGCGATGCGCGCAGCGCGCGCGCCGACGCGCTCGACCAGGTGCTTGACGCGCACGCCCTGTCGATGGTGCTCGCGCGCGGCGCCACGCTGGTGAGCCACGTGCCCGGCTGCTATGGCGAGCGCGCCTGGCTGGCCGAGCAGGTGGCGCGCTCGCACCTGCGTACGCTGGACCTGCCCAGCCCCTGCTGGGACCTGCCGCTTCTGCGCGGCGCCACCGTGCAGGTGGCGCGCAGCAGCCTGGCCGCCGAGGCCGAAGTCGCCGACTACGGCGCCCGTGTCGTGCGGGTGATCGAGCCGTTGGTGGCCGACCTGCTGCCGCGGCCGCGCGCCCGCGAGGAGCAGGTCACCGCCTGGGCGGCGCGCGCGCGCTGGCAGGCGCTGAACTTTCTGCAGCTCAAGCGCGCGTTTGCCCGCTTCGGCGCAGGCACCGCGCCGCCGCTGCTGCTTTCCGACCTGGACAGCGGCCTGCTGGGCCCGCTGTTTTCGCTGGCGCTGCGTTTGCGCGCTGCAGTGACGGTGGTGCCCCACGACGGCGCGCTGGCCGCCTGCCTGCCGCACGCCCGGCGCGTGGTGGTGGCCGAGGCGGCCGGCCATGGCAGCGTGGCGCGCACGCTGCTCGGCCAGCCCGTTCAAGTGAGGCGCGTGCGAGGGCCCGTTCGCCTGCCCCGGCGCCCCCTCGGGGCTGGCGCATCGCACCCCGCGCGCCGCCTGTGCCTCTTGATCGAAAGCCTTGACGGCGAAGGCCAGCAGTTGTTCGACGTGCCGGGGCTGGCCGACTTCGTCCGCCTGCTGCATGCCACCTGCCAGGCCGCAGGCGTGGAGCTGATGCTTCGGCCGCGGCCGGGCACCGCCTCGGAGGTGGTGCTCGGCAGCGCGCTGGCCTGGCCCGCGCAGGAGTTGACCGGCGCAATGGAGCAGGCGCCCGCGCAGATCGCGCCCACCTGCGACCTGGCCCTCGTGTGGGGCCGCGCCGGCGCCGAAGTGACCACCTTCGTCGACGCCGGTACCCCGGTGCTGCGCGTGGCTGCCGAGCGCGGCCCGCCGATGCCTCAGCTGTGCCTGCCGCTGGTCGCCGACGGCGTGCTGCCCACGCTGCGGCCGGCCGAGGCGCTGGCCACCGTGCGCCGATTCATCGACGACGGCCGCGCCCGCCTGGCCGAAGCGGCCCGCCAATGCGCCGCGCTGGATGCCCGCGCGGCCGGCGCCCACGATCACCTGTTCGAGCGGGAACTGGCGCCGGCCGATCATGCGCCGGCGTGAGCCAGCCCGGTGCCGGACGCAACCAACCCCCGCCTTCTTCCACGGAGCCCGACATGACCGCCTCCCCTGCCGCCTTGCGCGCCTCGGCACCGGCCAGCCCGGCCCAGGGCCCGCTGATCGTGCTCGGTCACGCCGGCACGCTGGGCCAGGCCGTGATGCGCGTGGCCGCCGATCGCGGCTGGCGTACGCTGGGTTTCTCGCGCCGCAGCGTGCCCGGGCTGAACTGGGCCCGCGTGGCCGACCTGGCGCCCTACTTCAAGCCGCTGGCGCCGGCGCTGGTGATCAACGCCGCGGCCATCTCGGATGTCGGCGCCGCCGAAGCCGACCCGATGGCGGCGATGGAGGTGCACGCCCGCCTGCCCGGCTTGCTGGCCGAGTGGGCGCAACGCAGCGGCACGCCCTGGGTGCAGATCGGCACCGACCACTACTGGAGTGCCAACGAGAACCTGCGCCATGCCGAAGAGGCGCCGGTCAAGCCGCCGAACATGCTGGCGCGCAGCTGGCACGAGGGCGAGCAGCTCGCGCTGCGCGACCCAGGCTGCTTGCTGGTGCGCACGCATGTGGCGGGGTTTCGCGGCCATGCCGGCCAGCCCACCTTCGTCGAAGGCGTGGCCGCCGCCCTGGCGCGCGGCGAGCCCGTTGACGCCTGTACCGACGTGTGGGCCAGCCCGATCGAGGCGCACCAGCTGGCTGAGGCGGTGTTCGACCTGGTGGACATCGGCGTCACCGGTCGCCTGCACGTGGCCGGCCGCGACGCGGTGAGCCAGGCCGACTTCGTGGCGGCCTTCATCCGTGCCGGCGGGCACAGCCCCGATCAGCTGCGCCGCACGCAGCGGCCGGCCCGCCAGCATCCGCGCCGGGCCAACGCCACGGGGCTGGACGTCTCGCGTGCCGAGGCCTGGCTGGGCCGCCACCTGCCGGCGCTGGACGAAGTGGCCGAGGCCCTGGCGGCCAGCCCCGCGATGCCCAAGCCCACGCTGCTGCTGCGCGAGTTCGACGTCGAGGTCGGTTGAGCCTGAGTCCGGCAGTTGTTGGTTCGCTGGTTCGAAGCCGGTGGCGCGCCAAGGCCGCCGGGTGGTCGGCTCCGCGAATGTCCTCTTCGGGGAGCCCAGCTTCGCTGGTCTCCCCGATGCCCCCTGATATCTTCGCCCCAGCTCCCGCAAGCGCAACAGGGAGCCGCGCCGGGGCAAGCCCGTGATGCCTCCTGAGGGCTCGACCTTGCAGTCAAGACTGGGCTCCCGGCGCATTCGACGCTGTAGTACGGA
>JAEUPD010000203.1 GCA_016788525.1 Rubrivivax sp.
GCGCGAGATCACGCAGCCGCCGCTGGCCATCAAGGACAAGCTGGCCAGCCGCATCAAGGTCATCAGCCGCATGGACATCGCCGAGAAGCGGGTCCCGCAGGATGGCCGCATGAAGCTGAAGTTCGGCACCAAGGCCATCGACTTCCGCGTCAGCACGCTGCCCACGCTGTTCGGCGAGAAGGTCGTCATCCGTATCCTCGACAGCAGCAGCGCCAAGCTGGGCATCGAGGCGCTGGGCTACGAGAAGATCGAGCGCGACCGGCTGACCAACGCCATCCAGCGCCCCTACGGCATGGTGCTGGTCACCGGGCCCACCGGCAGCGGCAAGACGGTGTCGCTGTATACCTGCCTGAACATCCTCAACCAGCCCGGCGTCAACATCGCCACCGTCGAGGACCCGGCTGAAATCAACCTGCCCGGCATCAACCAGGTCAACGTCAACGACAAGGCGGGGCTGAACTTCGCGGTGGCGCTGAAGGCCTTCCTGCGCCAGGACCCCGACATCATCATGGTCGGCGAGATCCGCGACCTCGAGACCGCCGACATCGCCATCAAGGCCGCGCAGACCGGCCACCTGGTGATGAGCACGCTGCACACCAACGACGCGCCGACCACGCTGACGCGCCTCATGAACATGGGCGTGGCGCCGTTCAACATCGCCGCCAGCGTGCTGCTGATCACCGCCCAACGGCTGGCGCGGCGCCTGTGCGAGAACTGCAAGAAGCCGGCCGACTATCCGCGCGACTCGCTGCTCAAGGCCGGGTTCCAGCCCGAAGAGCTCGACGGCAACTGGAAGCCCTATCGCGCGGTGGGCTGCTCGGCCTGCAACAACGGATACAAGGGCCGCGTCGGCCTTTACCAGGTGATGCCCATCACCGAGGCCATCCAGAGGATCATCCTCGGTGAAGGTACGGCGCTGGACATCGCCAAGCAGGCCCTGGCCGAAGGCGTGCGCGACCTGCGCCAGGCCGGCCTCATCAAGGTACGCGGCGGCGTCACCACGCTTGAAGAAGTGATCACGGTGACCAACGAGTAGGCGGCGTGCCGGTGGCTGCCCCGGGGCGTGCCCTCGGTGGCCGAGGCGCCCATCTTCAGGACCCCCCACCTCCAGTCAGACGCATGGCCACAGCAGCACTCGCCAAGTCCTCGAAGGAAGCCATCTTCGAGTGGGAAGGAAGGGACAAGAACGGCAAGGTCGTGCGCGGCGAGATCCGCGCCGGCGGCGAAGCCGTGGTAAGCGCCAGCCTGCGCCGCCAGGGCATCCTCGTCAACAAGATCCGCAAGCGGCGCACCAGCGGCGGCCGTGCCATCAAGCAAAAGGACATCGCCATCTTCACGCGCCAGCTGGCGACGATGATGAAGGCCGGCGTGCCGCTGCTGCAGGCCTTCGACATCGTCGCTCGCGGTGCCACCAACCCGCGGCTGACCAAGCTGCTCAACGACATCCGCGGCGACGTCGAGACCGGCACCAGCCTGAGCGCGGCGTTCCGCAAGCACCCTCTGCACTTCGACGCGCTGTACTGCAACCTGGTCGAAGCGGGTGAGGCCGGCGGCATCCTGGAGGCGCTGCTCGATCGCCTCGCGCTGTACCAGGAGAAGACGCTCGCCATCAAGCAGAAGATCAAGTCGGCGTTGATGTACCCGGTGGCGGTGATCGTCGTCGCCTTTGTCGTGCTGACGGTGATCATGATCTGGGTCATCCCGGCGTTCGAGGACGTCTTCAAGTCCTTCGGCGCCGAGTTGCCCGCCCCGACCCGCGCCGTGATCGCGATGTCGAAGTTCTTCGTCAGCTACTGGTGGGCGATCTTCGGCCTGCTGTTCGGTGGCCTGTACTTCTTCTTCGAGAGCTGGAAGCGCTCCGAGAAGATGCAGAAGGCGATGGACCGCCTGCTGTTGAAGATGCCGATCTTCGGCGACCTGGTCGAGAAATCGGTGATCGCGCGCTGGACGCGCACGCTGGCAACGATGTTCGCCGCGGGCGTGCCCTTGGTCGAGGCGCTCGACTCGGTCGGCGGGGCCTCGGGCAACGCGGTCTTCGCCGAGGCCACCGAGCAGATCCAGAAGGACGTCTCCACCGGCTCGGCCCTGACCACCGCGATGACCACCACCGGCGTCTTCCCGACCATGGTGCTGCAGATGGCGGCCATCGGCGAGGAGTCGGGTTCGCTCGACCACATGCTGTCCAAGGCCGCCGAGTTCTACGAGGACGAAGTTGACGAGATGGTCAAGGGCCTTTCCAGCCTGATGGAGCCGATCATCATCGTCATCCTGGGCGTGCTCATCGGCGGCATCGTGGTCTCGATGTACCTGCCGATCTTCAAGCTCGGCGCGGTCGTCTGACATGCCCGCGGCGGGTGGGGCCGCCGGTGCGGCGGCGGCCGACTGGGTGACGCTTCTGCTCTCACCGTGGGGCCTGGCGCTGCTGGGTCTGTGCGTGGGCAGCTTCCTCAACGTCGTCGTGCACCGGCTGCCCACCATCTACATGCGCGGCTGGTGGGCCTTCGACGTGGCCGACTTCGCGCTGCGCGACAAGCGCAGCTGGCGCTCGGCCTTTGGCGAACGCGCCGAGCCGCCGCCTGAGTTGCCCGCGGCTGCCGCGGCCATCGACAAGCAGTTGGAAGGCGCCCCCGAGCTCAGCCTGTGGCGGCCGCGCTCGCGTTGCCCGCGCTGCGGGCACATGCTGCGCGCCAGCGAGAACATTCCTGTGATCAGCTGGCTGGCCCTGCGCGGCCGCTGCTCGGCCTGCCGGGCCCCCATCGCCAAGCGCTATCCGCTCGTCGAAGCGGCCACGGCCGCGCTGTTCGGCCTGTGCGCGGTGACCTACGGTCCCACATGGCAGGCCGCAGTCGCCTGCGCCGCGGTGGCGCTGCTGGTCGCCATGGCGCTGATCGACCTCGACTACACCTTGCTGCCCGACAGCCTCACCATCCCGCTGGTGGCCCTCGGCCTGTTGGCCTCGGCCCTCGGCGTGACTGCCGTGCCCTGGAAAGACGCCGCCATCGGCGCGCTGGCCGGCTACGGCATCCTGTGGTTCCTGGGCGTGGTATGGGCCGTGCTGCTGCGCAAGCCCAACGCCATGGCCGAGGGCGACATGAAGATGCTGGCCGGTCTTGGCGCGTTGCTCGGCTGGCAGGCCCTGCCGGGCATCCTGCTGGTCTCGGCGGGGGTGGGGTCGGTCGTTGGAATTGCGCTCATCGCCTTCGGCGGCCACAAGCGCGGGACGCCGATTCCGTTCGGCCCCTACCTGGCGCTCGCCGGCCTGGCGGCGCTGCTCATGCGCGAGACCTTCGTCGCGCTCGCCGAGCGCATGTTGCCCCTCGTCGGGGCCTGAGCCCGGTGCCTGCGCCCGCCGACGCTGGTGCCGAGGCCCGCGCCTGCGGCCTGCGTATCGGCCTGACCGGCGGCATCGGCAGCGGCAAGAGCACCGTGGCGCGCGTGCTCGTGGAGGCGGGCGCGCTGCTCGTCGACACCGACGCGATCGCGCGTGCGCTGACCCGGCCCGGCGGCGCGGCCATCGAACCCATCCGGGTGGCCTTTGGTGCCCAGATGATCGCCAGTGACGGCGCGATGGACCGCGCGCGCATGCGGGCGCTGGCCTTCGCCGAGCCGGCTGCCAAGCGCCAGCTGGAAGGCATCCTGCACCCCCTCATCGGCGCGCAGGCGCTGGCTGCCGCGGGCACGGCGCCGCCTGGGCAGGCCGTCGTGTTCGATGTGCCCTTGCTGGCCGAGTCGCGGCACTGGCGTGAGCGCGTGGATCGCATCCTGGTGGTCGACTGTTCCGAGGCGACGCAGCTCGAGCGCGTCGCGGCGCGGCCGGGCTGGACACGCGAGGCCGCGGCGCGCGTGGTGGCACAACAGGCTCCCCGGGAAACCCGGCGCACGATTGCCGACGCGGTGATTCACAACGACGGCCTGTCGATGGCCGAGTTGGCCACTGCCTCGCGCCTGGCGTTGCGCTGGTGGCTCGGCACCCCGCCACCCTGAGGGTGCCGAGCGCAGCCGCGAGGCTTGGGCAGCGGCCGCATTCCGCTGCCGACGCGCGTCGGTGCAGCCGAGCGTGGCGCCATGGGGCCGCGCCCGCCCGATGCCCGCGAGGAGGCGTGTGAAACAATCGGCCCGCGCCACGGCGCCGCTCGCATCGAGGGCGGCCCGCGCGCCCCGAGCACACGCCTGCCCCTCGCCTTGGTCCTCTACGAATACCCTTTCCACGAGGGCATCCGCACGATGCTGCGACTCGAGCATCTGTTCGAGCGCCTGGACCTCCTGGCGGCCCGCGATGAAGCCATCGACCATCACTTTGCGCTGGCCACCCTGTTCGAGATCATGGACGTCGCCTCGCGCGCCGACTTGAAGAGCGATCTGCTCAAGGAACTCGAGCGCCACCGCGGCCAGCTGCACGCCTATCGCGGCCACCCCGGCGTGGACACGGCCTCGCTGGAGCAGTGCCTGCAAAGCATCGACCAGGCCTTCACCGACCTGAACCAGCTGCAAGGCAAGGCCGGACAGTCGCTGGCGGCCAACGACTGGCTGATGAGCATCCGCAGCCGCATCAGCATCCCGGGCGGCACCTGCGCCTTCGACTTGCCGGCCTATCACTCGTGGCAACAGCAGCCGCCCGCGCATCGACGAGCCGGCCTGGCAGGGTGGATCGACAGCTTCGCGCCGCTGTCTGCCGCCCTGCGCGTGCTGCTCGGACTGCTGCGCGAGAGCGGCCGGGCGCAGCGCACGCTGGCGCCAGGCGGCCAGTATCAGCAAGGCCTGCCGCAGGGCAAGACGCACCAGTTGTTGCGGGTGAGAGTCGACCCGAGCGCCGAGCTCGTTCCGGAGATCAGCGGGCACCGCCTGTTGGTGTCGATCCGCTTCATGCGCACCGATGCCGATGGCCGGCTGCGGCCGTCGAACCAGGACGCGACCTTCGAGCTGACCTTGTGTTCGTGAGGAGCTGGCCATGCCCGCCGCTGCCCCCGCACGCATGGTGCCCTGCCCGACATGTGGCCGGCGCAGCGCCTTCACGCCCGCCAATCGCTGGCGACCCTTCTGCAGCGAGCACTGCCGCAGCATCGATCTCGGCGCCTGGGCCAGCGAGCGTTTCCGGCTCCCTGCAGACGCACCGCCCGACCCGGGCGACGAGTGGCAGGAAGGCTCGCCGGCGCCGCGGCCACCCGGGGAATGAGCCGGCGCTCAACGGCGCTCAACGGCTGAGCGTGCGCAGGAAGGCCACGAGATCGGCCGCCTGCTCCGCACGCAGGTCCAGCCGCCTGAGGATGCGCTCCCCGTCGGCATGCAGGCGTTCTTCGTCCAGCCGGTCGTAGTGGCGCACCACCGCCTCGAGCGTGGCCAGGCTGCCGTTGTGCATGTACGGCGCGGTGTGGACGAGCTGCCGCAGGCCAGGCACGCGAAATTCGCCGAAGTGCCGCGGCTCGATCTTGAGATGCCGCGTCAACACCGCGCCCGGGTCGGCGGCCGCGCCGGCATCGTTGAACGGCCCCAGCCGGTTGGTCCGGCTGCCCAGCAGCCGCAGCAGCCCGCCGTGGCGGCCCGGGTCGGCGCCTCCGCCCGCAATGAAGAAGGGCACGCCGACGTCGGCGAATTCGTCATTGGTGAACGCCGGCCCGGCGTGGCAGACGCTGCAACGCGCCGGACCGATGAACAGCTTCAGCCCCCGCTGCGCGGCCAGCGGGTAGCGTGCCGCGGCGGCATGGTCACCCCGCCCCAGCGCGTCGCGAAAGTCGTCGAACGCCGTGCGTGGCGAGCGCAGGGTGGCCTGGTACGCGGCCAGCGCCTTGGCCAGGTAGACCGCCACCTCTTCATCGTCGGCAGGCGGCGGGTGGCCGAAGGCGGCGCGAAACTGCGCGCTGCGCACCGGGTCGGATCGCACCCACGCCGCGGCGCGCCCGGCGGTGGTGGCCATCTCCTGCGGGTCGAGCAGCGGCGCCAGGCTGGCCGCCCACAGCGAGTCATGAGTGCCGCCCCAGCCAAACCAGCGCCGCGCCGCGACATCCAGCAGCGATGGCGTGTTGCGCGTGCCGTCGCCGCGGCCGGCGGCCACCGCGCGGCCGTCTTGGAAGGCCGCTTCCGGCTTGTGGCAGCTGGCGCACGACAGTGTGCCGTTTGCCGAAAGGCTGCGCTCGAAGAAGAGGCGTCGGCCGTAGGCCGCCACGGCGCCTGCACCTGCCCGGGCCTGCCAGCGATTGGAGGCGTCGGCGGAGATCGCAGGCGGCCACGGGCCATGCGAGGCCACGAGTTCGCGTTCCGCGGCACTGAACTCGAGCAGTTGCTGCGCAGACCCGGCACCGGCCAGCCCGATCGCGGCAGCTGCGGCGAGCGCCAGCCGAGTCGCCCGGCGATGGAGTCCTGACGCGCGTCGCGGCTGCGGCTTCAGCGCAACATCAGCGGGTACTTCAGCCACGTCCTCTCGCCGCCGCTTTCGACCTCGAAGGCCAGTTCCCAGCGCCCTGCCATGTGCCACAGGAGCCCCTCGGCCCGCCACCGCCCGGGGCCCAGCGGCTGCACGCTGGGCCGGTAGTTCATGCCATGGCGGTGCTCGGGCATCGTGGCGTCCACTTGCACGAAGCGCGCTGCCGCCGGACACAGCCGCACCTCCAGCGAGAAGGGCTGCCCGACCGCGAGCCGCTCGGGCTCGGCGCGCCAGGCCAGTTCCAGCGCACCCTGGGTCACCCGGTGCTCGCCGGCGACCGGCGGCAGCGGGCAGGCACCTGCCGGGGTCCCCGCAGCCACGCCCGCGGCAAGCGATGAAACCAGCGCGGGCAGCGCAACCCAGCGCCGCATGCGCACCGAACGATGATCCACCGGTCGCGGCCGTGGCATCAGCGCGCCCCGGCGTGCCACGGCTGCGCGAACAGCCGCTCGCCGTTGCGCCAGGCAATCGCCTCGGCCACGCTGCGCGGCAAGTCAGCCAGCCACGCCCTCGACCATCGGGCATGCTCGACGACGAAGAACCACCTCTCGGGCGTGAAGGTGTCGGTGCCGACCATGAAGCGGTCCGGGAACTCGAGGAAGGCCTCGCGCCATGCCGGCTCCACCCGGCCGCGCTGGCCGTCGACCACGGCATGGTCACTGCGAAACGCCAGGTCGCACCACAGGTTTGGGTATCGCCGCAGCATCGTTCGCACATTGGCCGGCGAATCGAAACCCGAGTGCGCCCACAGGATGCGCGCCGCAGGGTCCTGCCTGAACTGCCGCTCCACCGCGTCGGCATCGGAGTGCGAGTGCAGCGCAAGCCGCCGCTCGCGGGCCAGTTGGACCACCCGGCGCATCACCGGCAGGTCGGCATCATTGCCGTTGACGTGGTATTCGCCGATGGCCAGGTACTTGTAGCGCGCCAGCCGGGCTTCGAGATGCCCGATGACCGATTCGTCGCGCAGCCAGGTGCCCACCTCGCCACGGCTGCGGTACGGCCTGAGCACCGGCAGCACGAGGTCGGGCGCCTCGGCGTACAGCTTCTGCGTGCCGTCGTCGTTGCTGGAGGAGACCATCGCCCGCTTCAGGCCGGCCTGGCGCATCTGCGCCACTGCCTCCCTGGGCGGAAGGCGCTCCCACGCGTCGTGGCTGTAGTGCAGGTGGGCGTCGAAGATCGGCAACGCGCCTTCGGCCGTTTCACCCTGCACCTTCGCCCGGGCGCCGGCGGCCAGGCCTCCCAGAGACGCGACGGCGCCGATCAACCAGCGCCGCCTCGGCCACACCGGCCGGCCCGCTTCCGTTCCCGATGCATCGACCATTCGGCGCTCCCGCAGCATGGCGAATGCTATCGATCGCCGGAGCAGATGGCGCCCGATGCGCCCTTGCCCCTGGTCGTGGCCGGCAGCGCTTGAGCTTCGGCGGCCGAGGGTTTACCCGCGATCTTGAGGTGCTTGGGGCCGTCCCTATAATGTGCCTGCTAGCACTCATTCAGCTTGAGTGCTAACGGTGGCAGGCGACCAACCGCCACGCTCACCAGCATATGTCAGCAAGCGCTACCTTGCTGGCTTCTCGCAATCTGACTTCAGTCTGCTCATCCAAGGAGATGGTATGAAGCTTCGTCCCCTGCACGATCGCGTGATCGTCAAGCGTCTCGAGCAAGAGACCAAGACCGCCTCGGGCATCGTCATTCCTGACAACGCCGCCGAGAAGCCCGACCAGGGCGAGATCCTCGCCGTGGGCCCCGGCAAGCGCAACGACAAGGGTGACTTCGTGGCGCTGAACGTCAAGGTCGGCGACCGCGTGCTGTTCGGCAAGTACAGCGGCCAGACCGTCAAGGTCGACGGCGACGAGCTCTTGGTGATGCGCGAAGAGGATCTCTTCGCCGTCATCGAAAAGAAGTAAACCCAACCAGCTTTCGGAGAACAGCACATGGCTGCTAAGGACGTGGTCTTCGGCGCGGATGCGCGCCACCGCATGGTCGACGGCGTGAACATCCTCGCCAACGCCGTGAAGGTGACACTGGGCCCCAAGGGCCGCAACGTGGTGCTCGAGCGCAGCTTCGGCGCCCCCACCGTCACCAAGGACGGTGTCTCTGTCGCCAAGGAGATCGAGCTCAAGGACAAGCTCCAGAACATGGGCGCGCAGATGGTCAAGGAAGTCGCTTCCAAGACCAGCGACGCCGCCGGTGACGGCACCACCACCGCCACCGTGCTCGCGCAGAGCATCGTGCGCGAGGGC
>JAEUPD010000214.1 GCA_016788525.1 Rubrivivax sp.
GTGCCCTTCTTCTCGTCGCTCTTGTACTTGCACGCGTAGATGGTCTGGATGCCCACCTGCGCGGTGCCCACCTTCTGCATCTCCCAGCGGTAGGCGTTGTCGCCCAGGTCGTGCAGCTTCTTCACCTTGGGGAAGTGGCTCGCGGACTGGGGCACGTCGGCCAGCACCGCGAAGACGTCCTTGAATGGCGCCTTGACGGCAAACTCGTAGCCGAGGTCGATGTCGACGCTGACGGTCATGGGGCGGGCTCCTGTGGCGGGTGGCGGGGTGCGGCAAGCGGGCCATGCGTGGGCCACGCGTAGGTCATGCGCCGGCCCCGAGTGGCCTCGAGCGGGCCGTGCGTGGGCCGGCCCGGCCGATTCTCACCGCCCGCCTGCAAGCAGCCATTCGGGTTGACGCGGGACGGCCGGCCTGCCGAGGCGGCTGGCTGGCCCATGGCCCCGCACCGCCACACCGGAAGACCGGCCATCACCGTGGCCCGGGGGAAAGCCGGGCCCGCCCGGCCTGCCTTCCGCGGCCCCCCGCCGCCGGGTGTTGCGCTTCAGCGCCGCACGCGGCAGATGGCGTTGCCGCTGGCCACCACGTTGCCCGCGGCGTCGCGCAGTTGCGCGACCACGCGGCCGTCGACGATGAGGTTGGCGGCGATCGGCACGGCGCCCTGCGCGATGTCGCCCGGGCTGCTGTCGAAGTCGAACTCGACCTCGTCGCCCACCGTGGAGGCCATGCCGCTTTGCACCGTGTTGCCACCCGAGGTGACGACGGCGAAGTAGGTGCCGGCCCGCAGGTTGTTGCCGTCGATCGAGACCTTGGAGCGGGCGCTGCGCTTCTCGCAGCTGACCTTCAGGTCGGCAGCCTGCGCCGCGCTTGCGAACACGCCCAGCGTGGCGGCCAGGGTCGCGGCCAGGGTCACGCGGTGGATCAGGTTGTTCATGGACAGGGACTCCTTCAAGGGGTTGGGAAGCTCGTGGGTTCGAGTTGGAGAAACCGCGACCCGGGGCCCCAGGACGCGGAGGGAGTGTCGCCTATTTGGGCTACATGTCCCAAATTATCTGACAAGATCAGCAGGTCTCTCGAATGCCCCACTTGCGCGACCCGTTGTAATTGGACGAAACTTCCCAAAGACACGCAGGCACCGCCACCCATGAATCACCCCGCCCCTCCCCTGCCCGCGACGCTGCAGCGCGCGGTGGCGCGCGTGCTGCGCTCACTGTTCCGCGTGCTGCTGCGCCACGGCTACTCGTACACCGCCTTCGACGAGACGGCGCGCCGCCTGTACGTGGAGCTGGCGCTGGCCGAGTTCGGCATCGCGGGCAAGAAGCCCTCGATCTCGCGCGCCTCGATCCTCTCGGGCCTGACGCGCAAGGAAGTGCAGCGCCTGGTCGAGGAGGCCGAAGGCGCAAGCGACGCCGCCGGCAGCGGCGCCCGCATGCGCAACGCGCCCTTCTCCCCCGAGCACCACAACCGCGCCGGCCGCGTGCTGGCCGCCTGGGCCCGCGAGCGCGACTTCATCGACGCACAAGGCCGCCCGCGCCGGCTGGCGCTGCAGGACGGCGAGGCGAGCTTCGCCGAGCTGGTGCGCCGGTTCAGCGGCGACATGCCCGTGCGCGCCGTACTCGACGAGCTCGAGCGCGTGGGCGCCGCGCGCCGCACCGACACCGGCGAGGTGGAGTACGTGCGCCCGATGTTCATCGCCCGGCGCGGGGTGGCCGACAAGCTCGACTTGCTGGGCACCGACGTGGCCGACCTCATCACCACCATCGACCACAACGTGCAGCACGGCGACACCGACCCGCGCTTCCAGCGCAAGGTGATGTACCGCGACATGCCCGCCTCGGTGGTGCCGGAGTTCCGCATGCTCGTGGCGGCCCACGGCATGGCGGTGCTGCAGCAGCTGGACGTGTGGCTGGCGGCGCGGCGCGAGCCGGGCGCATCCGCCGGCGGCCCGGCGCCCCCGCCGGCGCCGCGGGCTTCGACGCGCGGCAAGCCGCCGCCAGCCTCGACCGAGGCCGCCGCCACCGTGCGGCTGGGCCTGGGCATCTACTACTTCGAGGAACACACCTCGGCCGCCGGCGGCACGCCGGCGCAGGAATGAAAGCGAGCACCATGAACACTCCAGCATCCTTCGGCACTCCCCTCACCCGTCGGCTGCGCGCGCGGCTCGCCGGCAGCGCGGCCGTCTGGCTGGCGTTGGGCTGCGGCGGCGGCGACGGCGGCATCGACGGCACCGGCGCCAGCAACAACAGCATGTCGTTCGGCACCGTCACCGCCTTCGGCAGCGTGTGGGTCAACGGCGTGCGCTTCGACACCGCCGGCGCCACCTTCAAGCTCGACGACAACACCGTCTCGCAGAACGACCTGCGCGTGGGCATGGTGGTGCGCGTGGACGGCAGCATCGACGACAGGCGCGCGAGCACCGTCACCGTGGACGACGCGCTCAAGGGCCGCGTCGAGCAGGTGATCGACGCCAACCGCATGCTGGTGATGGGCCAGACGGTGCAGATCGACAACACCACGCGCTTCGACAACGGCGTGGTGCCGGCGGCCGGCGACTACGTCGAGGTGCATGGCCTGGTCACCGGCGAAGGCACGGTGGCCGCGAGCTTCATCGAGAAGAAGGCCACGCTCGCCACGCCGCCCTTCGTGGTGAAGGGCATCGTGAAGAACCACAACCCGGGCGCCGCCTCGTTCCAGGTCGGCACGCTGACAGTGAACTACGCCGGCGCGAACACCGGTGACATGCCCGGCGGCAGCTGGAACGGCCTCACCGTCGACGCCAAGGGCGGCACCTGCGCCGGCAACCCGCCGGCCACCCCGGTGTGCGGCACGCTCACCGCCAGCAAGGTGGAACCGGCCGGCGCACGCGTGGCCGACATCGCCAAGGCCGAGGTCGAGGGCTTCGTCACCAGCCTGAACGCCGCCGGCTTCGTCATTGCGGGGCAGACGGTGGTGGTCAACGCCGGCACGGTCTACGTCGGTGGCGTCGCCGCCGAAGTGGTGGTGGGCGTCAAGCTCGAGGTCGAAGGGCCCATCGCCGGGGGCGTGCTCACCGCCACCAAGGTGGCCTTCAAGGACAACGTGCGCTTCGAAGCCGACGTGGCGAGCGTGAACGCCGCCGGCGGCACGCTCACGCTGGCCGGGCTGCCCGGCATCACCGTGCAGGTGAATGCCCTCACGCAGCTGAAGAACGTGGCCGGCCTGGCCGCCTTGGCCACCGGCGACCACCTGCGCATCAAGGCGCGGCCCGGGCCGGGCAACACCGTGCTGGCGATCGAACTCGAGCGGCGCTCGGCCGACACGCGCGTCATCCTCGAGGGGCCGGTCTCGGCGGTGAGCGGCACCAGCACGCTCACCATCCTCGGCGTGGCGGTCGATACCTCCGCAGTCTCCGAGGCGAACTTCCGCAACCTGGCCGATGCCGCCGTCGGACGCACGGCGTTCTTCGCCGCGCTGGCCGGCAGCAGCAGCACCGCCGTCAAGGCGCGCGGCACGCTCGGCGCCGGCGGCGCGGTGGCGTGGGACCAGATGGAGCTGGAGGACTGAGAAGGTGTGACCGAGAACCCCGCACGCCCGTTCAGCGCGCCGGTTCCCGTGGATGCGCCAGGCTCCAGGCGGTGGCCGCCACCACCGCCATCACCAGCGCACCGATGACAAACGGCGCACGTGGCCCTTTCATCTCCACCAGCCAGCCCCCGGCGGCCATGCCCGCGCCCACGCCGGTCAGCAGGCTGGTCGACGACCAGGTGAAAGCCTCGGCCGCGTACTGCGCCGGCGCCAGGCGCGCCACCAGCACCGACTGGCAGGCCAGGCTCGGCGCGATCGCCCCGCCGGCCAGGAACGCCACCAGCGCGAACGCCAGCGGCCCCTGCGCGCCGGCGTGCAGCGCCAGCGGCACCACCATCGCGCCAGTGGCCACGAAGAACTGGCGCTCGATCGGCGCGCGCAGCGCCAGCCCACCGAACACAGCGCCCGTCACCCCGCTGCCCAGCGAGCACAGGGTGAGCCACACCCCGGCCAGTGCTGGCGTGCCCAGCGCGCTGGCCAGGCCCGGGTAACCGATTTCGATGAACCCGAAGCCCATGCCGATGCCGAACGTGGCCGCCAGCAGCCAGCGCAGCCGCGGCTGCGTGAGCGGGCCGAGCCAGTGGCGCTCGGCCAGCGGGCCCGGGCGGAACAGGCGCAGCGCACGCGACAGCGCAAAGGCGCCTGGGGCCAGCGCGGCCGCGCCGACGGCCACCGCGAAGGCCACGCGCGCCCCGGCGGCGGCCAGAACGGCCGCCACCACCACCGGTCCCAGCGCGTAGTTCATCTCGATCAGCGTGGCGTCCACCGCAAAGGCCCGGCGCAGCGTCGCCTCATCGTCGACGAAGCGATGGCGCCACAGCAGCCTTGTCAGCGTGGACATCGGCACGATGAACGCGCCGGCCACCGCCGCCGCCGCGGTGAGCGCCAGCCAGGTTGCGCCGATCTGCGCCAGCCACCCCACGGCCACCAGCGCCGCCACATGCACGGCCCAGGTGAAGAAGAACATGCCGCGCGCGCCGCGGCGATCGATCCACCGCCCCTGCGCCGGGGCACTCACGGCAATCATCACGAAGTAGGTGCCGCATACCCAGCCGGCCAGCGCATACGAGCCCAGCGCCTCGCGCAGCATCATCAGCATCGCGAACCCGACCATCCCGATCGGCATGCGCGCCACAAAGCCCGCGGCGGCGAACCTCGCCACCTCAGGCTGGCGGAAGAACTCGGCGTACTCGGCGAGGAAGCGGCGCATTCGGGCAGCGGCGGTGGCCGGCAGCCCGGCCGCATCGGGGCCGGTGCGGCGCGCCCACGCGCCACCCGGCTTCGTGTCATCAGGCCGCGGTGGCCTCTTCCCCGGCCCACGGCAGCATCATCGCCACCAGCAGCAGCTTTTCGAACTCCGGCTCGAAGCGCTCGATGACCTGCTGCGGCTCGGGGCACAGCTTGTCGTCGGTGATGAGGCCGAACTGCACGCCCCCGCCGTAGCTGAGGATGGACACGCCCATGCCGATGTCGCCCGAGGCCGGCACCCAGAACATCGTCTGCTCCAGCGTGCTGCCGCAGAACTGCAGCGGCCTGGGCGGCCCGGGCACGTTGGTCATCACCGCGGTGGCCTTCTTGGCGAACATGTTGAGCACCGCGTCCTGCACCGGCTTGATGAACAGGCCCGACAAGGCCAGCACCGCGAAGGCCAGCAGCGGCTGGTAGCTGCCCTTCATCTCGTTCATGCGCGCGCGCACGGCGAACATGCGCTCGACCGGGTTCTCGATGCCGATGGGCAGCACCAGCGGCGCCAGCCCGAAGCGGTTGCCCAGCTGCCAGGCCTTGTCCAGCGGGCGCAGGTTCACCGGCACCATGGCGCGGATCTCCTTGCCTTGCGGGTCTTCGCCGCGCTCGCGCAGGTACGCGCCGATGGCGCCGGCCACGCAGCTGAGCAGCACGTCGTTGATGGTGCCGCCCAGGCCCTTGCCGATGGCCTTGACGACCTCCAGCGGAATCGGCTCGCCCCACGCCACCACCTTGCGGCCGCTGCCGCGGCCCTTGAGCAGCGTCTTGCTGTCGTCGGCCAGCAGCGCCAGCGCGGCCACGTCCTTGACCACCTGCACGCCCGTGCGCGCCATGTCGGCGCCGCCCAGCACGCCTTCGGTGAGGGCCTGCGGGTTGGCCAGCGTCTCGAGGGTCTTGCCCACGCCGCTGCCGTACATGCCGATGGCCTTCACGGTGAGGTCGGTGAAGGGCTTGAGCACGGCGTCGCTGAGCCAGTCGCTGTCCGGGTCCTTGTCCTCGGCGCCGAGCTTGCGGCGGCGCCTGGGCGGATCGGTGCCGCCGTCGGTGATGCTCATCATCACCGAGATCAGCGCGATGCCGTCGCCGATGCAGTGGTGGATGCGCGCGATGATGGCGCTGCCGCCGCCGTAGTGCTCGACGAGGTGGAACTGCCATAGCGGCCGGTGCGCGTCCAGCGGCGTGCTGGCCAGCCGGCCGCACGCCGCCTGCAGCGCCTGCTGCTCGCTTTGGCCCTTGTTGCGCGGCAGCGTCAACGGCACCACGTGCTGCGCGATGTCGAACGACTCGTCGTCGACCCACAGGGCGCCCATCGCATCGGCCACCGCCTTCTGGCGAAAGCGGTCGTACTTCAGCAGCTTGTCGCCGATGCGCTCGCGCAGGGCCTGGAGCGTGATGGCCGGCTGGAGCAGCCACACGCCCACGATCATCATCAGGTTGACGTCGTTGTCCATGCGCAGCCACGCGGTATCCACGCGTGACATGCGTTCGCTAGCCATCGGGTTTCTCCTAGAACGAGCGCGGGCGGCGCGGCGGCAGCCCTGCGGGCGATGCTGGGTAACATGCCGGGGCGAGTCAAGCCCGATCAACCCGCGCCGGCGTGCGGCATGGCCTTCCGTGCGGCACCCGACCGACGCCCACCCGCGGAGAAGCCGAGATGGCCGACCTGAAAGCGAAA
>JAEUPD010000216.1 GCA_016788525.1 Rubrivivax sp.
CGGGCGCTGGCGTAGTCTCGGCGAGGCGCCGGATGCCGGCGGGGCACGGCCTCGCGCTCGGCCCGATCCAGGCACCCGGGTTGGAGTACGAGCGCTCGCACTCCGATGCGCGTGGCTCGCCAAGGCCGCCGGGTGGTGGGCGCAGCGAGGGCGAGGGGGCATTCGAGTGCCCAGCGCAGCAGGGCCCGCGAAAGAGGACACGAGCAGAGCCGACCACCCGGCGGCCCTGGCGCGCCACCATCTCCGCGCGCCATGGTCTTCGCTCACCCGGCCAGAGATCAGCGACACGACCACCTCAACGCAACGGCGCCCGCCGCGAAGCCAGCCAGATGCTCGGCAGGATGAGCGCCGCCCCCGCGGCGTGGTACCACTGCGGCCGTTCGTCCAGCACCAGCCAGGCGCCCAGCGCACCGTACACCGGCGCCACGTACTGCATCAGCGCCGTGCGCGCCGCACCCAGCTCGCGCTGAAGCAGCGAATAGGCGCCGTAGCTCAGCACGCCCGGCACCACCGCGGCGAGCATGACCAGGAACAGCGCCATCGTGCCGAACGGCTGCGCCAGCGGCGGCGCCGTCATCCACTCCCACACCGTGGCCGGCAGCAGCGCGACGAGCCCGCCACCGATGATCGCGGCCAGCCGCTCGCCCGGGCCGAGCGCCGACGGCCAGTGCTTGAGCAGCACCGAGTAGGCGGTCCACGACACCGCCGCCGCGACGATCCACAGGTCACCCGGCGCGAGCTTCAGCGCCAGCAGGTTGCCCAGGTCGCCGCGTGCCACCACGAACACCACACCCGCCAGCGCCGAGGCGATGGCCAGCCACTGCGGCCGGCTCATGCGCTCGTGCAGGACCTTCACGCCGACGATCGCGATGGCCACCGGCGCCACCGAGTAGATGAGCGCGATGTTCGCCGCACTCGTGGTGCGCGCCGCGATGTACACCCAGGCGCCGCAGATCCACATGCCCAGCGCCCCCAGCACCAGCAGCTGCTTCCATTCGCGCCGCACCACGGCCAGGTTGGCCAGCAGGCCGGCGCCGACGAAGGGCAGCATCAGCGCGAACGCCAGCGCCCAGCGGCCGAAGGCCAGGCTGTGCGGGTGGATGACCTCGGGCGACGCCCGCGCGATGAGGTAGTTCGACGACCACAGTGCCGGCACCAGGAACAGCAGCACCTGCGCCCACCACGGGGCGTGGCCATGCGCCGCCGGGCCGCCGGGCGGCTGCGTCGCGGTAACGGCGGCAACGGCCGCGGCCGCCTCGCCGTCCTGGCCGTCGCCCATCGGTCCGCGGGCGTGCGGCGCGCCGAGGTCGCCCACGCTCAACGCCGGTCGGCCATGTGCTCGCCCATGCGGATGGCGCCACCGGGTTGCCACGTGGCATGCCAGGCGAGTGGCCCGCGCGGGAACAGCAGCACCACGGTGGAACCGAGCAGGAAGCGGCCCATCTCTTCGCCCTGCTCCAGCGCCACGTCGGGCGCGCCCGCGCCCTCCCCGCCCTCGGCGGATGCCCCGTAGCGCCACTCGCGCACCTGCCCCGGCCGCGGCGGATTCACCACCCCGTGCCACACGGTGGCCATGCTGCCCACGACGGTGGCGCCCACCAGCACCAGCACCCAGGGGCCGGCCAGGCGGCCAACGCCCTCGAACACGCACACCACGCGCTCGTTGCGCGCGAACAGGCCCGGCACGCCACGCGCCGTGGCCGGGTTCACCGAGAACAGCGCCCCTGGCACGTGGACCATGCGCAGCAGCCTGCCGGCGCACGGCATGTGGATGCGGTGGTAGTCGCGCGGCGAGAGGTACAGCGTGGCGAAGTGGCCGCCCTGAAAGTGCGCGGCCAGCGCTGCGTCGCCGCCCAGCAGCGCCGTGGTGCTGTAGCGGTGGCCCTTGGCCTGGAAGATCTGGTCGCCATCGATGGCGCCGAACTGGCTGATCGCGCCGTCCACCGGGCACACCAGGTCGGCGTCGCGCTCGATCCAGCGCGCGCCGGGGGCCAGCGGCCGCGTGAAGAAGTCGTTGAAGCTGCGGTACACGGCCGGGTCGTGCTGGGCCGCCTCCATCATGTTCACGCCATAGCGGCGGATGAACCAGCGCACCACCGCCGTCGTGGCCGCACCACCTTCGGCGCGCGCGAGTGCTCCCATCGCCATCGTCAGCGCCTGCTTGGGCAGCAGGTACTGCAGCGCCACCGCCAGCCGTTCGGCCAGCGGGCGCCGGTCGGCCAACACGTCGGGGCGGGCGGTCTCGGGAGTCGGCATGGGTGGCAGTGCGCCCACGTGGTCGTGCCTCGTTGCGGGCTTCAGCGCAGCAAGGGCGCGGCGTCGCGCAGCGCGCGCACGACGCCCTGCCCCATCGCCGCGCCGAAGCGCTTGGCCAGCCGCTCGGCAACGTTGTCGCGCGGCGTGTAGTCGACGATCTCCTCGGCCTTCACCACCTCGCGCGCGACATGGTCGAGGTTGCCCAGGCCATCGACGAGGCCGAGCCGGACCGCCTCTTCACCGTTCCACACCAAGCCGGTGAAGATCTCCGGGGCGTCCTTCTTCAGGCGTTCGCCACGGCCGGCCTTCACCACGTCGATGAATTGGCGGTGGATCTGCTCGATCATCTGCTTGGCATAGGCGCGCTGCTTGTCGCTGAGCGGGCTGAACGGGTCCAACAGCGCCTTGTTCTCGCCGGCGGTGATGAGCCGGCGCTCGATGCCGAGCTTGTCCATCGCGCCGGTGAAGCCGAAGCCGTCCATCAGCACGCCGATGCTGCCCACCAGGCTGGCCTTGTCGGCGTAGATGGCGTCGGCGGCCACCGCGATGTAGTACGCGCCGCTGGCGCAGACCTCGTCGACGACGGCGTAGACCTTCTTGTTGTGCTTGGCCTTCAGCCGCCGGATCTCGTCGTTGACGATGCCCGATTGCACCGGGCTGCCGCCTGGGGAGTTGATGCGCAGCACGACGGCCACCGCGCCGGGATCCTGGAAGGCCTGCTTCAGCGCGCCCAGCAACGCCTCGGCGCCGGCTTCGGTGTCCGGGGCGATCTCGCCGCGCACCTCCACCAACGCGGTGTGCGGTGAACTCGAATGCATCGGACCGGACTTGAAGGAAAACAGCGCCCACGCCACGGCCAGCGCCAGGCCGAACCAGCAGGCGCGAAAGAAGTTGCGCCAGCGGCGCTCGCTGCGCTGGTGCAGCACCAGCGCGCCGGCCAGCCGCTCCAGCGTCGACTCGATGCGCGCGAGCTGGGGCCCAGGCGTCGGCTCGCCCGCCGAGACATGCGGTGCCCGAGCCGAAACCGCGGCGGGCGCCGGCGTGGGTCCGGGTGCCGACGGCGTTGCCTCGGCCAGCGGCGCCGGGGGCAGCCGCTGTGCGTCGGTCATGGGTTGGGTGGGAGGGTTGTCTTCGGTCATGTCGGCTGCGGCCCTTCTGCGGCTTCACGGCCCGTCTGGTCTGCCGGGCCGGCAAGGCCCGCGCCGCCCGACGGCGAAGGGACGGTGTTGGCGGCCGGCGCGGCACCCTCGCCGGTCGCGGCAGCGGCGGGCGGCGGTTCGTCGAACGCTACCGCCTTGATGTCGCGGGAAGGATACCAATACACCTGACCGCCTCGTTCCTCCACCGGCACCGGCGTGAGCTTGCCGCGCCCGCACGGGCCACCGACGCAGCGCCCGTCGGCAGGCTCGTAGGCCGCGCCATGGATCGAGCACAGGATCCAGCGCTTGTCCATGTCGAGGAACTCGCCTTCCTGCCAGTCCATCTCGGTGGGCACGTGCACGCAGCGGTTCAGGTAGGCCACCGGCCGGCCGTCGAAGCGCAGCGCGAAGGCGCGTGCCGGGCGACCCCACAGCACCACGTCCCATACGAACGCCCTGCCGCGCTCGGCGAGATCGACCGAAGCGCAAAGCGGCTCGGGCGCCGGCCGCTCCGAGGCGCGAGCGGATGGCAGGGGCGCATCGGTCATGAGGCCCCCTGGCGTGGTCGGGGCGTCGGCGGCGGCAGGGCCTGGTGGCACTTCGGGCGGCCCCTCCGGTGGCAGCTCAGGCATGCGCAAGCAGCCAGTCGTGCAGCTCACGCGTGCTGTGCAGCACGGCCAGCGGGGTGAACTCCGCAAACGACTCGTGGTCGTGGGCGCCGAAGCTCACGCCCAGCGACGCCACACCGGCGTTGCGCGCCATCTGCAGGTCATGCGTGGTGTCGCCGATCATCAACGTGCGCCGAGGCTCCGCGCCGAACTCGCGCATCAACTCCTCGAGCATCAGCGGGCTGGGCTTGGACGCCGTCTCGTCGGCCGTGCGCGAACCGTCGAAAACGCCGTGCAGCTGGGCGCTGGCCAGCGCCTCGTCCAGGCCGCGGCGGCTCTTGCCGGTGGCCACCGTGAGCCAGTGGTTGCGCGCCTTCAGCGCGCGCAGCATGGCCAGCGTGCCCTCGAACAGCACGAGTTCGTGCTGGCGTGTGAAGTAGTGGTGGCGGTAGCGCCGGCCAAGCTCCGGGTAGCGCTCCAGCGGCAGGCCGGGCGCCGCGTGGCGCAGCGCGTCGTTCAGACCCAGGCCGATGACGTAGGCGGCATCGGCGTCGCTCGGCGCGGCGATGCCGACGTCGCGGCAGGCCTCCTGGATGCAGCGCGCGATGAGCCCGGTGCTGTCGAACAGCGTGCCGTCCCAGTCGAAGGCGATGAGGTCGAAGCGGCGGGGGCGGGTCACGGGAAGGGGTTGCGGCGCAGCGAAGCGAGAAGTGTCTCGCACTCCGCGGGCAAGGGCGCCAGCAAGACGACGCGCTGGCCGCTGGCCGGATGGTCGAAGCCCAGTTCGCGGGCATGCAGGAACATGCGCGCGAACCGGTGCTCGCGCGCAAATGCCTTGTTGGCGGCGAAGTCGCCGTACTTGGGGTCGCCGACGATGGCGTGGCCGGCATGCGCCAGATGCACGCGGATCTGGTGCGTACGGCCGGTCTTGAGGGTCACGTCGAGCAGCGACGCGCCGGCCAGCGCCTCGCGAAGCGCCACCAGCGTGATCGCGCGCCGCGCCTGGTCGTGCGCAGGCGCCACCACACGCACGTGGCGCTCGCCCTGAGCATCGGTGGACTTCAGCAGCGCCTGGTCGATGACCTTGAGGCTCTTGGGCCAGTGGCCCCACACCAGCGCCTGGTAGACCTTGTGCGCATCGCGCTGGCGAAACTGGTCCTGCAACGATACGAGCGCACTGCGCTTCTTGGCCAGCAGCAGCACCCCCGAGGTCTCCTTGTCCAGCCGATGCACGAGCTCCAGGAAGCGATGCCCCGGCCGCCCCTCGCGGGCACAGCGCAGCTGCTCGATCACGCCGAAGTTCACGCCGCTGCCGCCGTGCACGGCCACGCCAGCCGGCTTGTCCAGGGCCAGCAAGTGCTCATCCTCGAACAGCACCGGGAACTCCCGTGGCGGCACATGCGGCAGCGCCGCATCGCCCCCGGCCCGGCCCGCTGCCGAGGCCGAGGTGCGCACCGGCGGCACCCGCACCCGATCACCCTCGGCCACCCGGGTGTCGGCCGCGGCGCGGCCCCTGTTCACCCGCACCTCGCCGGAGCGGATGACGCGGTAGACATGCGTCTTGGGCACGCCCTTGAGCAGCCGCAGCAGGAAGTTGTCCAGGCGCTGGCCGGCCGATTCGGCGTCCACCGTGAGCAGGCGCACACTCGGCGGCGGTGTGCCGGCCGGTGCTGCAGGCGGCCGCGTGACGGCCGGCTTGCTCGCTATACTTCGCCGCTCCAATTGATTGCGCCGCGTGAGCGGTCGGTTTGCCGGGCTCTTCGGAGTTTAAGCAGGCGCCGCAGGGGGCAATCATGGGGTGCCGCGGGTGATGCTCTCTACCAAAGGACAAGAGCAGCGCCGTCGCGGCAAACAGGTGATGCAACGCCGAGGCCCCGAACGGGCCGCGCTCGCCACAGCGAAGCGGACGCTCGATGTCCCGGCGGCAGAGATTCGCAAACGGAACCACCGCCCCGTGAAGGCTGCGCAAGCAGTGCACGGGGACCACGAAAGATTCAAGGGTGTTCGGCCCCGCCGCGATCGAGACCCATCAGATCGCGCCGACCGGGCACCCGCGTACGGCCCAGGCCCACGCGCGCCCGCAAGGCATGTCGCACCCCTGCCCCACCCCCGGCTCCCGGCCCCGGCGCACCGTTGCCGGCTTGGCCGTGGCCGAGCCACCGCTGCGCCGCACCCGGCGCGCGGTGCCGCTCGGGCGGCCCGGAGGCCCCGGGCCGCAGGGAAGTGCTGACGGACCCTTGGCACGCCAGCCCCTGGCCGCCACGCACGCGCCAACGCTGCGCGACTGAGAGCCCGCCTCCCCGGCGGGCCTGAAGCGCAGTCCAGGGCATTTCGCGCTCCGGTTCCCCGCTGACTCTCGTGCATCGAAGCGGTGCCTGCCGGGCCTCACGGTCCGGCCGGCACGTCGTGTGCCGCGCGCCTTCATCAGGCGTGCGGCCTGGAAGGAGTGCACGTGAAGAGAATGCTCATCAATGCCACGCAGCCCGAAGAGCGGCGCCTGGCGATCGTCGACGGCCAGAAGCTGCTGGACTTCGAGACCGAACTCGAGGGCCGCGAGCAGCGCAAGGGCAACATCTACAAGGCGGTCATCACCCGCGTCGAGCCCAGCCTGGAGGCCTGTTTCGTCGACTACGGCGAAGACCGCCACGGCTTCCTGCCGTTCAAGGAGATCAGCAAGGTCTACTTCCGCGACGGCGTGAGCGCGCGCGACGCGAAGATCGGCGACGCCGTCAAGGAAGGCCAGGAGATCCTGGTGCAGGTGGAAAAGGAAGAGCGCGGCAACAAGGGCGCCGCGCTCACCACCTTCGTGAGCCTGGCAGGCCGCTACCTCGTGCTGATGCCCAACAACCCGCGCGGCGGCGGCGTCTCGCGCCGCATCGAGGGTGAGCAGCGTGAAGAGCTGAAGGACAACCTCGAGCAGCTGGACTACCCCAAGGGCATGAGCCTGATCGCGCGCACCGCCGGCATCGGGCGCAGCGCCGAAGAGCTGCAGTGGGACCTGAACTACATGCTGAAGCTCTGGGACGCCATCGACAGCGCGTCCAAGGCCGGCAAGGGCGCCTTCCTGATCTACCAGGAGAGCAGCCTGGTCATCCGCGCCATCCGCGACTACTTCACCGCGGACATCGGCGAGATCCTGATCGACACCGACGACATCTTCGATCAGGCGCACCAGTTCATGAACCACGTGATGCCCGAGACGGCCCATCGCGTGAAGCGCTACAAGGACGACGCGCCGCTGTTCAGCCGCTTCCAGATCGAGCACCAGATCGAGACGGCCTTCAGCCGCACGGTCAACCTGCCCTCGGGCGGTGCGATCGTCATCGACCATACCGAGGCGCTGGTGGCGGTGGACGTGAACAGCGCGCGCGCCACGCGCGGCACCGACATCGAAGAGACCGCGACGCGCACCAACCTCGAAGCCGCCGACGAGATCGCGCGCCAGTGCCGGCTGCGCGACCTCGGCGGCCTGATCGTCGTCGACTTCATCGACATGGAAGAGAGTAAGAACCGCCGCGAGGTCGAGCAGCGTCTGCGCGATGCGCTGCGCTACGACCGGGCGCGCGTGCAGTTCTCGTCCATCAGCAAGTTCGGCCTGCTCGAACTCAGCCGCCAGCGCCTGCGCCCGGCGTTGAGCGAAGGCAGCCACATCACCTGCCCGCGCTGCAACGGCACCGGCCACATCCGCGACACCGAGAGCTCTGCGCTGCAGATCCTTCGCATGGTGCAGGAGGAGGCGATGAAGGACAACACCGCCGCCGTGCACGTGCAGGTACCGGTGGAGGTGACCAGCTTCCTGCTCAACGAGAAGCGCGCCGAGATCAGCAAGATCGAACTCAAGCAGCGCGTCACCGTGCTGCTGGTGCCCAACAAGCACCTGGAGACGCCGAACTACAAGCTCGAGCGCCTGCGCCACGACGACCCGCGCCTGGACGGTTTCCGCGCCAGCTACACCATGGTGGAGGAGCCGACCGACGAAGTGGGCATCACGCGCCGCCGCGATGCGGCCGAGAAGGCCAAGGCCAAGCAGGAGCCGGTGATCAAGGGCGTGCTGCCCGACCAGCCCGCGCCGCCCGCGCCACCGCCGGCACCGGCGCAGCCACCGGCCGCGGCGCCCGTGGCCGCCCGGCCGGCCGCGGGTGCTGCACGCGCCGCCGGTGCGCAACCTGCTGCACCCGGGCCGATGCCGGCCCTCGCTCCAGCGCCGGCACCCGAAGCGGGCCGAGGGTTCTTCGGCTGGGTCCGCCGCATGTTTGGCGGTGGGGGCGCTCCGGCACCCGCGCCGGTGGCCCCGGTGGCCTCGTCGCCATCGGGCCCAGCCGCCGCTGGCGCCCTGGGCGGCACCGAGAAGTCACCTGACGGCAAGCGCGCCGATCGCGGTGGCCGTCAGGACCGCGGTGAGCGCAATGGCCGCGGCGACCGGCCCGGCGGCCGTGGAGGTCGCGACCGCGGCGACCGTGGCGATCGTGGCCCTCGCGAAGGTCGCGAAGGTCGAGAGAGTCGCGAAGGTCGCGAAGGTCGAGAGGGTCGCGACGCACGGGACGAACGCAGCAGGATGCGCCGAGAGGCCGAAGCGGGCCATGGCGCCTCAGCAGGCGCACGCGAGGCCGGGCCGGAGCGTTCGGCTGAGCGGCGAAGCGAGCGTGGCGAACGCACCGAGCGCGGTCCGCGCAGCGGCGGCGAGGCGGCTGGCGTTCAGCGCATGGAGCGCCCGGCCGCCGCTGGCGCTGCGCCAGGCCAGGCCACACCGCCGGACTTCGTCGACACCATTCCGGTAGGCGAAGCCGCCGACGGCGAGCGCGAGGGTCGCCGGCGGCGGCGGCGCGGCGGCCGAGGCCGCGGCGAAGGCAGCAGTGCCGGCGCTGGTGAGTCCGCAAGCCGCACCGAGCAAAGCGCGCTGCCCCTGGCCGCCGACGCTTCCAACGAAGCCGCACAGGCGGCGACCACCGAGGGCGCCGCGCCCGATGATGGCCGGACCGCAAGCCCGTCTGAAAAGTCCGAGAGGTCTGAGAGAGGCGAGCGCAGTGAGCGCGACGGCCGCCGCCGCGGCCGCGGCCGGCGCGACTTCGAAGGCGACGAAGGCACCACCCAGGGCCGGCTGGACATTGGCGACACAGCGGGCACGCCAGTCACTCCGCTGGTGGCTGACGGCGATGCGCTGCCTGCGCAGGCCCCGGCTGGATCGCCTGCGATGTCACCGGCCCCGGTGCCCGTGGCCGCCGCGGCCCTGCCGCAGCCGCCGAAGGCTGCTCAGCCGATCCGCATCGAGCCCTACGCGCTGCCGGCCGGTGAGCTCCAGGCGGTGGCCAGCGCAGCCGGCCTGGAGTGGGTGGGCAGCGACGCCGACAAGGTGCGCGCCGTGCAGGAGGCGATGGCCGCCGAGCCCAAGCCCGTGCACGTGCCGCGCGAACCCAAGCCGGTGGTGGTGGTGGACGAAGGCCCGCTGGTGCTGGTGGAGACGCGCAAGGACCTCGCGCAGTTCAAGCTGCCCTTCGAGCAGCAGGGCGAAGCGGCGCAGGCACCACACCAGGGCTGAGCACAAGCAGGTTCAAGGCAGCCGCTCCAGCGCGAGCTGGTAGGCGGGGTCGTGCATCAGCGCGTCCCAGCCCAGGGGCGGGGCGACCGGCAGCAGCGCCTGGCGGCGCGCTTCGGCGTCCGGGTCGGGCCGCCAGGCGCCTTGCTGCGCGGCGCGGCCGAGGCCCTCGAGCAGCTCGTCCACCGCCTCGCCACCATCGACCGACTGGTTGCACAGCAGCACCAGGTCGCAGCCGGCCTCCAGTGCTATCGCCGCAGCCTCGGGATAGGTGAGCGGCGCACCGTCGAGGTGCCGGGCGCCTTCCATGCTGAGGTCGTCGCTGAACACCGCACCGGTGAAGCCCAGTTGCTCGCGCAGCACGGTCTTCAGCCAGCGCTCGGAGAAGCCCGCCGGCCGATGATCGACCTTCGCGAACACCACGTGCGCCGGCATCACGGCGGTGAGCGTGCTGCCCAGCCACCCGTACGGCGCCGCGTCGTCGGCCAGCAGCGCCTTCAGGCTGCGGCGGTCCACCGGCACCGCGACGTGGCTGTCGGCCTTGACGAAGCCGTGGCCGGGGAAGTGCTTGCCGCAGTGGGCCATGCCGGCGCGCAGCATGCCGTGCGCCACGCCCTTGGCGAGCATGGCCACCACGCGCGGGTCGCGGTGGAAGGCGCGATCGCCGATGACGGTGCTGCCGCCGTGGTCCAGGTCGAGCACCGGCGCAAAGCTCAGGTCCACGCCGCAGGCGCGCAGTTCGGCGGCGAGCACGTGGCCCAGCGCCGTGGCGGCATCGGTGGCGCGCAGCGCGGCATCACCGCCCTTCATCCACATCTCGCCCAGGCTGCGCATGGCCGGCAGCGCCGTGAAGCCGTCGGTGCGGAAACGCTGCACCCGGCCGCCTTCGTGGTCGACGCAGACGAGGCATTCCGGCCGCAGCGACTTGACCTCGGCCGTCAGCTCGGTGAGCTGGCGGCGGTTCTGCCAATTGCGCGCGAACAGGATGAGGCCACCGGTCAGCGGGTGGGCGAGCCGGCGGCGGTCGTTGTCGGTGAGGGCGGTGCCGGCGATGTCGAGCACGACCGGAGCGTGCACACCCGGCGCGAAGCGGCTGTTCATGGGAGCGGGGCCTTTCGTTCGACGACGACGAAGGCGGCCACGTAGTCCGACTCGTCGGTGACGCTGACATGCGCGACAAGGTCGCGCTCGGCGAACCAGGCGGCCAGCGCGCCGGAGAGGCGGATGACGGGCTTGCCGCTGGGTTCGTTGAGGATCTCGCAGCGCGACCAGGTCATCGGCATGCGGATGCCCAGGCCGATGGCCTTGGAGAACGCCTCCTTGGCCGAGAAGCGCGTGGCGAGGAAGCGCAGGCCGCGCGCGGGGTGACGGGCCCGGCGCGCGTGGAAGACCTGCAGCTCCTCCGCGCCGAGCACCCTCTGCGCGAAGCGGTCGCCACGCCGTTCGAGCGTCTCGCGCAGGCGGCGCAGGTCGCAGATGTCGGTGCCGATGCCGTAGATCACGCGCGGGCACTCGTACCGCAAGCAGGCGGCAGGTCAGGCCCGGGCGCGTGGCCCTGGGGCAAAGGCGGCGCGGATGGCACGCTGGTAGTCGCGCACGGCCTCGGCCATGCCCAGCTCCAGCGCGTCGGCCACCAGCGCGTGGCCGATCGACACTTCCCGCACACCCGGCACGGCGCGCAGAAAGGCGCCGAGGTTGCTGCGGTTGAGGTCGTGCCCGGCGTTGACGCCCAGGCCGGCGGCGGCCGCGGCACGCGCGGCCGCGGCGAAGCGCTCGAGCTGCGGCGCCTCGCCCGGCGTGCCGAAGGCCGCGGCGTAGGGCTCGGTGTACAGCTCGACGCGGTCGGCGCCCGCGGCGCGTGCCAGGGGCATGGCGGCTGGCTCGGCGTCCATGAACAGGCTCACCCGCACGCCCAGTGAGCGGCACTCGTCGATGAGCGGCCTGACGCGCGCACCATCGGCGGCGAGGTTCCAGCCATGGTCGCTGGTGAACTGGCCTTCGCTGTCGGGCACGAACGTGGCCTGGTGCGGGCGCACCGCACGGATGAAGGCCATCAGGTTGTGGAACGGATTGCCTTCCAGGTTGTACTCGGCAGCGGGCCACAGCTTCATCAGCGCGGCCAGGTCGTGCACGTCGTGCGCGCGGATGTGGCGCTCGTCGGGGCGCGGATGCACGGTGATGCCATCGGCGCCGGCCTGCAGGGCACATTCGGCGGCGCGCACCACGCTCGGGATGCCCAGGTGGCGCGTGTTGCGCAGCAGGGCCACCTTGTTGACATTGACCGACAGCGCGGTGCTGCCAGCTTCGCGGGAGGAAGCCTCGGGGGCGACGAGCGGGTTCATGGGGAAGCGGAGTGGTCGCCGGAACCGGGTGCCTGCGCGGCGGTTTGTGCAGCGTGCGGCACGGCCGGCCGCGCGGCACCGGCTGCCGCCGGCGCGCCGGCCAGCCGCTGCAACTGCTGCCCGATGCGCCGCGTGCGCAGCGCCGGCGTGGACAGATGATAGTGAACGAGGTGGCGCAAGGGCAGCCGCAGCCCCGCGACCTCTGCCCGGCAAGCCTGGCGCAATGCCGCCGGGCTGCCATGCAGCAAGGCGGCCTGCAGCGCCACCCATGTGGCGCCGGTGGGGCCCTCGGGGTCGGCCATCATGCCGCGGTCGGCACGCGGGGCGTAGCGCCGGTGGGCCACCAGTGGTTCGGCGCTGGCCGTCACCATGTCCAGCTCGGGCAGCCAGCCCAGCTCGCGCAGCAGCACGAGTTCGAAGGCCCGCAGCGCCAGCACCTCGTCCTGTGGTGCCGCGGCCAGCGCGGCCAGGGTGTCGGCATAGGCATCGAACAGCGTCGGGTGCGGGTCGTGGCGCGGCAGTCCCTTGAGCAGCAGCTCGTTCAGGTAGAAGCCGGACATCAGTGCCGTGGTCGGCAGCGGCAAGCCACCGGCCCATTCCACGGCCCGCAGCGATCGCACCTCACCCTGCTCATCGGCCGCCGTGCGCGACAACCACGCCATCAGCGGGTGGAACGGCAGCAGCAGCGGGCGAAAGCCCGAGGTGGGCCGCTTGGCCCCCTTGGCCACCACCACCTCGCGCCCCTGCGTGCGGGTGAAGAGGTCGACGACCAGGCTCGACTCGCTCCAGTCGTAGCTGTGCAGCACGAATGCGGCCAGCGGCGGTGCCGAGCGGCTGGTGGCCATGCGTGAGTTCCCGCGGGTTCCTACTCGTAGCCGTAGCTGCGCAGGTGTTCCTCGTCGTCGGCCCAGCCCGAGCGCACCTTCACCCACAGCTCGAGGAAGACGCGGGCGGCCATCAGCCGCTCCAGCTCTTGCCGGGCCTCGCTGCCGATGCGCTTCAGGCGCTCGCCGCCCTGGCCGATGACCATGCCCTTGTGGGCGTCGCGCTCGACCACGATGGCCGCGGCAATGCGCACGCGGCGCGGCGGTGGCGCCGCCCGGCCGGGGGCGGGGCTGCCGGAAGGCGCCGCGCCTTCGGGTTCGCCGCCCTCCTCTTCGAACTTCTCCACCTGCACGGTGGAGGTGTAGGGCAGTTCGTCGCCGGTGAGCCGGAAGAGCTTCTCGCGCACGATCTCGGCAACGAGGAAACGCTCGCTGCGGTCGGTGAGCGCGTCGGCTTCGAACTGCCAAGGCTGCTCGGGCAGGTATGGCTCGATGATGCCGAGCAGCCGCTGGACGTCGGTGTCGCGCCGCGCCGACATCGGCACGAACTCGGCGAAGGCGTGGCGCTGCTGCATCTGCCTCAGCCACGGCAGCACGTCCTGCCGGCGGGCCAGCGCGTCGAGCTTGTTGGCCACCAGGATGGCGGGCGTGGCCTGCATCGCCTCGCCCTGCAGCAGCGCCAGGGCCTTGGCGTCGTCGAGCGTAAAGCGGCCGGCCTCGCACACGAAGAGCACCACGTCGACGTCGGCCAGCACACCATGGACGGTGCGGTTGAGGGTGCGGTTCAGGGCCTTGAGCTGGCGCGTCTGGAAGCCCGGCGTGTCAACGAAGATGAACTGGCTGGCGCCCGCCGTGCGCACGCCGCTGATGCGGTGGCGCGTGGTCTGCGCCTTCTTCGAGGTGATGCTGATCTTTTGGCCGACCAGCGCGTTGAGCAGCGTGCTCTTGCCGACGTTGGGGCGGCCGACGATGGCCACATGGCCGCAGCGCGCCGGCGCGGCGGCGGGTGCGGAAGCGGGTGCGGCAGTCGGCGCCTGCGCGTGCACCGGGGTCGGATCCGCGCCCTGGGCGGTGGCCGGTGCCGCGCCCGGCGTCGGCGCTGGGGTCATGACCTGAGCGGGCCGCCAGGGCGGTCGCTGGCCTTCAACGTGCCCAGCATGCGCCGCGCCGCTTCCTGCTCGGCGGCACGCCTCGAGCGGCCCTCGCCGCCTTCCACCAGCCCCAGCGACGGCACGGCGCACTCCACCTCGAAGGTCTGCGCGTGCTTCTCGCCGCGCGTGGCGGCAATGCGGTAGGCGGGCACGGGCAGACGGCGGGCCTGCAGCCACTCCTGCAGCTCGGTCTTGGCGTCCTTGCTCCAGCTGTCGGCCTCGGTCGCCTGGATCACCTCGCCAAAGAGGCGCTGCACGACGGCCAGCGCGGCCTCGTAGCCCGCTTCGAGGTAGACCGCGCCGATCAGCGCCTCTACCGCGTCGGCCAGGATGGAGGCGCGCTGAGTTCCGCCGCCGCGCGCCTCGCCTTCGGACAAGCGCAGCACGTCGGGCAGGCCGAGCGCCAGCGCGGCGCGATGCAGGCTGTCCTCGCGCACCAGGTGCGCGCGCACGCGGGTCAGGTCACCTTCGTCGCTGTCACCGAAGCGGTCGTAGAGCAGCCGCGAGACGGCCAGGTTCAGCACCGCGTCACCGAGGAATTCCAGCCGCTCGTTGTGGCCTGCGCCGAAGCTGCGGTGCGTGAGCGCGCGCTGCAGCATCGACTCGTCGGCGAACGCGTGGCCCAGGCGGCGCTGCAGCAGCGCCAGCGGGGAAGCGGGGTCTCGCGGCATCGGGCCGGCCGGGCCTGCCTAGGCCAGCCGGGGCGGCGCGGCCGCAGGGCGGCCCGGGCCGCGGCGAGCCGGCGCGCGCCTCATTGCGTGAGGCGGCCCGACACCTGCGAGCGCCCCTCGTACTTGATGAGCAGGTACACGGGGCCGGCAATCGGGATTTCCTTGTTGTAGGCGAACCCGATGACGACGCGGTCGTTCTCCTTGGTCACCGAGAGGTCCTTGCCGCTGATCTCGGTGATCGAGTACTCGATGTCCTTCTGCTTGTCGAAGGCCTGGCGCGCCTCGGCCACGGTGGCCGGGTTGCCCTGCGCGATCTTGTTCACCGCGCGCTGGATGGTGAGGTACTCGTTGACCGTGGGCAGCGCGCGCACCGCCAGGTACCCGAGGAAGCCGATGACGATGGCCCAGAACATCAGCCCGAACAGCGTGACGCCTCGCTGCGCGCGGGCAGCCCGGGCGATGCGTGGGGAGGGGATCTTCTTCATTCCTGTGCACCTGCCTGCTGAGAAATCCGCCGGCGGCCGCTTTCGCCCGGCGATGCGAGTCCCGAAGGGGAAAAGCCTACTTGAAAGCGCCAATGCGCGAGAGGTTGCCGAAGTTCATCCAGACGAAGAATGCCTTGCCGACGAGGTTCTGGTCGGGCACGAAGCCCCAGAAGCGCGAGTCCATCGAATTGTCGCGGTTGTCGCCCATCACGAAGTAGTGGCCAGGCGGCACCTTGCAGGTCACGCCCTCGGGCACGTAGCGACAGTTCTGGGCGTGCGGGAACGACTTCGGGAAGGGGCCGTAGCCACCCAGGCGCCGCGGGTCGACGCGAATGAGGTGCTCGGCCTCGCCCAGCTTCTCGGCGAAAACCGGGGAGTAGGTGATCGTCTCGTCGTCGAGCTGCTCGCCCTTGGCCGCCGTGGGGACCGGCTGCCCGTTGATGGCCAGCTTCTGGTTCAGGTAGGCGACTTCGTCGCCGGGCACGGCGACCACGCGCTTGATGTAGTCCACCCAGGGCTCGGGCGGGTAGCGGAAGACCACCACGTCGCCGCGCTGCACGGGGTTGTTGTCGGCCACCTTCTTGTTGATGACCGGCAGCCGGATGCCGTAGTGGTACTTGTTGACGAGGATGAGGTCGCCCACCATCAGCGTGGGCACCATCGAGCCTGAGGGAATCTTGAACGGCTCGAACAGGAACGAGCGCAGCAGGAAGACGATGAGGATCACCGGGAAGAGGCCGGCGGTCCAGTCGAGCCACCAAGGCTGCATGAGGAGCTTCTGGCGCGCCTCCTGGACGTCGCCATCGACCTTGTCGATGCCCAGCCGGGCCAGTTCGGCGCGGCGCGCGGCGTCCTGCCGTTCGAGGTTGGCGGCGGCGGCGGCGCGCGCCGGCCGGAAATGGAAGCGCTCGGCCAGCCAGTAGGCCAGCGTCACCGTCGTCAGGATGAACAGCAGCAGCGAGAAGTTGCCGTTCCAGGCACCCGCGAACCAGCCGCCGAGATAGACGACGAGCACGCCATATAGCGCGCCAGTGAGGGAACTCATCATGGAGGAAGATGGCATCGGGAGGGGATGCGCCAGGCGGCGTTACGCCAGAAGAGGAGGACTCGTCAGTCTTCGACCTGCAGGATGGCCAGGAAGGCTTCCTGCGGCACCTCGACGGTGCCGATCTGCTTCATGCGCTTCTTGCCGGCCTTCTGCTTCTCCAGCAGCTTGCGCTTGCGGGTGATGTCGCCGCCATAGCATTTTGCCAGCACGTTCTTGCGCAGCGCCTTGACGTCCTCGCGCGCGATGATGTGCGCGCCGATCGAGGCCTGGATGGCCACGTCGTACATCTGGCGCGGGATCAGCTTGCGCATCTTGCCGACCACCTCGCGGCCGCGGTGCTGGCTCTGCGCGCGGTGCACGATCATCGCCAGCGGGTCGACCTTGTCGCCATTGATGAGGATGTCCACCTTCACCACGTCGGCCCCGCGGTACTCCTTGAACTCGTAGTCCATGCTGGCGTAACCGCGGCTGACGGACTTCAGTTTGTCGAAGAAGTCGAGCACGATCTCGGCCAGCGGCAGCTCGTAGGTCAGGTGCACCTGCTTGCCGTGGTAGGCCATGTTCATCTGCACGCCGCGCTTCTGGTTGGCCAGCGTCATCACCGGTCCGACGCTGTCCTGCGGCATGTACAGCTGCACGGTGACGATGGGCTCGCGGATCTCGCGGATGCGCCCCGGGTCGGGCATCTTGCTCGGGTTCTCTACCTGCAGCACGGTGCCGTCGTTGAGCTCGACTTCGTAGACGACGCTGGGCGCGGTGGTGACGAGGTCCTGGTCGAACTCGCGCTCCAGCCGCTCCTGCACGATTTCCATGTGCAGCAAGCCGAGGAACCCGCAGCGAAAGCCGAAGCCCAGCGCCTGGCTCACCTCGGGTTCGTAGCGCAGGCTGGAGTCGTTGAGCTTGAGCTTTTCCAGCGCGTCGCGCAGCGCGTCGTACTCGCTGGCCTCGGTGGGGTACAGGCCCGCGAAGACCTGCGGCTGGATCTCCTTGAAGCCGGGCAGCGCCTCGGTGGCCGGGCCGGCGTTGTTGGGCAGCTTCTTTTCCAGCGTGACCGTGTCGCCGACCTTGGCCGCCTGCAACTCCTTGATGCCGGCGATCAGGAAGCCCACCTCGCCGGCCTTGAGTTCTTCGCGCGGCTGGCTCTTGGGGGTGAAGACGCCCAGCTGCTCCAGCGGGTAGACGGCGTTGGTGGCCATCAGCCGGATGCGGTCGCCCTTCTTCAGCGCTCCGTCGACCACGCGCACCAGCATCACCACGCCGACGTAGTTGTCGAACCAGCTGTCGATGATCATCGCCCGGGGCGGGCCTTCGGGGTTGCCGCGCGGCGCCGGCATGCGGTGGATGACGGCCTCCAGGATGTCGTCGATGCCCATGCCGGTCTTGGCCGAGCAGGGGATGGCCTGACTGGCATCGATGCCGATGACATCTTCGATCTCGACCTTGGCCTCCTCGGGGTCAGCCTGCGGGAGGTCCATCTTGTTCAGCACCGGCACCACCTCGACCCCGAGGTCCAGCGCGGTGTAGCAATTGGCGACCGTCTGGGCCTCCACGCCCTGGCTGGCGTCGACCACCAGCAGCGCGCCCTCGCACGCCGAAAGCGAACGGCTGACCTCGTAGCTGAAGTCGACGTGACCGGGCGTGTCGATCAGGTTGAGCTGGTAGGTCCGGCCGTCGCGGGCGGCGTAGTTCAGCGCCGCCGTCTGGGCCTTGATGGTGATGCCGCGCTCGCGCTCGATGTCCATGGAGTCGAGCACCTGCTCCTCCATCTCGCGGTCGGTCAGCCCTCCGCAGCGCTGGATGAGGCGGTCGGCCAGGGTGCTCTTGCCGTGGTCGATGTGGGCAATGATGGAAAAGTTGCGGATCAGGTTCATCGGGGGCTGGGCGAGCGGTTCGGGGTGACGCTCGTTGTGCGCTGTGCTCGGCCTAAGGTTCGGTCTCAGTCGCCGGGGCTCATGTTCTGGCGGGGTCCGGTCGGGCTCGCTCGCGGGCGAGATTGGACAGCATCACCGCGCCTGCTGTACCCGTTGGCGACACGGATTGCCGGAATCGGCGCACCGTCGGCGGTCGAACGCACCCCAACGACAGCCTCCAACCGCAGCCCGGCTCATCGCGGTGCGGCCAGGGCGGCCGCCGCCAGCTCGCTGCTGCGGACACCCGCAATCGGTTCGAAAAGATCGTTCGCGAGCGGTCAAAAAAAAGGCGCGTCCAAGTGAGTGACGCGCCTTCCAACAGAACGTTTGGCAACTGCTTGTTGGGCGACCATTCTATCCAAAAGGACCTGGCGGGAACCCGCGCCAGTGCTTGATTTCTGGCCGTTGCGGCGATCTGACAAGGAAACTTATCAACATAATATCAACAGATCAGATCCGCCAATTCTGAACCCTCGTTCCAGCCCCTGAACCAGTCCAATGTCAGGCAACTTCGCCCAATTCCAGCGACCCAGGCAACCCAATCCAGTTCGCCCGAGAATTGAAGTGGACGACCGCTAACTTGTCTGACAAAACAGCGCGCAGCTTCAACTCGCCAAGCGGCGGCAACCCGCCGCGATGTGGAAAGACCCGGCCGCCCAGTCAACTAGCGACCAGGCCTCATCGGGGCAAACCCGAGGGCGCCGGGCGCTGCCACTCAGGTGACCTGCCTTGCCCGTGCCGGGCGCCGCCCTGGTGAAACGTCCGGGCTAGCGGTTTGGCCTGATCACGAGGTAGTTCACCCATTCCCCGCGCCGCACGAGCACGCTCACGGCCCGGGACCGTTCGACCTTGGCGACGATGCTGGAAAACTGCTTGCTGTCGGCGACTTCGGTGTTGTCCACCGAGAGGATGACGTCGCCCTCGCGCACGCCGGCGCGCGCCGCCGGGCCTTCCACCGCATCGACTCGCACGCCGCCACGCACGCGCAGGTCGCGCTTCTGTGCGTCGTTGAGGTCCGACACGGTCAAACCGAGCACGCTCTTGGCCGTCTGCGGCGCGGCGCCAGGCTCGGAAGCCGCCGGCCTTCGCGCCGAGCGGTCAGGCTCGAACTCCGCCACAGTCACGGTGAGGTCGCGCATGTTGCCGCGGCGGAACACCTGCAGCGAGCTCTTCGAACCGGGCCGGGTGCCGCCGATGACGCGAGGCAGGTCGCCGGATTTCTCCACCGCGCGGCCATCGACGCGAAGGATGATGTCGCCGGCCTCGACGCCGGCCTTGTCGGCCGGCCCGTCCTTCTCGACGCTCTGCACCAGCGCGCCGCGCGGCGCGCCCAGGCCGATGGACTCGGCCACCTCCTTGGTCACCGGCGCGATCTGCACACCGATGCGGCCGCGGATCACCCGGCCGAACTGGCGCAGCTGGTCCGAGACGCGCATCGCCTCATCGATGGGGATGGCGAAACTGATGCCCATGAAACCGCCCGAGCGGCTGTAGATCTGCGAGTTGATGCCCACCACCTCGCCGCGCAGGTTGAGCAGCGGGCCGCCGGAGTTGCCGGGGTTGATGGCGACATCGGTCTGAATGAAGGGCAGATAGTCACCGGTGTCGCGTTGCTTGGCACTGACGATGCCCGCAGTGACCGTGTTGTCCAGCCCGAACGGCGAGCCGATCGCCATCACCCACTCGCCCACGCGCAGGCGATTCGCGTCACCGATCTTCACCGCCGGCAGACCGCTGGCCTGCACTTGGATCACCGCCACATCGGTGCGGCGATCACTGCCGATGACCTTGGCCTTCAGCTCGCGCTTGTCGGTGAAGGTGACGATGACCTCGTCGGCGCCCTCCACGACGTGGGCATTGGTCATGATGAACCCGTCGGCCGAGAGCACGAACCCCGAGCCGACCCCGCGCTGCTGCGGCGTCGACTCCTCTTCGTTGCGCGGCCCGCCGCGGCGCGGGTCGGGCCGCCCGGGCAATGGGATGCCGAAGCGGCGGAAGAACTCCTCGACGTCGGGGTTGCCTTCGCCGCTGCCGGCCACACGCGTGCGCTCCGTGGTGCGGATGTTGACCACCGAAGGGCTGAGGCGCTCCGCAAGATCGGCGAAGTCGGGCAGCTGCACCGTCTGCGCCCTCGCGGGCGCAGCGCCCGGCGCCAGCAGCGCGACACCCAGCGCGAGAAGCGAACACGTCAGGGCGCGCCGTGCGATTCCAGCGGGGGCCGCGGAGGCGGGGCGGATGGATGCCGGGGAATGCAGGTCGAGAGCAGTCATGGGCTTGGCAGGGGTTCGTGTACAGAAGCAGGGGCAGGGAACAGCAGGCAGGAAGCACAAAGCAGGAAGTGCGGTCCCGGCAGAACTTCACCGTCGTCGATCGAGCGCCTGGGCGAACTGCTCCAGCGCCACCAGCGGCACGTCGCCGACGACGGTGAACCAATGCTCGCCGTCGTGCCGGGCCAGCGTGCTCGTGGCGCCCATGCGCGCCTGCGCCTTGGACCGATGGCGCTCGGCATTGAAGCGCTCGACGAACACCGAGACGTGGGTCAGCCCGTCGGAGAAGACCGCCTGCAGCATGGGCGGCTCCGCGGCACCAGGCTCGACCCCGCGCAGCACGCAGCCGGCCAGCGCGAACCCGCGCACCGGGCGGGCCAGCTGCCAGCCCTCGGCCTCCAGGGTGGTGCGCCTGACCTGCGGGCGCAGCACGCGGTAGCCGTCGTCGTCGCGCATCGCCTGCAGCACCAGCTCGGGCTGCGGCTTCACGCCCAGTTCGATGCTGCTGAACGCCGAACTCTCGACCATGCTGCCGTCGGCGGCCAGCACATCGGCGCGAAGCATCAGGCCGCTGACCTGGTCGGCCCAGAAGCGCTGCATGAACCGCAGCGTGTCGCGCGGCACCAGCACCAGCACCGCAGCATCGCGGCCGGCCACGCGGCCAGCGCCTTCGTGGCGGACGTCGTAGCTGTCGGCGGCGCGCGGGTCCACCGCCTGCGGCGTGGTGGACCAGGCGGCCAGGGTCTCGCGCCGCTCGACCACCGCGGTTCTGGTTTGCGGCCAGACAGTGCGAACGTCGTCGTTGTGGCGGTAGATGCGCTGCTGGCGACCGTCCTGCGCCTCGAGCCGCTCGTAGGTGTGCTCGCCGACCCGGAAGTGCCAGACACGCGAGCTGGACATCACGCCGCCGGCGCTGAACACGAGCGTGCCCTGGTAGCTGCCGTTCGCCGCGGCGGCCTTCATGCGGCCCAGCCACTGCCGTGCGTCGGTGTCGGCGGATACAGCCGCCGGCACCAGACCCAGCCCGGCCACCAACACCGTGTGCCACAGCCACCGGCGCGGGCCGGGCGCCAAGTGCGGCCTCAACGGGCCTCCGAGGCGGCGCGGATCGGCGCCGCAGCATCTGGCGCCACCCGAGGCGAAGTCGCCGGTGCCGTCGGCACCACCACCACCTCGGCGTTGCGAAGACCGCCGAAGGGCAGCGCCGCGGGCGCACCGCCGCGGGCCGACTGGTGCGCGCGCAGGTAAGCCTCGAGCCGAGGGTCACGGAGCATGGCCCCGTCGGACACCAGCGGTCCCCCGGCCGGTGAAGCCGAAACCCGCGTCCGCGCACCCGCCGCCTCGCCAGCCAGGCTGGGTGCCGAATCGGCCGCCAGCTGGTCGCCAACGAGCCCGAAACTCTGCGGCCGCAGCACGACGAGCGCCGTCGCCACCGCTGCAAACCCGGCCGCCACGGCCACCGGTGCACGCCAGCCCAGGCGCCCGGCGCGCTTCGACGCCTCGGGCACGACTGCCATGGGCGCAAAGGGCACCGGCTCCGTGGCGAGCCGCTCACGCAGGCCGGCGAGAAACTGCGCGTCACGACGGGGGGTGGAGCCAAGTTCCTCCGAGCGCAGCACGTCGCCGATCAGGTGATACAGGTGCCACCGCTCGCGCGCGCCGGGGTCCTCGCGCCACATCGAGAGGCAACGATCTGCTGCGTCGGCGTCGCCGTCGGCGAAGGCCGACAGCCATTGGCGCGGCTCGCCTTGCGGGGCGGCGCCCGGGGGTTCGTCTCGGGGCGGCACGGGAGGAGTCATCGACGTGGGGCTCTTGGGGCGGGTAGGGTTCACCAGGCGCACGCGGAGCGAACGCTACCAGCGCTCGCCCTCACGGGTATCCAGCAGCGGCCGCAGCCGCGTGGCGATGGCCTCGCGGGCACGGAAGATGCGCGAGCGCACCGTGCCGATGGGGCAGTTCATGACCTCGGCAATCTCTTCGTAGCTCAGGCCTTCGATCTCGCGCAGCGTGATCGCCTGGCGCAGGTCTTCGGAGAGCGCTTCGATCGCGGCATTCACGGCGGCGGCGACTTCCTTGCTGGCGAGCACTGCTTCGGGTGTCTCGCCGTCGCTTAGTTCGGTTCCGACGCGTGAAGTTTCCTCGCCATCGTCGCCAATGATCAGGGTTGACTCGGAGACCACGATGTCCCGCTTGAGTTCCACCAGCGTCTTCTTGGCCGTGTTGACCGCGATGCGGTACAGCCACGTGTAGAAGGCACTCTCACCCCGGAACTGCGGCAACGCGCGGTAGGCGCGGATGAAGCTCTCCTGGGCGACGTCCTGCACCAGGTCGGCATCGCGCACCATGCGGCTGATGAGGCGCTCGATGCGGCGCTGGTACTTCACCACCAGCATCTCGAAGGCCCGCGTGTCGCCGCGCTTGGCGCGCTCGACGAGCAGGGCATCGGCGTCAGGGTCGGGCATTCAATCGGCCACCCGGTCCCCCGCGGGGCGGGCAGCAGGGTTGGCGTCAGGGTGGGCGGAAGGCGGCGGCGAATATAGCGCCGTGCGCAAGGCCCGCCAGCCGGCTGCCCCGCCGGCAACAGAAGGCTGGCCTTCGCCTTCACGCGGGGCCGCCAGCGCCAGCCACTGCACCGGGCCGCCAGCCCGGGGCCGATGGCGCAGCAGCAGCAAGCGGCAGCCGGCATCGAGCATGACCTGCAGCTCGCCGGGTTCGCCATCGACGGACCAGACCAGGCCATCGAAGGCAATCTCGTGTGAGCGAACCAGCCCTGCAGCCGCCGACAGCCCGAGCCACCCGAGCCACCCGAGCCGGCCCCCGGCTGCCGCGGCCGGCACCGCCGCGGCGATGGTCGCGCCGGGCGGCCACCCCAGGTGCCCCGCGACCCAGGCCGTCACCGCAGCCGAAGCCGCCGCGGCGAGCAGCGCACAGGCGCCACGCCAAGTGCGGCTGGTGTCGCACCGCACGGCCAACGGCGGGGGCGGCCGCATCGCCGCCGGTGTTCAGGCGCGCCGGAAGACCAGCGTGCCGTTGGTGCCGCCGAACCCGAAATTGTTCTTCACCGCGACGTCGATGCGCATCGGCCGCGCCTCGTTGGCGCAGTAGTCGAGGTCGCACTCGGGGTCGGGGTGGGTCAGGTTGATGGTCGGCGGGGAGACCTGGTGGTGCACCGCCAGCGCGGTAAACACCGACTCGATGCCGCCGGCCCCACCGAGCAGGTGGCCGGTCATCGACTTGGTGGAGTTGACCACCAGCCGCTTTGCATGCTCGCCGAACGCGAGCTTGATGGCGTTGGTCTCGTTCACGTCGCCCAGCGGCGTGGAGGTGCCATGGGCGTTCAGGTACTGCACGTCGCTGGCCGCCACGCCCGCATTGCGCAGCGCCGCCTGCATCGAGCGCTTGGGGCCGTCGACGTTGGGCGCGGTCATGTGGAAGGCATCGGCGCCCATGCCGTAGCCGGCAAGCTCGCAGTAGATCTTCGCGCCGCGCTTCTTCGCGTGCTCGTATTCCTCGAGCACCAGCACGCCGGCACCTTCGCCAAGCACGAAGCCGTCGCGTTCCTTGTCCCAGGGCCGCGAGGCCAACTCGGGGGCATCGTTGCGGGTGGACAGCGCGCGCGCCGCCGCGAAACCGCCCACGCCCAGCGGCGACACCGTGGCCTCGGCGCCACCGGCGATCATCACGTCGGCGTCGCCGTACTCGATCAGCCGGCCAGCGTCGCCGATGCAGTGCAGCCCCGTGGTGCACGCGGTGACGATGGCCAGGTTCGGCCCCGTGAAGCCGTACTTGATCGACAGGTGCCCCGAGATCATGTTGATGATCGCCGCCGGCACGAAGAACGGCGAGATGCGCCGCGGCCCGCGCTGCGCGTAGTCCTGGTGCGTGGCCTCGATGAGCGGCAGCCCGCCGATCCCCGAGCCGACCAGGCAGCCGATGCGCTCAGCCTGCTCCTCGGACAATGCGTCGTTGGTGGCCAGCCCCGCGTCCTGCACGGCCTGGATCGAAGCGGCCAGCCCGTACTGGATGAAGGTGTCCATGTGGCGGGCTTCCTTGGCCGGGAGGTACTCCTCGACGTTGAAGCCCTTCACTTCGCCGGCGAATCGGCAGGCGAAGGCCGCGGCATCGAACTTGGTGATGTTGGCGATGCCGCTGCGCCCGGCCAGCAGGTTGGCCCAGGCCTCGGGCACGCGGTTGCCCACCGGGCAGACGATGCCCATGCCCGTGACGACGACGCGTCGCTGTCTCACCATGGCCTCACGTGCCGTGCACCGCGCGCTTGCTGCACCGTTCGCAGCACTCAGGCCTTCTGGTGCTTGACCGCGTAGTCGATCGCCAACTGCACGGTGGTGATCTTCTCCGCTTCTTCGTCGGGGATCTCGATGCCGAACTCGTCTTCCAGCGCCATCACCAGCTCCACCGTGTCCAGCGAGTCGGCCCCGAGGTCGGCAACGAAGGCCTTCTCGTTGGTCACATCGGACTCGGGCACGCCGAGTTGCTCGGCAATGATCTTCTTGACTCGCGCTTCGATATCGCTCATGACTCCTCCAGGAGTGGTGCGGAAAAACAGCCGCGGATTCTACCGGCGCGGTGTGTCGGGGTTTCCCTATGGCGGGCCGCCCGCAGCAGTGCCAGTGGGGCGCTCGCCGGCGGCCTTCAGTCCATGTACATGCCGCCGTTGACGTGCAGTTCGGTGCCGGTGATGTAGCCGGCCTGCGGCGAAGCAAGAAACGCCACCGCATGCGCCACCTCGTCGGCCTGGCCCAGCCGGGCCAGCGGAATCTGCGCCAGCAGCGCCGCCTTCTGCGCCTCGGGCAGCTCGGCGGTCATGTCGGTGGCAATGAACCCGGGCGCCACGCAGTTGACCGTGACATTGCGGCTGCCCAGTTCGCGTGCCAGCGCGCGGCTCAGGCCGGCCAGCCCGGCCTTGGCCGCTGCATAGTTGGCTTGGCCGGCGTTGCCGCTGGCCCCCACCACCGAGGTGATGTTGATGATGCGGCCATACCGCTGTTTCATCATCGGCCGCATCACCGCGCGGCTCAGGCGGAACACGGCCTTGAGGTTGGTGTCGAGCACCGCGTCCCAGTCCTCGTCCTTCATGCGCATGGCCAGCATGTCGCGCGTGATGCCGGCGTTGTTGACCAGCACATGCAGCCCGCCGGCAGCCTTGACCAGCGCCTCGATGGCGGCGTCGCAGGCCGCGGCGTCGTTGACGTTCAACGCGATGCCGTTGCAGCCCGGGAAGGCAGCCAGCGACTCGCGGATGCCCGCGGCGCCGGCCTCGGTGGTGGCGGTGCCGGTGACCTTGAAGCCGGCGCGCGCCAGCGCCAGCGCGATGGCGCGGCCGATGCCGCGCGAGGCCCCGGTGACGAGCGCGACCTGGCCCGACGGGCCCGTCGCAGCGGCAGCGCCGTCGCTCATTGCAGCATTCCCTTCAGGTCGGCGAGGCTGGCCGGGTCGAGCACGGTGCCGGTGCCCAGCGCGGGGTCGATTCGCTTCACGAGGCCAGCCAGCACCTTGCCCGGCCCGCACTCGATGACATGGGACAGGCTGCGGGCTCGCAGCGCCTCGATCACCTCCACCCAGCGCACCGGCCCGAACGCCTGGCGGTAGAGCGCATCGCGGATCGCCGCCGCGTCGGCGGGCGCCGCGACATCGATGTTGTTGACCACCGGGATGCGCGGTGACGCAATTGCCACGCTGGCCAGGCGATCGCGCAGCCGCGCGGCGGCCGGCTTCATCAGCGCGCAGTGGAACGGCGCAGACACCGCCAGCGGCAGCGCGCGCTTGGCCCCGGCCGCCTTCAGCTTCTCGCACGCGGCATCCACGGCCGCCTTGGCGCCGGCGATCACCGTCTGCTTCGGGTCGTTGAAGTTGGCCGGCGAGACCACGGCCCCCGTGTGCACCGCCACCTCCTCGCACACCGTCCTCACCACAGCCGCGTCGAGCCCGAGGATGGCGGCCATCGCTCCCGCACCCACCGGCACCGACTCCTGCATCGCCTGGGCGCGGAACCGCACCAGCGGCAGCGCGTCGGCCATCGTCAAGGCACCAGCGGCGACCAGCGCGCTGTATTCGCCAAGGGAATGGCCGGCCACCGCCGACGGTTCAGGCCCGCCCTCGGCTCGCCACGCCGCCAGGCAGGCGATGGCCGCGGCGAGCATCACGGGCTGCGTGTTCGTCGTCAGCTCCAAGGCTTCCTTGGGGCCCTCGCGAATCAGCCGGGCCAGGTCCTCGCCAAGGGCAGCCGAGGCCTCGTCGAGCGTGCGCCGCACCGCCGGGTGGTCGCCCCAGGCGTCGAGCATGCCGACAGACTGCGAGCCCTGGCCGGGAAAGACGAAAGCAAATGGCTTCATGACCGTCGTGGTTGTCCAGGCTGCGGGCATGCCGGGCTCGCTGGGCCCGGCCACCGCGCGCCCGCCTTCAGTAGTCGAAAAGCACCGCGCCCCAGGTGAACCCGCCGCCCACGCCTTCGAGCATCACGGTGTCGCCGCGTTGCACGCTGCCGCTCTTCACCGCCACGTCCAGTGCCAGCGGCACCGAGGCGGCCGACGTGTTGCCGTGTTCGTCGACGGTGGCCACGAGCTTTTCCAGCGGCAGCTTCAGCTTGCGCGCCGTGCCCTGCATGATGCGGATGTTCGCCTGGTGCGGGATCAGCCAGTCGAGGTCGGCTTCGGTGCGGCCGGCCTTCTCCAGCACCGCGCGGGCGGCCGTCTCGAGCACGCCCACCGCCAGCTTGAAGACCGCCGGGCCATCCATCTTCAACAGCGGCGTGCCGCTGATGCGGCCACCGGCCACCGTGCCGGGCGTGCACAGGATCTCCAGGTGCCGGCCGTCGGCGTGCAAGTCGGCAGCCAGGATGCCAGGCGTCTCGCTGGCTTCCAGCACCACGGCACCCGCGCCGTCGCCGAACAGCACGCAGGTGGTGCGGTCGTCGAAGTCCAGGATGCGCGAGAACACCTCGGTGCCCACCACCAGTGCACAGCGCGCATTGCCGGCGCGCACCATCGCGTCAGCCACCGTCAGCGCATAGACAAAGCCCGAGCACACGGCCTGCACGTCGAACGCCGCGCAGCCATGGACACCGAGCTTGCGCTGCAGGATCGACGCAGTGCTCGGGAACACCATGTCCGGCGTCGAGGTGGCGACGATGATCAGGTCGACATCGGCCGCTTCGCGCCCGGCCGACTCGAGCGCGTCGCGGGCCGCCGGCAGCGCCAGGTCGCTGGCGTTGATGCCGTCGTCGGCGAAGTGGCGGGCACGGATGCCGGTGCGTTCGACGATCCACTCGTCGCTCGTCTCGATGCCCCGGGCCGCGAGCATGGCCACCATGTCCAGGTTGGTCAGCCGGCGCGGCGGCAGGAAGCTGCCCGTGCCGGTGATGCGCGAGTGCGGCGAAGTGCGGGTCACGATGGGCAGGCGGGTGCGATCGACAGCGGCTGGCCCCGGCTGGCGTGGCTCAAGCCGCCTGCTGCGGCGATGCCGTGGTGAACCCCGGCATCGCCGCCAGCGTCGGCCCGATGCGTTCCTGCACGCGAACGAGCAGCCGGTTGCGTGCCGCATCATAGGCCCGCGCCAGCGCGCTTTCGAAGGCGTAGGCATCGGCCGAGCCGTGGCTCTTGAAGACCAGGCCGCGAAGTCCCAGCAGCGCCGCCCCGTTGTAGCGCCTCGGATCGACGCGCGACTTGAACCGCTTCAGCGCCGGCATGGCCGCCAGCGCCGCCAGCTTGGCCAGCGGCGAGCGCGTGAACTCCTGGCGGATGAACTCCGTCAGCATCGAGGCCAGCCCTTCGCTGGTCTTGAGCAGCACGTTGCCCACGAAGCCGTCGCACACGACGATGTCCACCGTGCCCTTGTAGATGTCGTTGCCTTCGACGTTGCCGAAGAAGTTGATGTGGCCGGCCGCGCCCGCCTGACGCAGCAGTTCGCCGGCGCGCTTGATCGTCTCGCTGCCCTTGATGGCTTCTTCGCCGATGTTCAGCAAGCCGACCGCCGGTTCCTCGCGGCCCTCCACCGCGGCGACCAGCGCACTGCCCATCACCGCGAATTGCAGCAGATGCTCGGGCGTGCAATCGACGTTGGCGCCGAGGTCGAGCACGGTGGTGTAGCGGTCCTGCCGGTTGGGCATCACCGTCGCGATGGCCGGGCGGTCGATGCCTGGGAGCGTCTTGAGCACGTAGCGCGCCACGGCCATCAGGGCGCCGGTGTTGCCCGCCGACACGCAGGCATCGGCGGCGGGGGGCCCGCCGACGGCCGGAGTGTCATGGCCCCCTGCCTCGCCGTGCGGCCCCTTCAGCTGGGCGATGGCGACGCGCATCGAAGAGTCGCGCTTCTTGCGCAGTGCCACCTCGACGGCATCGTCCATGGTGACCACCTCGGTGGCGATCACCCGGCGCGTGCGCGGAAGCCCGGCCGCCCCGGCCAGCCCGGCCTCGGTGCCCACCAGCACCAACTCGGCGGCCGGGTGCTTGTCGAGGAACGCGCGGCAGGCCGGCAGGGTGACCGCCGGGCCATGGTCGCCACCCATGCAGTCGACGGCGATGCGCACCGTGGTCAGCGGCGCGTGCGATGGATGCGGGTTCACGGGCGTGGAGGCGGGCCCGAGGCGCACGGCCGGGCTTCAGGCCACAGGGCCGTGGGGCCCTCGAGGCCGGCCGCCTCGGATCAGGCGTCGGCCTTGGTCTTCAGCACCTTGCGGCCACGATAGAAGCCGTTCGGTGTGATGTGATGGCGCAGATGCACCTCACCGGTGGTGGGCTCCACCGCGATGCCGGGCACCCCCAGCGCGTTGTGCGAGCGGTGCATGCCGCGCTTGGACGGCGACTTCTTGTTCTGCTGAACAGCCATTTCGACGATTCTCCTGGGGCGAAGCGCCAGCTCCGCGACTCGAAGCCAGAAGCCCGCGGCGGGCTGGCAGCGATGACGACCGGCGGGGAGGCTTCCGGAACCCATAGTCCACACGGGGTGCCCGGCCCGGGGCAACTTGCCCGGGCGGTACCCCTCGCGATGCCGCGCGGCAGCGTTTCTGACACCACTGCGCGCCCGCGTCGGGCCCGAAAGAGGGCGAGTTTATCACCGCAGCGCTTGCGGCGCCCTCATTGCGGCGCCCTCGCCCCGGCGGCCTCAGCCCTTGCCGCCCGGTGGGTCCTCGCCGCTTTCGGGGGCCGGGGGTTTGGCCAGACCGGCCAGCACGGCGAACGGGCGGCTGAGGGATGTCTCGCCGCCGGTCGGCGTGCCGGAATCCGGCGCCCGGCCGACGGCCCCCGTCGGGCCTGCGGCGTGGGTGGGCTGCAACGCCGGGTGGAGGCTGGGGCACTGCTGATGCTGCGGCACGAGCGGCAGCGCGAGCAGCAGTTCGTCCTCTGCCAGCAGGCGCAGGTCCAGGCGTGCCGGCAACGCCAGCACGTCATCGTCGATCTCCTCGTCCAGCCGGGCAGCCTCGTCCTCGCCGGCCACGAAGTGCACGCGGCGCCGCACGCGCAACGGCACGACCACCGGCTGCAGGCAGCGCTGGCATTCGAGCACCACGTCGGCGTCGATGGCCAGCGCGATCACCCACTGCGCCGCGCCCGCGCGGCGCCGCAAGGTCTCGCCACAGGCTTGCCAGCGCACCATCGCGGCGCCCGCGAACCCATCGTCGCCACAGCGCACCACCTCGGCCAGCCGCGCCATCTCGCGCAGCGGCACATCGCCTTCGAGCCGGTCACCGGTTTCACAGAAGGCCGCCACGTCCAGGGCCTGGGGCCGGTGCCGCTGGCGAGGAGAGCGCGTCATGGGTCCAGTGTAGGGGCCGGCCGGGTCTGCAGGGCTGCACGCGCCGGTCGTGCGCGCCGGTCGCGCGCACCGGTTCTGCGCGCCGGTCATCCACGCGCTCGTGCGCCCGCCCCGAGGTGAAAGAATCTGCGCCTGGCCGATCAGCGCATCTCGGCAACCGACCCCATGCCCCTGGAACTCATTCTCGCCTCCACCTCGCGCTATCGGCGCGAACTGCTGGCGCGCCTGCGGTGGCCCTTCTTGGTGGTGGCACCGGGCGTGGACGAGAGAGCACTCGAAGGCGAAGCGCCGGCGGCGCTCGCCAGCCGGCTCAGCCGGCTGAAGGCCGCGGCTGTCGCGGCCCAGCGGCCGCAGGCCGTGGTGATCGGTTCAGACCAGGTCTGCGAACTCGATGGCCAGGCGCTCGGCAAGCCCGGCACGCACGAACACGCCGTGCGGCAGCTGCAATCACTCAGCGGTCGCACGGCCGTCTTCCACACCTCGGTATGCGTGGTGCGGCGCGCCACCCACTATGAGCGCGAGGCCAGCGCGCCGGTGGTGGTGCGCTTCCGGACGCTCGGGCTGGACGAGATCGAGCGCTACCTGAGGGCCGAGCAGCCCTACGACTGCGCCGGCAGCGCCAAGTGCGAGACTTCGGGCATCGCGCTGCTCGAAGCCATCGAGTCCGACGATCCGACGGCTTTGGTCGGGTTGCCGCTCATCCGCACCGCGCAGATGCTCCGCGAGGCCGGCATCGACCCGCTGCGCCCGCCGCCCTCGTGACCCGCAACGGCTGTGCAAGCGCTGAGGCCGTGGCGCCCGACGCAGCGGCGACCAGCGGCCCGACCGCCGCCCCGTCGGCGCCAGGCCAAGGGCGGCTGCTGCTCGTCCCCAACACGCTGGACCTCGGCGCGGCCGCGCAGCCGCTGCAGGCCGCCCTGCCGCAGCAAGCCATCCAAGCCGCCGCGCAACTGGGCCACTGGCTGGTGGAGAACGCCAAGAGCGCCCGCGCCTTCTTGAAGCGCGTGGACGAGGTGGTGCCGCTGCGCCAGTCGCTGCAGGCAGTGGCCATGCGCGAACTGCCGCGCCCGCCCAAGGGCCGCCCGTCGCCCATGGCCCCCGAGCCCGCCGACCTGCTGGCGCCGGCCCTGGCCGGCCACGACATGGGGTTGCTGTCCGAGGCCGGGCTGCCCGGGGTGGCCGACCCCGGCGCGGGCGTGGTGGCCGCGGCCCATGCGCTGGGCCTGGTGGTGGTGCCGCTGGCAGGCCCCAGCGCCCTCACGCTGGCCCTGGCCGCCAGCGGCCTGGATGGCCAGAGCTTTGCCTTCGTCGGCTACCTCCCGCAGGAGGCGGCGGCGCGGCGCGAGCACATCCGTGAGCTCGAGTCGGTCTCGCGCCAACGGCGCCAGACCCAGGTCTTCATCGAGACGCCCTATCGCAACCAGGCGCTGCTTGCCGCCCTGCTCGAAGCCGCCTCGCCGAACTCACGCCTGGCCATCAGCATCGGCCTCACGCTGCCCGAGGGCTGGAGCCGTACGGCCACCATCGCGCAGTGGCGCAGGCGGGCGCCGCGGTTGTCGGATCGGCTGCCCGCGGTCTTCCTGATGCAGGCTTGAGGGGTGCCTGCCGTCCGCCGGCAGCAGCGCAGCCACGGCCGAGATCGTGGCCGCGGCCGGTGGCGACTTCAGCCGTGTCCGCCCCCGCCGCCCAACAGCGAGGCAACCTTCTTCTTCGGCCGGATGTTCGGTGAAGGACCCTGCCGTGCGGGCACGGTGGCCGCGGCCTTGTCGGCCGGGGACTTCTCCCAGCTCGCCTCGCCGCTGCCGCTGGGCTCGTAGGGCCGATCGAAGAACGGGTCGGCTGACCCGGCACGCAATTGCCCCGGCCGAGGTCGATCACCGCCGGCAGCAACGGCCGCCGCTTCAGGCCGTTCATCGGCATCGTCATCGAACGAACGCCGGCGCGCACGCCGTGGCCGCTCGTCTTCCAGCTCGACCGGCTCGATCTCGATCTTGCGGCGGATCAGCCGCTCGATCTCGGCAACCATGCGGGTGTCGTCGCGCGTGACCAGCGTGATGGCCAGCCCCGAGGCCCCGGCACGGCCGGTGCGGCCGATGCGGTGCACATAGTCCTCGGCGTTGAACGGCACGTCGAAGTTGAAGACGCCAGGCAGGTCGGCGATGTCCAGGCCGCGCGCCGCCACGTCCGTGGCCACCAGCAGCTCGACCTCGCCGGCCTTGAACGCGGCCAGCGCCTTCAGCCGTTCGTCCTGGCTCTTGTCGCCGTGCAGCGCCTGCGTCTTCAGGCCGTCGCGCTCGAACGAGCGGGCCAGCCGCGCCGCACCGATCTTGGAGTTGACGAAGACCAGCGCCTGCGAAAGCTCGCGCTCGCGCAGCATCTGCCGCACGACGCGCCGCTTGTCGTCGTCGGTCACGCTGTAGAAGCGCTGCTCCACCGTGGAGGCGGTGGCATTGGGGCGCGCCACTTCCACGGTCACGGGCTCCTGCAGGTAGCTCGAGGCCAGCCGCCGGATCTCGGGCGAGAACGTGGCCGAGAACAGCAGCGTCTGCCGCTCCTTGGGCAGGAAGCCCAGGATGCGCTGCAGGTCGGGCAGGAAACCGATGTCCAGCATGCGGTCGGCCTCATCGAGCACCACGTACTCGACCTGGTTCAGCACCGCCGTCTTGCATTCGATGTGATCGAGCAGCCGCCCGGGCGTGGCGATGAGCACCTCGACCCCCTTGCGCAGCTCTTCCATCTGCGGCTTGATGTCGATGCCGCCGAACACCACCGCCGAACGCAGCAACGTGTGCTGGGCGTACTTCTTGACGTTGGCGGCCACCTGATCGGCCAGCTCGCGCGTGGGCGTGAGCACCAGCGCCCGCACCGGGTGCCGCGCCGGCGACATGCTGGTGTTCTCGTGCGCGAGCATGCGCTGCAGCAGCGGCAGCGTGAACGCCGCCGTCTTGCCGGTGCCGGTCTGGGCGGCGCCCATCACGTCGCGCCCGGCCAGCACCACCGGAATGGCCTTGGCCTGGATCGGCGTCATCGAGGCGTAGCCGCTCTCGGCCACGGCGCGCAGGAGCTTGGCGTCCAGCGCAAGGGTGGCAAACAGTGGGGCAGCTGCCCCGCTGTCGGGTTGGGTCGTATCGCTTGTAGACATGCTCGGTCGGAAGGCGCGGTTTTCTGGGAACTCTCGTGCGTTGCGCCTTCGACGGCAGCCCACTTGCGGGGCACCTCCGCAATCGGCCGGCGGCTCGCCGGCAGGGGTTGCTTGCGCAGGCGCTCGCGGCGCCCGCCTCGCCCAGGCTCGCCCGCGAGAGGGGAGCCGGCAGCAACGGAAGGGGGCAGAGAGGGGAAGGGCTGGAGGAGGCCTCAGGTCGAAGGTGCATAGAATTATCCGCTTCTCTTGCCCATGGTCGCTTGGCGTTTGTCGATCGCGGGTCCTGATCACCGAATCGAGCACCTTGCCAAGAATGCCCCTGCGACGTCGCCTCTGCCCGACCCGACGGCTCGGGCGCCTGATGGCCCAGTGCCTGATGGTCGTGGCAACCGCGACAGCCTTCGCCCAAACCGGCGGCACCGGAACAGCCGGCAGTTCGGGCACGGGGCCGGTACGGCTGCAGCAGCCTGCCAGTCCGCCGCAGGAAGGTGGGCAGCGTGGGGAGGCGGCTGAGCGAGGGGAGGGTGGTGGTGACCGTGCCACCGATCGCGGCGATAGCGGCGAGCGGCGCGACCGCGTCGACCCTCGTCGCGGCCCCGCGGCGGGTGCGCCAGGCTACATCCCCGGCGAGTTCGAGCAGTTCCTGCAGCGCATGGTGGCGCCGCTGCGCATCCGGCGTTTCGGCGCCGAGCTGATGACGGGTGACTCGGAGCCTGCCGCTGACGCCTCCACTCCCGTCCCGCCGGACTACGTCGTTTCGGCGGGTGACGAGTTGCTCCTGTCGGTTTGGGGCTCCGTGGAGGGTGACCTGCGGCTCACGGTCGATCGCGATGGCCGTGTCAGCATCCCTCGCGTGGGCACGGTGGCCGTTGGGGGGATGAAGTTCGCCGACGTGCGCGAGGTGCTCGTCCGGCAGGTGGGGCAGACATTCCGCAACTTCCAGCTCACGGTCTCGCTGGGCAAGCTGAGGGGCATTCGCGTTTTCGTCACCGGCTTCGTGGTCAAGCCCGGCGTGTACACGGTGAGTGCGCTGTCGCCGATGACATCTGCGTTGATGCAGGCGGGCGGGCCGTCGGCGGCAGGCAGCTTTCGCAAGGTCGAGGTGCGGCAGGCCGGACGCACCGTGGCGACCTTCGACCTCTACGACCTGCTCCTGCGTGGCGACCGCAGTGCAGATCATCTTCTGCGCGCCGGAGATGTCGTGCATGTCGCCGCCGTGGGGCCTCAGGTCGGCGTGATCGGCAGCGTCAATCGCCAGGGAATTTTCGAACTCAAGCCTGGCGAGACGGTGGCCGACCTGCTGCAGATGGCGGGCGGCCTGACCGCCGTGGCCGACCGCGGCAGGCTGGGAATCGAGCGCCTCGAAGACCGCTCCACCATCCGCTTGGTGGAACTGACCCTTCCTGAGCACGCCTCGCGCACGTTGACCGGTGGTGACGTGGTGCGCGCATTCAGCGCGGTTTCGGTGACGCTTCCGACAGACAGGCGCGCCAAGCGCGTGCGGGTCGAGGGGGAAGTCGTGCGTGCCGGCGAGTACGTCTTGCCCGCTGGCAGCACCACGGCCGACGCGCTTCGTGTCGCCGGTGGCATGACACCCCAGGCGTACCTCTTCGCCACCGAGTTCACGCGCGAGAGCGTGCGCGACGTGCAGCGCGAGAACTACGAGCGCGCGCTGCGCGACCTCGAGTCCGACCTCGCCCGCTCGGTCGCCGCGCGTCGTGCGGCCAGCGCTGAGGATGCGGCGGAGCAGCAAGCTCGCACCACTTCCACCAATCGCCTGATCGAGCGCCTGCGGGCGCTGCAGCCAACCGGACGCATCGTCCTGCAGATCCCTACCGACGCCAGCGCCCTGCCCGATCTGGCCTTGGAGGACGGGGACCGCATCTATATCCCGCCGCGGCCGACCACCATCGGCGTCTTCGGCAGCGTCTTCAACGCCGGCAGCTATCTGTTCAACACCGGGCGCACGGTTGACGACTATCTGCGCCTCGCCGGCGGGCCGACCCGGGGTGCCGACGAGCGCAGCATGTTTGTGGTGCGCGCCAATGGCAGCGTCATCAGCCAGCTTCAGACGGCCAGCTGGACCTCCCGCGGCGAGGCCGGCCGCGAATGGGCGCTGCCCGGCGACACCATCTTCGTCCCCGAGGAGCTGAACAAGACCACGTTCCTGCAGGCAGCCAAGGACTGGACGCTGTTGCTGTATCAACTGGGCATCGGGCTGGCGGGCATCAGCAGCGCGTTGCGATGATCCTCTGACGACGCTGCGCCCGATGCTTTCCCCTCCGACAGAGCTGACGCGGGAGATGTCGCTTGGCGTGGTGTCGGCGGCATTGCGGCAACGCTGGCTCCTTTTGCTCTTGGGGCCGCTGGCGGCCGGAGCAGTTGCCTTCGCGTTGCTGCTCCTGGTGCCTTCGACCTACACCGCCAAGACATCCTTCCTCCCGCCCCAGCAGCAAGGCGCGAACATCGCCGGCACGCTGGCCACCCTCGGCACCATCGCCGGGCTGGGCGGTGTCGCCCCGGTTCGCAACTCCAGCGACCAGTACGTTGCCCTGATGCAGAGCGCGCTCGTCGCCGACCGGCTGATCGATCGGTTCGAGCTGATGCGAAGTTACGACGCGAAATTCCGCGCGGAGGCTCGCCGCGAACTGGCCGCCAACGCCCGCTTCAGCGTCGGGCGCAAGGACGGCATGGTTGCCATCGAAGTCGATGATCGCGACCCGGCACGCGCTGCCGGGCTGGCCAACGCCTTCGTCGAGGAACTGCGTGTGCTGCTGTCGCGCCTGGTGATCACCGAGGCCCAGCAGCGCCGGGTGTTCTTCGAGTCCCAGCTTCAACAGGCGCAGGAGCGACTGGTGCGCGCTCAGCTGGCTCTGCAGGCCAGCGGCTTCTCCCAGGGTGCCCTGCGCGCCGAACCAAAGGCCGCCGCCGACGAGTACGGGCGCCTCCGCGCGGAGACGACGGCTGCCGAGGTACGCGTGCAGATGCTGCGCTCCAACCTCGCCGAAGGCGCCCCTGAGCTTCGGCAGGCCCAGAGCACCCTGACGGCGCTGCGCGAACAGCTGGCACGAACGGAGCGCGCTGGTGCCCCGCCGGCGCAGAAGGCGGGCTCGGACTACGTCACCAAGTATCGCGACTTCAAATACCACGAGACCTTGTTCGAGCTGTTTGCCCGCCAGTACGAAGCGGCACGGCTTGACGAGAGCCGTGAGGGCACGCCGATCCAGGTGATCGACGTGGCCAGCCCGCCCGAGAGGCCCAGCGCGCCGCGGCGTGCCCGTCTCTCGGCGCTGGCGGCGCTGGTGGCATTCATCGCCCTCACGGCGACGGTCCTGGTGCGCGCCCGGCAGGCTCGCCACGCAGCCGCCTGAGCGCCGCGCGAATTCGAGCACGGCGGCCCGCCTGCACCGTCGCCCGGGCAGCTCGGTGGCCACCTAGCATCGCGGCGCACCCGGCCAGCCCGGCGCGCCACCATGGAACAGATGCCATTGCCAGCCTCAGGCCCGCTCGTCGACGTCATCGCCGGCGCGCGCCCCAACTTCATGAAGATCGCGCCGATCCTGCGCGCGATCGGCCAGCGCCAGGCCGCGGGAAGCCGTCTGCGCTACCGGCTTGTGCACACCGGCCAGCACTATGACGCCCGCATGTCGGGCGACTTCTTCCAGCAGCTGAACATCCCCGAGCCGGACGTCAACCTCGAGGTCGGCTCGGGCACGCAGGCCGAGCAGACGGCCGCGATCATGACGCGCTACGAGCGGCTCCTGCTGGACGCGCGCTCGCAGGCCTGCCTCGTGGTGGGCGACGTCACCTCGACCATGGCCTGCGCCATCGCGGCGCAGAAGCTGCGCGTGCCCGTGGCCCACGTGGAGGCCGGCATCCGCTCGGGCGACTGGTCGATGCCCGAGGAGATCAACCGGCTCGTCACCGACTCCATCACCAACTGGTTCTTCACCACCAGCGAGGTGGCCAACCAGAACCTGCGCACCTCGGGTGCGCGGCCGGAGAACATCTTCTTCGTCGGCAACACGATGATCGACACGTTGCTGTCGAACCTCGAACGGCTGCGCCCGCCGGAGTTCTGGGCCGGCGCGGGCCTGCGGCCCGGCGGCTACTTCGTGATGACGCTGCACCGGCCGGCCAACGTCGATGATGGCGAGGGCTTCGCGCGCCTGATCGACGCCGTGGGCCGCGCCGTGCGCGGCCTGCCGGTGGTCTTTCCGGTGCATCCGCGCACGGCGAAGACGCTGGCCGCGCTGCCGCAGCGCCCTGCCGGCCTGCTGACCGTGGACCCGCAGCCGTACCTCGAGTTCAACTACCTCGTGCGCCACGCCAAGGGCGTCATCACCGACAGCGGCGGCGTGACCGAGGAGACCACCGTGCTCGGCGTGCCCTGCGTGACGCTGCGCAACACCACCGAGCGGCCCGAGACGGTGACCATCGGCACCAACGAACTGATCGGCACCGACCCTTCGGCCCTCGAGCCCGCCCTTGCGCGGCTGTTCGAGGGGCGGTGGAAGCAAGGCGCCATTCCGCCCCTGTGGGACGGGCGCACCGGCGAGCGCATCGCCGAAGAACTCGAACGGCTGCTCGCGGCAGCCTGAGCGCGCCGGTCGAGGCGCCACCGGCAACACCCGGGCGCAGGATCAGAGCGATACGCGCCGCAGCCGCTCTTCGGCTTCGTCGACCGCCTGAACCTCTTCGCCTTCTTCGTCGGCAGGCTGCGTCAGCCACGCCGAGGGTGTGAAGCCCGCGACCAGCAGCTTCAGCAGCGCCAGCACGGCGCCTGCGTCACCGCGCGCGGAGGCGGCCTGGAACTCGCGCAGCCGCGGCTCCAGCTCGGTCCAGGGCAGATAGTTCTCGCGCGCCTTCATGATGCGCAGGTGGTCGGTGGGCAGCGGGTTGTCGCCGATGAGCAGCTCTTCGTACAGCTTCTCGCCCGGGCGCAGCCCGGTGACGACGATCTCGATCTCGCCACCGGGGTGTTCGGTATCCCGCACCGTCAGGCCCGACAGCTCGATCATGCGCTGCGCGAGTTCCATGATGCGCACCGGCTGGCCCATGTCCAGCACGAAGACCTCGCCCCCACGCGCCATGGCGCCGGCCTGCACGACGAGCTGCGCGGCCTCGGGGATGGTCATGAAGAACCGCGTCACCTCCGGGTGCGTCACCGTCACCGGGCCGCCATTGCGGATCTGCTGCCGGAACAGCGGCACCACCGAACCCGACGAGCCGAGCACGTTGCCGAAGCGCACCATCGAAAAGCAGGTCTGCGCGCGGCGCGCAGCCGCCGGCACGATGGCTGCGCCACCGCCGGTGGGCCCGGCCAGGCCTTGCAGCACCATCTCGGCCAGGCGCTTGCTGGCGCCCATCACGTTGGTCGGGCGCACCGCCTTGTCGGTGCTGATGAGCACGAATTCGCTCACCTCGGCGCGCAGCGCGCAGCGCGCGGCCACCCAGGTGCCCAGCACGTTGTTGCTGGCCCCTTCGACGACGTTGCGCTCGACCAGCGGCACGTGCTTGTAGGCCGCAGCGTGGTAGACGATGTGCGGCCGCCACTCCAGGAAGGCCGCCTCCAGCCGCGACTCGTCGCGCACCGAGCACAGCAGCGGCACCAGCTCCACATGTGGCATCAACCCTTGCTGCACACGCGACTCGAGCTCGTGGTGGATCGTGTAGAGCGCAAACTCGTTCTGCTCCACCAACACCAGCCGCTGCGGCTGCAGCACCACCAGCTGCCGGCACAGCTCGCTGCCGATCGAACCGCCCGCCCCGGTGACCAGCACCACCTTGCCCGTGGTGTGGCGCGCCATCAGGTCGCCGCGCGGGCGCACCGGATCGCGCCCGAGCAGGTCTTCGATGTCCAGCTCGCGCACGTCGCTGGCCTGCACCTTGCCCTGTGCAATCTCCATCAGGCCGGGCAGCGTGCGCACATGCACCCCGGTGGCCCGCAGCTGGTCGAGGATCTCGTTGCGGCGGCTGCGGCTGAGCGAGGGGATGGCCAGCAGCACCGCGCTGATGCCCTTGGCCTCCACCACCTGCGGCACCTCGGCCAGCGAGTGGATCGGCGTGCCGTTGATCAGCCGGCCCTGCAGCCGCGGGTCGTCGTCGATGAAG
>JAEUPD010000223.1 GCA_016788525.1 Rubrivivax sp.
GCGCGACTTTCCCACCTACCAGGGGCAGAAGCTGTACGGCGAGCTGGTGATGAACGTCACCGTCGACGCCACCGGCCAGGTGGTGGAAACCGAGATCGTGCGGCCCTCGCGCTCGCGCGTGCTGGACGCCAAGGCGATGTCCATCGTGCGGGCAGCGGCGCCGTTCGGCGGCTTCAGTGCGCCGATGCGCGCACAGGCCGACCAGATCGTGGTCACGGCGCGCTTCCGCTTCACGCGCGACGAGGGCCTGGAAACCTCGTTGACGACGCAGTGAGCGCCGCCCCTGCGAGACCGATGCCCGCCCCGGCCCCTGCCCGCGCCTGACCGGATCATGAGCGACCCCTCCTTGGTGCCCCGCTACGCGGTGCTCGGCAATCCGGTGGCGCACAGCCGCTCGCCCTTCATCCACGAGGCGTTTGCGCAGCAGTGCGGGCTGCCGATGCGCTATGAGCGAGTGTTGAGCCCGCTGGATGCCTTCGAGGCCACGGTGCGCCGCTTCGCTGCCGAGGGCGGGCGCGGCGCGAACATCACGATGCCGTTCAAGTTCCAGGTGCCCGCGCTCGCCGCGCGGTGCAGCGCGCGGGCGGTCCTGGCCGGTGCGGCCAACGTGCTGAGGTTCGACGCCGACGGTTGGAGCGCCGACAACACCGACGGCATCGGTCTGGTGCGCGATATCCAGCAGGGCGCGGGCGTGGCGTTGGCCGGCCGCCGCGTGCTGCTGCTGGGCGCGGGCGGCGCGGGTGCCGGGGCGCTGGGCCCGCTGGTCCAGGCGCGGCCGGCGCGGGTGGTGGTGGCCAACCGGAGTTTCGACAAGGCGAAGGACCTGGTGGCGCGCCACGCCGCATGGGCCGGGCAGCATGGCGTGTCGCTGCAGGCGGCCGACCTGGGGCTGGAAGGCACCTTCGACATCGTCGTCAATGCCACCAGCAGCAGCGTGCAGGGAGCGGGCGTGCCGGTGCCGGCGCGCCTGCTGGCGCCGGGCGCGCTGGCGCTGGACATGATGTATGGCGCCGCCGCGTTGCCGTTCCTGCGCTGGGCGCAGGCCGCCGGCGCCACCGCGCGCGACGGCCTGGGCATGCTGGTGGAGCAGGCCGCCGAGGCATTCTTCATCTTCCGCGGCGTGATGCCCGCAGCCGCCCCGGTGCTGGCGGCGCTGCGCGCGCAGCTGGACGCCGAGGTTGGGAGGCAGGTCACATGAGCAGCCTGCGCAGCTACGGACGCGAAGTCGGGCGCATCGGCGCGCTCGTTGGCCTGAGTGCGCTGGCATTGCAGCTGGTGTTCGTCGGCCGCATCGCGCTGATGACCTGGACCGACCCGCAGTCCACCACCTTTCAGCGCAGCGAGATGTGGCGCCTGGTCACCGAACGCCGCCCGCTCGTGTGGGCGCAGCAGTGGGCGGACCTGGCCCAGGTCTCGCAGCACCTGCAGCGTGCGGTGATCGCCAGTGAGGACGCGGCCTTCACCGAGCACCGCGGCGTGGACTGGGAGGCGGTGGAGCGTGCCTGGGAGCGCAATCAGCAGGCCGAGGCGCGCGCGCGACCCGCGGCACAGCGCCCCGGCGCCGCGCCGGCGCGGCCGCGCCACCCGCCCAAGCTGGTGGGCGGCTCGACCATCACCCAGCAACTGGCCAAGAACCTGCTGCTCAGCGGCGAGCGCACCGCGCTGCGCAAGGGCCAGGAACTGTTGCTGACGCTGACGCTGGAGGCGCTGGTGTCCAAGCCGCGCATCCTGGAGATCTACCTGAACAACGTGGAGTGGGGCGAGGGCCTGTTCGGCGCGCAGGCGGCGGCGCGCTACTACTTCCGCGTCGACGCGGCACGGTTGCCGCCCGAGCCGGCGGCGCGGCTGGCGGTGATGCTGCCGGCGCCCAAGCGCTTCGAGAAGGCGCCGGCGTCGGCCTATGTGCTGGAGCGCGCGGCAGTGATCACGGCCCGCATGGGCGCGGTCGACCTGCCACGCTGAACGCCTGGGGCGCATCGACATGGCCACGCTCACCGAGGAGATCGCGCTTGCCGCGGCGCGCCTGGTCGTCGAGGAAGGCCTGGAGTACGCCGCGGCCAAGCGGCGCGCCGCCCGCGACCTCGGCCGGCGCAGCCAACGCCAGGGCGAGCTGCCTGCCAACGAGGCAGTGGAGGACGCGGTGCGCGAACACCTGGCGCTGTTTCATGCCGAGACGCAGCCCGCCGAACTGGCCGCGCTGCGCCGGTTGGCGCTGCGCTGGATGGAGCGGCTGGCCGAGTTTCGCCCCTACCTCGTCGGCGCCGTCTGGCGCGGCACGGCCACGCGGCTGTCGGCGGTGCATCTGGACCTGTACTGCGGCGACATCAAGGCCGCCGAGATCGCACTGGTCAACGCCGGGGTGGACTTCGAGCTGGCCCCCGGCAGCGGGCCCGACGACACCGTGTTCACCGCCGCCGTGCCCTGCCGCGAGCTGGGAGAGGCGGCCACGCTGCACCTGCGGCTGCTGGACCTCGACGAGCTGCGCGGCGCGCTGAAGCCCGACGCACGCGGGCGCACATGGCGTGGCGACCTCGCCGCCCTGCGCCGCCTGGTGGCCGAGGAGGAAGGGGCCAGCGGAGGGCCGGCCCCGTGACGCCCGGACGCCCGCCGCGGCGCGCCACTCTCCTTCTCGCTGCGGCCGGCGCCGCCGCGGCGGCCGCCGGCCTGGCGGTGGGGTGGCGACGCCAGCGTGCCGGAACGGATCCCGAGGCCGCAATCCAGGCACCGGCCGCAGCGGTGCACGAACTGCGCTTCCTGAAACCGGACGGGCAAGAGCTGACGCTCGCACGCTTTCGTGGAAAGCCCCTGCTGCTGAATTTCTGGGCCACATGGTGCCCGCCTTGCCTGCGCGAGATGCCGGCGCTGGACCGCTTTGCCCGCGAGTTCGGGCCGCGTGGCTGGCAGGTCGTCGGCCTCGCCGCCGATCAGGAGAAACCCGTGCGGGAGTTCCTCAGCCGAAACCCGGTGAGCTATTCGATAGCATTGGTCGGTTTCGAAGCCATCGCCCTGAGTCGCTCGCTGGGCAACGAGACGGGGGCCTTGCCCTTCACGGTGGCGTTCGACGGCGCGGGCAAGCCGATGCGACGCCACCTCGGCGAGACCACGTTCGATGCGCTCGCAGGCTGGGCCGCGGAAATGGCCCGGGCGCGCCCAACCACCCCCTGAATTCGGCTACCGGCCTCGATCGGGCGGCATTTCGGGTCTTTCTGCCAAGAAAAGGGCGTAAAGTCGCGCGCTCTTCTCAGCTGCGGCCACCCTTGGCCGAGCCTGCCAAGCGCCTTCCGACGCCCGTGCGGCGCGCGCAGGCCACGACAACGAAGTGATCGAGGAACCCCGCCGATGGACCTGCGCAAGCTCAAGACGCTGATCGACCTGGTGTCGGAGTCGAACATCTCCGAACTGGAAATCACGGAGGCCGAGGGCAAGGTCCGCATCGTCAAGGCCCCCGCCGCGGCCGCCATGACGGCGGCCCCGATGGCCGCCTTGGCCCCGGCAGCCGCGCCGGCGGCGATGGCCGCTCCCGCCGCGACGGCGGCCGCGCCAGCCGCCACGCCCGAGGCCGCCGCCCCGGCCGAGCCCACCGGCCAGGTGATCAAGTCACCGATGGTCGGCACTTTCTACCGCGCCGCCAGCCCGGGTGCCAAGGCGTTCGCCGATGTCGGCGACGAGATCAAGACCGGCCAGCCGGTGTGCATCATCGAAGCGATGAAGATCATGAACGAGATCGAGGCCGACTGCGCCGGCAAGATCGTGCGCATCCTGTGCGAGAACGGTCAGGCGGTGGAGTTCGGCCAGCCGCTGTTCATCGTCGAGTGACGGGCCCCCGACGTGTTCAAGAAGATCCTGATCGCCAACCGCGGGGAGATCGCGCTGAGGATTCAGCGCGCCTGCCGCGAAATGGGCATCAAGTCGGTGGTGGTGTACTCCACCGCCGACCGCGACGCCAAGTACGTGAAGCTGGCCGACGAGGCGGTGTGCATCGGCCCGCCGCCTTCGGCGCAGAGCTACCTCAACATGCCGGCCATCATCAGCACGGCGGAGGTGACGGACGCCGAGGCCATCCACCCCGGCTATGGCTTCCTCAGCGAAAACGCCGACTTCGCCGAGCGGGTGGAGCAAAGCGGCTTCACCTTCATCGGCCCGACGCCCGAGTCGATCCGCATGATGGGCGACAAGGTCTCGGCCAAGCAGGCCATGATCAAGGCCGGCGTGCCCTGCGTGCCCGGCAGCGAAGGTGCGCTGCCCGAGGACCCCAAGGAGATCGTGCGCATCGCGCGCGAGATCAAGTACCCGGTCATCATCAAGGCCGCCGGCGGTGGTGGCGGGCGCGGCATGCGCGTCGTGCATACCGAAGCCGCGCTGCTGCACGCCGTACAGACCACGCGCGCCGAGGCCGGCGCGGCGTTCGGCAACAGCGCGGTGTACATGGAGAAGTTTCTCGAGCACCCGCGCCATGTGGAGATCCAGGTGCTGGCCGACCAGCACAAGAACGCCGTCTGGCTGGGCGAGCGCGACTGCTCGATGCAGCGCCGCCACCAGAAGATCATCGAGGAGGCGCCGGCACCGGGCATCGCGCGGCGCATCATCGAGCGCGTCGGCGAGCGCTGCTCGGCGGCCTGCAAGCGCATCGGCTACCGCGGGGCCGGCACCTTCGAGTTCCTGTACGAGGATGGCGAGTTCTATTTCATCGAGATGAACACGCGCGTGCAGGTCGAGCACCCGGTGACCGAGCTCGTCACCGGCATCGACATCGTGCAGATGCAGATCCGCGTGGCCGCCAACGAGAAGCTGCCGTTCACGCAGAAGAGCATCGAGATGCGCGGCCACGCCATCGAATGCCGCATCAATGCCGAGGATCCCTATGTCTTCACGCCGTCGCCCGGGCGCATCACGCTGTGGCACGCGCCGGGCGGCCCCGGGGTGCGCGTCGATTCGCACGCCTATACGAACTATTACGTGCCACCGAACTACGACTCGATGATCGGCAAGATCATCGTGCACGGGGACAATCGCGCACAGGCGCTGGCGCGCATGCGCACGGCCCTGTCGGAGACGGTGGTCGAAGGCATCCAGACCAACATCCCGCTGCACCGCGAGCTCATGGTGGATGCCAAGTTCGTCGAAGGCGGCACGACCATCCACTACCTCGAAGGCTGGCTGGCCCAGCACCGCCGCTGAGCCTTGCGCCCAGTCCACCGGGTATTGCGGGGTGAGCCGAGGAAGGCCACAGGGGGGGCCGCGGGATGGCGCAACACGGCGGCGCAATGAACGGCACCGGTAGCATCGTCGCCATGTTCGAGTTGGTGTTGCGCGCGCCCGAAGCGCTGGTCGAGCGGCTGTCCGACGCGCTGGTCGACGAGCTCGAGGCCCTTTCGGTGACGGTCGAAGACGCCGATGCCGGCAGCAACGACGAGCGGGCGCTCTTCGGCGAGCCGGGCCTGCCGCCGCCGGCCGGTGGCTGGCAACGTTCGACGGTGCGCGCGCTGTTCGAAACCGAACCGGCCGCCGAGGCCGCCGCCGCCGCGCTGCTGGCCCAGCCCTGGTTCGGCGGTGCGGGCCGCGGCAGCACCGGCGCCGCCGTGCAGGCGCTGCAGGCCGTGCCTGACGAGGACTGGGTGCGCCTCACGCAGGCGCAGTTCGAGCCGGTGCCCATCACGCCCACCTTCTACGTCGTACCCAGCTGGCACGAGCCGCCCGCCGGCGCAGAGGTCGTGCTCCGCCTCGACCCGGGCCTGGCTTTCGGCACCGGCACGCATGCCACCACACGCATGTGCCTGCGCTGGCTGGCCGGCCACGCAGCCACTGACTCACGCCGCTGGAGCAGCGTGCTCGACTATGGCTGCGGCTCGGGCATCCTGGCCATCGCGGCGGCCAGGCTCGGTGCTGCGGCGGTACACGCCGTGGACATCGACCCGGCTGCCGTGCGTGCCACGCTGGACAACGCGGCGCGCAACGACGTCGTTCTGCACGTGGGCCTGCCCGACGCTGCCGGTGCCGCGGCGGGTCGCCACGCGCTGGTGCTGGCCAACATCCTGGCGACGCCGCTCAAACTGCTGGCGCCGGTGCTGGCCCGCCACCTCGCGCCGGGCGGCCGGCTGGTGATGGCGGGCATCCTCGAGCGCCAGGCCGACGAGCTGCGCGCAGCCTATTCACCGTACCTGCTGGTGGACGTGCTGGACCACGACGACGGCTGGGTGTTGATGGGCGGCGAGGTGGCGCCCGACCCCGCCGCTGGCATGCGCGCGCCCGGAGAACCCACCCCATGACTCCGGCGCCGGTGACGCTGGCTTCGCGCTGCCCGTCATGCCGCACCGTGTTCCGAGTGGTGCCCGACCAGTTGCGTGTGTCGGCCGGTTGGGTGCGCTGCGGCCGATGCGCCGAGGTCTTCAACGCCTCAGAAAACTTGGTCGACGCCGCCACCGGCACGGCCCAGCCGCCGCGCTGGCCGACCGTCGGCGAGGCGTCGGAGCATCAGGACACCACGCCCTCGGGGCTGGGCAACCCGATGTCGATGCACGGGCGGCTGGACGTGCGCCACCCGGACGCTGACGTGCTGCCCGACATCGCACGCAGCGAGTTCGTCGTCGATCCGTTTGCGCCCGCGCCCCCACCGCCCGCTCCGCCTGCACCACGCCCGCCACCCCCCGCGCCGCGCCCGTCGGACCCGGCCGTGACCTGGCGCGCCATGCCACAGCATGCGGCCCGCATGGCACCAGCGCCGGTGCCCGCGCCACCTCGAGGCGGCGCAGCCGCCACGGCGCCGCCTCGCAGCGCACTGGCGGCCGCGCCCACGGGTTTGCCCTCCAACGAGCGCGCCGTGCCGGCGGCCGCGCCGGCAAAGGCAGCCTCGGCGACCGTTCCACCCGCACCCGCGACGTTTTCCCCGGCGCCCGCAACGCTCGCCCCGACGCCGACGCCGACGCGAACCACCACGCCCCTGCGGGCCACGCCCGCACCGACGCTGCGGCCGAGCCTGTTGCGAACCGGTTCGCCTGCGCCGCGGTTTGCAGTTTCGGGCGCCGAGGCGCAGCCCGCTCCCCGGCCACCGATGCCCACCTTGGCGGCACCGGCGACCGCCCTGCCGGAGGTGGCGGCCGCGGCCCATGCCCCCGGTTCCAAGGTCACCTCCGCACCGACCGACGCGCCCATTCCGGCACCCCGGGTGCTGACAACCCAGCGCCCGACAGCCGCGCCCACGCTGCGCTCCTCAGCTCCTGCGACGGCGCCATTCCAGGCGCCTTCGGCGGCCCCGACTCCTGCGGCGACGCCTGCCCCGACGTCCGCCCCGACACCCGCCCCAACCTCGGCGCCGACCCCCACCCCAACATCCGCCCCGACTTCGACCCCATCACCGCCTCCGACACCGACCCCTGCCCCATCCCCCCCTTCGCTGGCGCCAGCGCCCCCACCCACCGCGACCCTGCCATCCCCACCGTTGCCACCGATCGCGCCAGCCTCGCTGCTGGCCGACGCCGAGGAGGCCGTCGTCGTCGAGTTGGGCGCCGCGGAGGATCCTGGCTCGCCGCCCCAGGGCACCAGTGATGCCGCGCCCCCGCCACAGACCTCCGCCTCGCCACCGCCGCTGGCCACACCAGGCGCCGCGTTGCACGTCGAAGCGGTGCAGCTCGACCTGCCGCTGCAGCCAGAGCCGGCCGCCACCGAAGACATCCGCACCGACCCCAACGACATGCCGTCGTTCGTGCGCGCGGCCGAGCGCGCGGCGCGCTGGCGTCGCCCCGGGGTGCGCGCGGCACTGGCAGTGGCCTGCCTGGCCGCCGGCATCGCCCTCGTCGGCCAATG
>JAEUPD010000241.1 GCA_016788525.1 Rubrivivax sp.
GCGCATGCTTCAGCGCGGCGATGGTGTCGGCCGTCTCGCCGCTCTGGCTGATGGTGACGACCAGCGTCTTCGGGTCGGGCACGCTGTCGCGGTAGCGGTACTCGCTGGCGATCTCCACGGTGGTGGGGATGCCGGCGATGCTTTCCAGCCAGTAGCGCGCGGTGCTGCCGCTGTAGTAGCTGGTGCCGCAGGCGAGGATGAGCACGCGGTCGACCTGCTTGAAGATGCGGTGCGCGCCATCGCCGAAGAGTTCCGGGCTGATGCCCTCCACGCCTTCGAGCGTGTCGGCCAGCGCGCGCGGCTGCTCGAAGATCTCCTTTTGCATGTAGTGCCGGTACGGGCCCAGCTCGGCGGCGCCGCTGTGCGCATTGACCGTCTTCACCGGGCGGTCGGCGGCCACGTAGCGCACGTGCGCGGCGGCATGGCTGTGGCCCGGCACGGGCAGGGTCTCCGGCCGGGTGATCCACACCTTGCCCATCTGCAGGTCGGCGACGTCGCCTTCCTCGAGGTAGATGATCTGGTTGGTGACGCCGGCCAGCGCCATCGCGTCGCTGGCCAGGAAGTTCTCGCTGGTGCCCTTGCCGCCGGCCGGTGGCGCGCCCACGCCCACCACCAGCGGCGAGCCCATGCGCGCGCCTACCACGCGGTGCGGCTCGTCGCGGCAGAACACGGCGATGGCATAGGCGCCGCGCAGCCTCGGCACGGCAGCCTGCACGGCCTCGAGCAGGTCGCCTTCGTACAGGCTGTGCACCAGATGCGCGATGACCTCGGTGTCGGTCTGGCTGGCGAAGACGTAGCCGCGGCGCTTCAACTCGGCGCGCAGCTCGTCGTGGTTCTCGATGATGCCGTTGTGCACCAGCGCGATGCGGCCGGTGACGGTGTCGCCGGCCGCGCCTGCGTCGTCGTCGAGGAACTCACCGAAGCCCGTGCTGGCCGCGTCGATGCCGGGCCCGGCACTGAAGTGCGGGTGGGCGTTGTGCACCGCAGGCGCGCCGTGCGTGGCCCAGCGCGTGTGCGCGATGCCTGTGCCGGCGCTGACGCGGTCTTCCCGGACGTTCGTTTCGAGCTCGGCCACGCGCGAGGTGCTGCGCGCGCGGCGCAGTTCGCCGCCCTGGTGCACCGCCACGCCGCAGCTGTCGTAGCCGCGGTACTCCAGCCGCTTGAGGCCCTCGACGAGGATGGGGACGATGTTGCGCGTGCTGACCGCGCCGACGATGCCGCACATGGTGTTCTCCGGGGGGCTGGGTGCCTGAGGTGGGGCGGGATGCTAGGAGTGACTACGTGCAATGTTCTTGCAAGTTCACATAGAACATGAACCGCAAGCACCGAACGTGACAAGTGGCAGCGTCTTCAATCAAAATCAGACCTCTGATGGAAGAAACGATCGCACCCGACCTCGACAAGACCGACCTGCGCCTGCTCGAATTGCTGCAGGCGGACGCGTCGTTGTCGAACCAGGACCTGGCGGCAGCCGCCCACACGTCACCGGCCACCGCGCTCAGGCGGGTGCGCCGGCTCGTCGATGCCGGCGTTATCGACCGGCGTGTCGTGCTGCTGAATCCAGAGCGCATCGGGCATGGCCTCACGGCCGTCGTCGAAATCACGCTCGACCGCCAGGGCGCCGAGCATCTGGACGCCTTCGAGCAGCGCGTGCAGCCTGACGCCGAGGTGCAGCAGCTGTGGCGCGTGTCGCCGGGGCCCGATTTCGTGCTGGTGGTGCACACCGCCGACATGGCGGGCTACCACGCACTCGTGCAACGCCTGTTCACCCAGGAAGGCAACGTGCGCAACGTCAAGGCGTACTTCAGCGTCAAGCGCGCCAAGTTCGACCCGCGCGTGGTGCTGCGGCGCGAGGCGTAGCCCGACGCGTCATCCCGGCACATTGGCCGGCGCTCGGGCGGGCGCGCGGGCGGGCGCCGCCTGGCGCGCCTCAAGCCGCCTTCAGGATCGCCAGCCCCTTCAGGTACTCGCCCTCGGGGAACACCATCGTCGTGGGGTGGTCGGGCGCGCCTTCCAGGCGTTGCACGATGGCGCCGTCGACCTCGGCATCGATGGCCGCGCCGGCGACGATCTTGTGGAACAGCTCGGCCCCCACGCCACCGCTGCAGCTGAAGGTGAGCAGCAGGCCGCCCGGTGCAAGCAGCTTCAGCGCCAGCCGGTTGATGTCCTTGTAGGCGCGCGCGGCACGCTCGGCGTGCGAGGCGGTGGGCGCGAACTTCGGCGGGTCCAGCACGATGGCGTCGAAGCGCCGGCCGGCCTTCAGCGCTTCGCGCAGGAAGGCGTTGACGTCGGCGTCGGCCACTTCGCTGCGGGCGGTGTCGAAGCCATTGAGCGCCACATGCGCCTGCAGGCGTGCCAGCGCCGGTGCCGACGAATCCACGCTCACCACATGTTCGGCGCCTCCGGCCAGCGCGGCCACCGTGAAGCCGCCGGTGTAGCAGTAGCAGTTGAGCACGGTCTTCAGTCCGATGCGGTGCACCCAGCGCGCGAACGCAGCGCGGTTGTCGCGCTGGTCGAGGTAGAAGCCGGTCTTGTGGCCGCCGGCCACATCCAGCGTCAGCCGCCAGTCGTGCTCGGTGATCGACACCTCGGTGGTGGCGTCCGCAGCGCCGTCGCTGCCGCCGCGCAGCCACCCCGTCACCGGCTCCAGCCCCTCGAGCCCGCGCACGCCCGAGTCGCTGCGCTCGTAAAGGCGGGTCAGGCCGGTGGCGCCCAGCAGCGCATCGGCGATCGCGCCTTTCCAGCGCTCGGCGCCGGCGGAGAGGAACTGCGCGCTCAGCGTGTCGGCGTACCGGTCGACGATCACGCCCGGCAGCCCGTCGGCCTCGCCGTGCACCAGCCGCACGCCGCTGCTTTGCGCCGGGAAGATCGCCAGCCGCTCGCGCAGCAGGAGGGCGCGCGCCACGCGGCGCTTGAAGAACGCGTGGTCGATGCGCTCGGCCTCGTCGAAACTCCACGCCCGCACGCGGATCTGCGAGCTGCCACTGTAGGCACCCCAGGCGAGGAAGCGGCCGTCGGCGGCCTCGACGCGCACCGTCTCACCTGCATCGGCCTTGCCCCTGGCCACGCTGCCCGCGAACACCCAGGGGTGGCGGCGCAGCAGCGAACGCTCCTTGCCTTCTGCGAGCCGCACGGACTTCATGCGGTCACCAGGCCCCGGGTGATGCGCTCGACGAGGCGCCGCCTCGGCTTGCCTTCGGCGGGGCCGGCCGGGCGTCTGCCGCCATGCCGAAGGACAGGCGCAATGTCCGCATGGTGTGATGCTTCCTCGGGAGCGCGCCCGCCACCCGGTTTCATCCCTTGCGCCGCGCGCGCGGGTGCGCCGCGTCGTACACCCGGGCCAGATGCTGGTGGTCGAGCTTGGTGTAGACCTGCGTGGTGGCGATGCTTGCGTGCCCCAGCAGCTCTTGCACCGCGCGCAGGTCGCCGCTGCTTTGCAGCAGGTGGCTGGCGAAGCTGTGGCGCAGCATGTGCGGGTGCACGGGCGTGGCCAGGCCGCTTTGCAGCGACTGCGCCTTCAAACGCAGCCGCAGCTGCCCCGGTGACAGGCGCGTGCCGCGGCGGCTGACGAAGAGCGCCGGCTCGTCCGCTGCCGCGAGCTGCGGGCGCAGCTCGAGCCACGCGCGCAGCGCGGCCAGCGCGGCGTGGCCCACGGGCACGGTGCGCCGCTTGCTGCCCTTGCCCAGCACCTGGGCGCTGGCGTCGGCCAGGTCCACCCAGCCGCGCGCTGCCGCGCCGGCGCGCACGTCCAGCCCCAGGATCTCGGCCACGCGCAGGCCGCTGCCGTAGAGCAGCTCGACGATGGCGTGGTCGCGCAATGCCAGCAATGGGTCGGCGGGCACGGCCCCGGACGCGGGCGCACGGGCACGCTGCTGCGCATGGTCGGTCAGTTGCACCGCCTGCTCCACGGCCAGCGCCTTCGGCAGCGGCCGGCCGGCCTTTGGCGCACGCAGGCCCTCCACGGGGTTGGCGCGGATGCGACCCTGTCGGCCCCAGTGCCGGTACAGCCCGCGCCAGGCGGCCAGCGCCAGCGCGATGCTGCGCGGCCCGAGGCCGCCGCCGCGCAGCTGCGCGACCCAACCGCGCACGTGGTGAGGCTGTGCGTCCAGCAAGGGCACGCCGTCCGTCGCGGCGGCGGCCTGAAGCCGGCGCAATGCCTCGGAGTACAGGACCAGCGTGCGCTCGGCGAGCCTGCGCTCGACCGCCAGGTGTTCGACGAAGGCCTGCAGCTCCGGCGCAAGCCCGTGCGCGGCCGCCGGTGTCGTGCGGGGGGGGCCTGCTGGTCCGGGCATCGGCGGGCGGCGGATCGGTGGATGTGCGCGTCGGTGCGTGGCGGCGAACCAGGCGCCCGGGCCGCGCGGCCTCGTTCAGCCCACCGCGCGCAGCCGTGCCAGCGCTGCGCCGGCCAGATCGCCGATGCGCACCAGGAACTCGGTGCCCATGTCGGCCGAGTAGCGCGTGGGGTCGGGCGAGCCCAGCACGAGCAGGCCGAACGCCCCGCCCTCGACCTGCGGCCCCGGGCGCAGCGGGATCATCGCCAGGCTCGCCACCGTGGCCGCGTCGTCCAGCCAGCCGGCGGCCTCGAAGCCGGCGTTCACGCCGCAGTAGGGCAGTGTCAAGCTGCCGGCAAAGGTTTTCACGTCGTCGCTCGCGCCGCGCGCGTAGGCGGCCTCGGCATGGTCGCCGGCCAGCGACCACAGGCGCAGCGCCACCTGCGGAATCAGGAACTCGTGCTTCAGCGTCGCCACCACCACCTCGGGCAGCGCGGCGGCATCGCCGGTGCGCATGAGGGCGCGCGTGAAACGATGCAGCCGGTCGACCAGCGCCATGTTCTCCTGGCCGGCGCGGATCATCTCGACGATCTTCAGCTCCAGCCCCCGGATGCGTTCGCGCAGCATCTCCATCTGCCGCTCCTGCAGCGAGACGGCGCGCTGGCCGTGCGGGCTGGTCAGGCGCACCGCGGCCAGCAGTTCGGCCTGGCGCTCGAAGAAGCCGGGCGTGGCCGCCAGGTAGGCGGCGACGTCGGCCTCGCCGACGCCGACGGGCAGGGGGGAGGCCGCGGCCTTGCCGGTGCCGCCACCGCTTTCTGGCTTGCTCAAAGCTCGATCTCTCCTTCGAACACGAACTCGGCCGGGCCGGTCATCAGCACCGTCGCGTCGTCGTGCGCCCACTCGACCGTGAGGTTGCCGCCGCGCGCGTGCACGAGCACGCGGCGGTCCAGCCAGCCCAGGCGGATGCCGGCCACCACCGCCGCGCAGGCGCCGGTGCCGCAGGCCAGCGTCTCGCCGGCGCCGCGCTCGTACACGCGCAACGCGATCTCGCCGCGCCGCACCACCTGCATGAAGCCGGCGTTCACCCGGCGCGCAAAGCGCGGGTGCGCCTCGATCGCCGGGCCCAGCGTGGCCACCGGCGCGGCGCGCACGTCGGCCACGCGCATCACGGCATGCGGGTTGCCCATCGACAGCACCGCCAGCTCGCCGAGCCCACGGCCGGCGGCATCGGCCAGCGGCCACAGCTCCAGGGCTGCCGCGCCCGGCCCGCCTTCGCGGCGTGGCACCAGGCCCTGGCCATCGAAGGGGACGCGCTCCAGCTCGAAGATCGGCCGGTTCATGTCCACCGTCACCTGGCCGTCGTCCTGCAGCTCGAGTTCGAGCAGGTTGTTCACCGTCTCCACCTTCACGCGCCGCGCGGTGGTCAGGCCGCGCGCGTGCACGTAGCGCACGAAGCAGCGCGCGCCGTTGCCGCAATGCTCCACTTCGTCGCCGCTGGCGTTGAAGATGCGGTAGCGGAAGTCCACGCCCGGCGTGCTGCTGCGCTCGACCATCAGGATCTGGTCGGCGCCGATGCCGAAGCGCCGGTCGGCCAGGCGCCGCGCCTGCTCGGCGCTCAGCTCCACCGGCGCGCGCGTGCCGTCGAGCACGACGAAGTCGTTGCCCGCGCCTTGCATCTTCGTGAACCGCAGCGGCATGCGGCCGATTGTGGGGCAGGAGGCCACGCCCTCCGTGGCCACCCCGCAGCCTTGGTCAGCCGCAGGCGGCCCGGCCGGGCTGGGCCGACAGCATCGCTTCGAACTCGCCGGCCGACAACGGCCGCGCGAACAGGAAGCCCTGGTACTGCGCGACGCCGCGCTCGCGGATCCAGGCCAGCTGCTCGGGCGTCTCGACGCCCTCGGCCACGGCGTCCAGCCGCATCACGCGGCACAGCTGCACGATCAGCTCGGCCAGGCGCTGGTCGTCGCCCACCGCCTGGATGAAGCTGCGGTCGATCTTCAGCGTGCCGATCGGAAATCGCTGCAGGTAGGCAAGGTTGGAGTAGCCGGTGCCGAAGTCGTCCAGCGCGATCGACACGCCCAGTTTGCGCAGCGCGTGCAGGGTGGCCAGCGGCCGCTCCTCGCCACCGAGCAGCATCGATTCGGTGATCTCCATCTGAAGCAACTCGGGCGCGCAGCCGGCTTCGGCCAGCGTGGCGCGCACCCGCTCGGCCAGGTCCGGGTCGGCAAACTCGCGCGGCGAGAGGTTCACCGACACCGGCAGCGCGAGCCCCGCCTCGGACCAGCGCCGCAGCTGTTCGACGACGCTGGCGAGCACCTGGCGCCCCACCTCGGAAATGAGCCCGGTGCTCTCGCACAGCGCGATGAATTCGCCCGGCGGCACCAGGCCGCGGCGGGGGTGGCGCCAGCGCACCAGCGCCTCGGCACCGACGATGCGGTTGCTCGCCACCTCCACCCGCGGCTGGTAGTGCACCTCGAATTCGCGGCGCTCGCAGGCGCTGCGCAGGTCGACCTCCAGCGCGGTGCGCTGGCGGAACGACTCGCCCATGTCGTGCTCGAAATAGGCCAGCGCGTTGCGGCCGCGCTCCTTGGCCGCATACATGGCCAGGTCGGCGTGCTGAAGCAGGGTCTCGAAATCGGTGCCGTGCTCGGGGTACAGGCTCACGCCCAGCGTCGCCGTGACCTGCACCTGGGTGTTGCCCACCCAAAGCGGCTGTGCCACGGCGTCCCGGATGCGCTTGTCGATGCGGTCGACCTCGGCGCGGATGTCGCTGGACAGCACCAGCAGCAGGAACTCGTCGCCGCCGAAGCGCGAGGCCAGGTCGCCGCGCCTCACCGACTGGCGCAGGCGGCTGGCCACCTCGATCAGCAGTTCGTCGCCCACGGCGTGGCCGAGCGTGTCGTTGACCTTCTTGAAGTGGTCCAGGTCGATGAGGATCAGCGCGGCCTGCTGGTCGCGCGTGCGCAGCGCGCTGGTGGCCTCGGCAAAGCACTGCTTGACCTGGCTGCGATTGGGCAGGCCGGTCAGCACGTCGTGCGCCGCCAGGAAGCGCGCCTGCGCCTCGCTCTCCTTCAGCCGCGTGACATCGACCTCGCTGACCAGCAGCGCCGCCTCGCCGCTGACCGCGTCGACGCAGCGCTGCACCGACACCTCGTGCCAGCGCGCCCCCTGGGCGGTGCGGGCCTGCAGCGTCAGCGTGGTGGCGCCGCGCGTGGCCAGCGGGTCGGTCAGTCGCGGCAGCGCGTCGGGCTCGGGGAAGCGCTCGGCCAGCGTGGTGCGAAGCTCGGGCACCGAGGCGCGCGCCGCCGGGTTGCGGTACACCGGTTGGCCTTCGGGGGTGTACAGCGTGATCATCACCGGCGTGTGCAGCAGCGCCTCCACCGAGCGCAACGACTCGGGCCGCTCCGAACCCGGCGGGCGGCCCTCGCACATCATCGCCATGCGGCCATCGGGCAGCCGGTAGCCGCTGAAGGTGACGTCCAGCGACACCGGCCTGCCCGCCGGGTACAGCGTCCACTGCTCGTTGAAGCTCGCGCCGTGCCCGACGAAGTCGCTCTGGTACTGCGCCAGCCGCGCCGCCACGCTGGCCGACATGTCGGCGCCCATGTCGCGCGCGGTCAGCTCGGCCAGTGACGGCGAAGACCACAGGGCCAGCGCCGCCGGGTTGGCCCAGGCCACGCGCTTGCGGTCGATGTCGAACACCCACACCGGCTGGCGCAACTGCGCAACCAGCCGGTCGGCGTCAACCTCGCCCGGCGGTGGCGCAGGCGCCGCGGGCACGGCCGCGGCGGCTGCGCCCCGCGCCTGGCGGGCCCGCATTGCCGTCACGCGGGCTCGGCGGCCGGCGCCGGGGCCTCGGCAGTGCCTGCCGAAGGCGCCAGCAGCGTGCCCACGTCGGCGTAGCCCTGATGCGCCGCCACACGCTGCATCCAGCCGCGCACCGCGGGGTAGGCTTGCAGGTCGAAGCCACCTTCGCCGGCCAGGTGGGTGTAGCCGTAGACGGCGATGTCGGCCACGCTGTAGGCGCCGCCGGCAACGAAGGGGTGGCTGCCCAGGTGACGCTCGAGGTGGGCCAGGCCGGCGTGCCCGGCCTCCCGCCACCGCGCGATGTCGGCGGCCCGCCGGTCGCGCTCGCCCGGCAGGATGTGGGTGAAGAACCGCGCCGGCGAGATGTTCGGCTCGAGCGCGGTCTGCTCGAAGATCATCCACTGCACCGCCTGAGCGCGCGCCAGCGCGGTGGCCGGCATCAGCTGCGAGCCTTCGGCCAGGAACCAAGCGATGGCGTTGGACTCGCCCAGCCCCACGCCGCCATCGGTGACGAGGTAGGGCACCTGGCCGCACGGGTTCACTGCCAGGAAGGCCGCACCGCGGGTCTCGCCGGCCAGCACGTCGACCCGGCGCATGCGCAGCGGGCGGCCGGTCTGGCGCGCCACCAGCGCGGGTTTGAAGCTGTTGCCCGAACCGGGCGTGTAGTACAGGGTGTGGGCCACGCAGGACCTCCATCGCAGAGTCGCCGACGACAAGCCCGGCGAAGCGGCCGCACCGACGGGCGCGTCCGCTGGCTGCCTTGCGGCCCTCGAACGACGACGGCTGGTTCACGGCCGCGCAAGGCCGCGCAAGGCCGCGCAAGGCCGCGCAAGGCCGCGGCAGTCTGGCGGCTATCGGCAGCCTAACGGCACAAGCCGACAGTGTCGGCCGTGGCAGACCGTGAGGAATTCGCGCCCGTCGGGCGGGCGGATCCGGCGGCTGCCGAACCCCTCGGCCCCTTCACACGTTCACAAGCCCTTGAACAGGTGTGCGTACAGGCGGCTGGCGGTCAGCCGCTCGGGCCGGCCGCGCAGCGTGAGGAAGACCTTGCCCGAGTCGTCGCGGCGCGCGGTGGCAATGGCCGTGGCGCGCACGACCAGGCCGCGATGCACCTGCCAGAACTGCTGCGCATCGAGCTGCGGCAGCAGCTCGCGCAATGCCAGCCGGATCAGGTGCTCGCGCTCGGCGGTGACGACGCGCAGGTACTTGTCCGCCGCCTCGAAGTACAGGACTTCGTCGATCGGCACCATGTGCACCACCGCACCGGTACTGGCCTGGATGACCTGCAGCCGCGGCACGGGCGCTGGTTGCGCCGCGGGGGCAGGCGCGCCCAGCAGGGCGCGCAGCTGCGTGAGCGTGTGCTCCAGGGCGTGGGCCCGCCCGCCGGCCTCGGTCGTGGCGCCGGCCAGGCGCTTCTTCAACCGCTGCACGCAGGCCGCCAGCCGCGCCGGTTCCCAGGGCTTGACGAGGTAGTCCACCGCCTGCGCCTCGAACGCGCGCAGCGCGTACTGGTCGTAGGCGGTGACGAAGACCAGCAACGGGAACGCCGGGCCCTCGGGCCATTCCTCGGCCAGCGCCTGCGCCGCCTCCAGGCCGGTGAGGCCCGGCATGCGGATGTCGAAGAAGCACACCGCCGGCCGCCTGGCCAGCGCCTGCTCGAGGGCACTGGCGCCGTCGGCGACGATGGCGGCCAGCTGCAGCTCGGGCCACAGCCGCCCGAGCTCGGCGGCCAGCGCCTGCGCCAGCAGCGGCTCGTCCTCTGCGATCAGGGCCAAGGGCGGGTTCATGCCGCGCTCGTCGGTGCAAAGCGCACGGGCAGCCTCACGCGCGCCAGCGTGCCGCCTTCGGCACCGGCGGCGGGTTCGAGTTCGAAGCGGGCGCGCTCGCCGAACATGGTCAGCAGGCGCTCGCGCACATGGGCCACGCCATAGCTGGCCGACTCGCCGGAGCCGGGCTCGATGCCGTTGGCGGGCGACCGAGTGGGTGACAGTGCGGGTGCCGGGCCAAGGCCGACGCCTGTGTCGCGCACGGTCAGCTCCAGTTCGTCGCCGACGCGCCGCGCCGTCACGACCACGCGGCCACCCTCGACCTTGGGTTCGAGACCATGCTTGATGGCGTTCTCGGCCAGCGGTTGCAGCAGCAGCGGCGGCACCAGGCACGGGCCCAGCTCGGCCGGCAGGTCGAACGCCACCTGCAGCCGCGTGCCCATGCGCACCTGCATCAGCGCCAGGTAGTCGGCCAGCCGCGCGAACTCGTCGGCCAGCGCGTGCGCGTCGGCTCGCGAGGCCGCCAGCGATGTGCGCAGGAAGGCGATCAGGCGGTCGAGCATGGCCTGCGCGCGCGGCGGGTCCACGCCGATCAGCGCGCGCAGGTTGGCCAGTGTGTTGAACAGCATGTGCGGCTCGAGCTGCGACTGGACGAGCTTGAGCTGGTGCTCCAGCGCCAGGGCATGCGCGGCCTCGGCCGCCGCGCGCTCCAGGTGCAGGTGCTCGCGACTGTGGAAGAAGTAGGTCGCGGCCACCGTTGCCAGCACGGTGATGATGACCGTGGCGCGGTTGTCGAACAGGCTCGGCGAGGCGACGCCGGCGAAGTGGTCGACGAGGGCCACACCGGCGCTGTAGCCGACCGCCGAGCCGACCGCCACGACCAGCGCCAGCACCGGCACCCCCGGCCAGCGCGGCGTGGGCGAGGCCGGCGGGTTGAGCCAGCGTGTCAGGCCGTGGATCGCGGCGTCGATGAGCAGCCAGCAGCCGTTGCCGATCGCGAACGAGTAGGCCAGGTTGATGCCCAGCGAGTGCCGGCCGCCGAACTGCCACAGCACCAACGCAATGCCCAGACACAGCACCTGCACCATGAGCCCGCGGCCGGCGAACTGGCGCAGGGATTGAGCGGTGCAGATCGGCTGCAAGGAGGGCATCGCGCGATTCTGTGGCAGGGCGTGCCGGGCGGCGCCGGCGTGGTCAGAACGCACGCACGGCAGCCACCAGCAGCGTGCGGCGCGTGGGCAGCTGGGTGGCCAGCGCTTCGGTCGGGCCGGCGGCGACGCGCCCGGCGGCGTTCAGCCGCCACGACTCGCCCTGCCACTGCGCGGCCAGCGTGTGCAGGCGGCCGCGGTCGGCCGGAGTGAACAGCGTGTCGAACGTGAACTGCCAGCGCTGAGGTGACCACGACAGCCGCACGAACAGGTTGTCCTGGCGCAGGTTGGGCGCGCTGAAAGGGCTGGCCTGCCAGGCCAGGTTGCCCGCCGCCGCCGTGGGTGGCACGGGGGCGGCGGCCAGCGCGGCATTGCGGCGCCGCCAGTCGGTCCACTCGCCATCGGGCAGCGCCGTGCCGTCGTGCCAGAACTCGACCATCAGGCCCTGCTGCGCGAGCCCGGTCCAGTTGAAGCCGGCCAGCCATTGCGTCGCGCCGCCACGCAGGGCCTGGCGCCAGGGGTTCGCGGTCTGCGGCGCGTCGCCGGCGCGCGGGTCGATCTGCCAGCCGTCGTGGCGCTCGAGCCGGCGCCACGACGCGTGCACCTCCAGCTCGTCGGTGGCCACCCAGGCCAGCGCCGCGCCGACGCTGGCGCCGCTGTGGCGGCCGTGGCGGGCGAAGCCGTGGGCGTCCAGCGCACCGAGGCGGTGGTAGCCGCGCAGCGCCAGGGCGCTCTCGTCGGCACTGCGGTTCGCATCGGCGGCCCCGGCTCCCGCCGTTTCGTGCCAGTGCTGCGGGTTGACCCACACGAGCGACACGGCGTGCTCGGCACCGAAGCGCTCCAGCATCACCAGCGGCCGGCCCTGCGGCGTGGTGGCCAGCAGCGCGCGGCGCGTCTCCTGCTGCACGACATCGTTGGGGCGAAAGCCGTAGCCCACGTCCCAGCCTAGCACCTTGCGGCCGGCGCCGAGCTGCCAGGCGCCGAGGTCGGCGCCCAGGTGCAGCTCGTTGAAGCGCGCCGCGGCGCGGCTGGCGCGGTGTTCAGTTGCGGTGCCTTGCAGCAGCACGTTGGCGGCCAGCGCCAGCGGCAGCGCGGAAGCCCTCAGGTGAAGGGTGTGGCGCCACTCGAGCTCGGCCGTGGCGCTGTGGCCGGCCGGTGGCGCAGTGCCCGGGGCCAGCTGCTCGGCGGCGGCCAGCGGCCCGAGCGCCGACGCACCGCGGCCGGTGGCCAGCAACCGGAGCTCGCCGCCGGGGCCCTGGCCGGCAGCGGGCGGCGCGGGGTCTGCGCCTGCATCCGCACCCACGCCAGCATCCGCGCCCGTCCCCGTCGGCGGCTGGGGTCGGGGCTGGGGCTGCGCTGCCGCGCAAGCCGCCGTGCACAGCAGCGCGGCGGCTGCGCGCCGCTTCCAGTGCCCGTGCATCGCCCGCTACTCCAGCGCCGGGTTGCGCGCCAGGAACATCGGGTTGAGCCAGGTTTCCGGCACCTGCCTTGGCCGCCGCGAGAGGTAGCGCACCCGCGTCTCCTTGTGCGAGGCGAGGCGGTCGGCCAGCACCATCTCGTCCACCCGCGCCGGCGTGGCGCCCGGCTCCAGCACGAACGTGGCCAGCTTGGCCAGCTTGTCCGACTGCACGTACAGCTCGGCACGCAGCGGCTCGTGGCGCCTGGCACTCACCCACAGTTCGATGCGGGCGTAAGACAGCCCCTTGCGCGCCGCCTGCAGCGACAGGTGCAGGCAGGGCACCGCGGCGCCGGGCGTGGCGCCCTTGCCGCCCTGACCGCCTTGGCCGCCTTGGCCGCCCGGGCCGCCCGGGCCGCCTTGGGCGCCCTGGCCGCTGCGCCCTGCCTCGCTGGCTGGGCCGGGCACCGGCTCGCAGCGCTCTTCGCCGACCACGCTGCCGGTGTAGTCCTCGGCCCAGCTGAGCGTGGCGATATCGCCGGTGGAGGCGTCGCCGAGCAGCTTCTGCGTCGGCGTGATGCGCACCGGCCGCTGGCTGCCGGGCAGCAGCAGCCAGAAATCGTCGCCCAGCATGAGAACCTTCTGGCCGGCCTCGGCCGGCGAGCGCATCAGCACCAGCGACTTGTGGCCGGCCTGCACGAACACCGTGTAGCGGCGTTCCTTGTCGGTGGAGCCGTCGCGGTTGAACACCGTGACCTGGGTCTCGACCTGCAGGTTCTCGGCCGCCCCGCCCATGCGGTAGCGGTCGGCGGCCTTCAGCACGGTGGCCACGTCGGCGCCAGCCGCGGCGGCCAGCGTGGGCAGCAACGCCAGCAACGGAATCAGGCTTCTCATCGCGTTTCCTTCGCGTCCGCTTCACACATGGGCCAGCGCGGCGACGACCGGCTGGTTGACCGTGCGCCGCGCCACCAGCGCCGAGGCCAGCGTGGCCAGCAGCAGCACCGCGGCCAGCGTGAGCGCATACAGCGCCGGGTCGATGGCCACCTGCAGCGGGTAGCCCACCGTGCGGCCCGGTGGCGGCGGCATCTGCACCGGGAACACCAGCAGCCCCACTGCGATGCCCAGCGCCGCCAGCGCGCCCAGCAGCGCCCCGGCACCGCCCAGCACGAGCCCTTCCAGCGCGAAGCTGCGCACCAGCTGGCCGGGCAGCGTGCCCAGGGCGCGCAGCGTGCCGACCTCGCGGGTGCGCTCGATGATCGCCATCGCCATCGCGTTGGTGACGACGAACACGACGATGACGCCGATGATCAGGCCGAGCGCGCCGAAGATGCGGTCGTACAGCTCCTTCACGCTGCGGTAGAAGGGCGCCTGCTCGAGCCACGTCTGCACCGCCAGGCCCGGCAGTGCGGCCTGCAGCCGCGCGCGGCCCGGCGCGGTGGCCTCCATGCGGTCGAGGAACACGCCCAGGCTCGAGACGCGCTCGGTGACGAGCAGCTTCTGCGCGGTGGCGATGTCGGTGTAGACGAGGCGCTTGTCGATCTCGGCGATGCCGGTGGAGAAGGTGCCCACCACCGTCACGTCCAGCGCGTTGAGCGCGCCCTCGGTGGTGCTGGCCATCAGCGTGAGGCCGCTGCCGGGGGTGGCCTTCAGGCTGCGCGCCAGGCCCTCGCCGAGCATCACCTCGGCCGTGCGGCCGCTGGTCAGGGTGCGGCCGGCCTGCACCAGCAGGAAGGGGCCCTTGACGGCGAACTCGGCGTCGGGGTCGATGCCCGCGGCCATCATGACGATCGACTTGTCGCCGTTGCTCACGAGGCCCGAGAACTCGATCTTCGGCAGCACCTGGCGCACCGCGTCGTCGGCCAGCAGCCGCTCGCGCAGCGCCGCCACGCCTTCCAGGCCATGCTGCAGCGGCACGTCTTCGTCCTTCGTGAACTGCTCGGCCTTGCCGACGATCAGGTGCCCGGTGGTGCGCGCCGACGACTGCGCCAGCGCTTCGTAGGTGAACAGCGCAAAGCCGCCGGCCAGCAGGATGGCTGCCGTGCCCAGCGCCGCGATGGCCACCGTGACGGCCGAGCGGCGCCGGTTGCGCAGCGTGTTCAGGCCCGCGAACTTGAGCCACGAGATGAAGGCGGTGCTCATTGCAGGGCTCCGTCGAGCAAGGCCAGCGCGCGGTCGCAGCGGCCGAGCGCGCGCGCATCGTGGGTGGCCACGAGAAAGGCCGCGCCGTGCGCGTGGCCCTGCTCGCGCATGAGGTCGAGCACCTGGTCGGCGGTGTGCGAGTCCAGGCTCGCGGTGGGTTCGTCGGCGATCACCAGTGCCGGGCGCTTGACCAGCGCGCGGGCGATGGCCACGCGCTGGCGCTGGCCGCCGGAAAGCGCATCGGGGCGGTGCTGCGCGTGTTCGCGCAGGCCCACCGCGTCGAGCATGGCGGCCACGCGCCGGCGGCGCTCGGCCGGCGGCACGCCGGCGATGAACAGCGGGTAGTCCACGTTCTCGGCCACCGTCATCACCGGCACCAGGTTGAAGCCCTGGAAGACGAAGCCGATCGCGTCGCGGCGCAGCAGCGTGGCCTCGCGGCTGCCGGCGTGGCCGACCGGGCGCCCGCGCAGCACGACCTCGCCGGCGTCGGGGGCATCGATCAGGCCGGCGATGTTCAGCAGCGTGCTCTTGCCGCTGCCCGAGGGGCCGGTCAGCGCCAGCATCTCTGCGGGCCGCAGCGCCAGGCTCACCCCACGCAGCGCATGCACCTCGTGCGTGCCCAGTCGGTAGCTCTTGCGCACGGCGCGCAATTGCAGCACGGCGGGCCCGGCGGTCGCTTTGAGCGGCGGCGAAGGCACGCGCAGCGGGGCGTTCATCGCGGCGGCCCTCACAGGTCCTTCAGGCGCGCCTGGGCCTGGGCGGCCTGCGGGGCGTTGCTGGCGGCGATCTTGCCGAACCAGGCGCGGGCGGCGGTCTTGTCTTCGGCCTTCAGGGCCTCCTGCCCGGCGCGCAGCCACACCGCGCCCTTGAAGGGCAGCGGCGCGCCTTCCAGCAGCGGGCTGCCGCTCACCTCGTCGAGCAGCTTCTGGCCGCGCGCCTGGCGGTTGAACATCGACGGCATCGCGAGGAAGGTGGTGGCGGCCGTGAAGCGCGCTTCCAGGCTGGCCGGCACGCCGCGGTACAGCGGCGCGTCGTGCGCGGCCGCGAGCTGCGCCAGCGCCTTGTCCAGCAGCGCCAGGCCGTCCTCGGCGTGGCGCATCTTCTTCCACGGCAGCATCGTGGTGCGGGCGCGCAGCGCCGTGGCGGCGCCGGCATAGGCGCGCAGCACGGGGTCGGTGGGCTCGGCCGCCGACAGCCGCCCCAGCCGCTCGGCGGCCAGCTCGACGGCGGCTTCGTCGCCGCCCAGGGCGCGGTCGAACTCGGCCATTGCGGCCGCGAAGGCGGGTGGCTCGGCGGCTTGAGCGGCCGGCGGCGGCGCGAGCGCGGCGAGCGCGGCCACACCGATCAACGCGGTGGCCGCGGGCCTGGCGAGCCGGCCGCGCAGCGAGCGCAGGAAACGACGGGGGGTGGACATGAGCAGCATCTCCGATGGGTTGGGATGTGCGCATGCTGGGCACCGTGCCGCTGCGGCGCACCTGCGCCGCGACGAAACGCCGGTGGCCGGCGCGAAACGACGCCGGTGCGGCGCGGCGCGGTTCGTGGCGACCGGCAGGCGCGGATCAACGCCGTGGCCGGCGCGGGTCGGGCCTGGCGCGTTGCGCGGGCGCGTGGCGCGCGCCTATTCGTTCAGTCTCAGTTCAGGTCGGCTGATGAGTGATGCGGGGAGGCGGCGTATGCCAGCGTGCCGCCTGCGCGCCGCAGCTGTGGCGATGGTTGCGGCGTGCGCAGACCCGGGTGGCCTGCCCTGCCGCGCCCGAGGGCGAGGCCCGGCGTCCGCGCCAGGCTGCGCCTGTCGCGGATGACGGCCGACGGATACACCGTCGGCCTACCCGGCTCGTGCCGAGCCGGGACCCCTGCGCT
>JAEUPD010000168.1 GCA_016788525.1 Rubrivivax sp.
TCGCCCTCGCCGGCCACCGCGCCGCGCAGCGTGACCCGGTAGACGCCGGGCTTGAGCTCGACGAGGTTGTCGCGGATGTGCACCGGCGGCGGCAGGAAGCCCACGTCCTGCGCGAACTTCTTGCGCACGCCCTTGATGCGCGCCAGCAGATCGCCGCCGCCGCCGGGCCCGCGGCTCTTGTCGACCAGCGCGATGAGGCGGTAGCCGACCTCCAGGCCGAGTGTGTCCACCGGGGTCAGGTCTTCCCAGCTGGCCTCGGGGTTGGCCTCGCGTGCGGCCACCACCTCGGCGCGCTCGGGCGCGGCGGCGGCACGCAGCTTGGCCTGGTGCAACCGCCAGGCCAGCGCCGCCAGCCCCGTGGCGATGAGCACGAACACCAGATGCGGCATGCCGGGCACGAGACCCAGGCCGCCGATGATCGCGGCGGTCAGCGCCAGCGAGCGCGGCGAGTCGAACACCTGGCCGCGGATCTGCGTGCCGATGTCCTCGTCCTTGCCCACGCGCGAGACGACCATCGCCGCGGCCACCGAGATCAGCAGCCCCGGGATCTGCGCCACCAGCGCGTCGCCCACCGCCAGCGTGACGTAGCTGCGCGCCGCCTCACCCGCACCGAGGCCGTGCATCGCCATGCCAATGGCAAGACCGCCGATGAGGTTGATCAGCAGGATCAGGATGCCGGCGATGGCGTCGCCACGCACGAACTTGCTGGCGCCGTCCATCGAGCCGAAGAAGTCGGCCTCCTCGCCCACCTCGGTGCGGCGACGCCTGGCCTCCTTCTCGTCGATGAGGCCGGCGTTGAGGTCGGCATCGATGGCCATCTGCTTGCCGGGCATCGCGTCCAGCGCGAACCGCGCGCCGACCTCCGCGATGCGCTCGGCGCCCTTGGTGACGACGACGAAGTTGATGACCACCAGGATGGCGAAGACGATCAGGCCGACGGCGAAGTTGCCGCCGATGAGGAAGTGGCCGAAAGCCTCGATCACCTTGCCCGCCGCGGCCGGGCCGGTGTGGCCCTCGGTGAGCACGACACGCGTCGAGGCGACGTTCAGCGACAGCCTGAGCAGCGTGGTCACCAGCAGCACGGTGGGCAGCGCCGCGAAGTCCAGCGGCCGCACCATCTGCGCCGACACCATCACCACCATCAGCGCCAGCGCGATGTTGAAGGTGAACAGCAGGTCCAGCGCGAAGGCCGGCAGCGGCAGCACCATCATCGCCAGCATCAGCACGACGAAGATCGGCAACACCAGCGCCTTCAGCGCCGCGGCCCGGCCGGCGGCGCGCGGGTCGAAGGCCGCCTTCAGCGATGCGAGCAGATCGTTCATGCGTCACCGGCCCGCGGTGCCGCGGCACCGGCGGATGCGGCGGCGGTTGGGTCAGCCGGTGAGTCGGCCAGCGGATCCATGTCGCGCGGCACCTCCGGCACCGGCGCCGCCGCAGCGAAAGGCCGGCCGGCGGCCACTGCGTCGCGCAGCTGGTACACCCAGGCCAGCACCTGGGCCACCGCGCTGAACAGGCGCGCCGGGATCTCCTGGTCGATGTCGCAGTGGGCGTACAGCGCGCGCGCCAGCGGCGGCGCCTGCAGCACCGGCACGCGCGCCTCGGCGGCCAGGTCGCGGATGCGCAGCGCCAGCAGGTCGGCACCCTTGGCGACGACGCGCGGCGCGCCCATCTTCACCTCGTCGTACTTCAGCGCCACCGCATAGTGCGTGGGGTTCATCACCACCAGGTCGGCACGCGGCACCGCCGCCAGCATGCGGCGGTTGACGATCTCGCGCATGCGCAGCCGGCGCTTGGCCTTGACCTCGGTGTTGCCTTCGCTCTCGCGCATCTCGCGCTTGAGCTCCTCGACGCTCATGCGCAGCCGGCGCGCCAGCTGCCGGCGCTGCAGCGGCACGTCGACCACGGCGAACAGCGCCAGCAGCGCCCCCAGGGCGAGCAGGCCGCCTTGCAGCAGCCCACCGGCCGCCACCAGCGCCTGGGGCAGCGGCACGGCCAGCAGCGTCGCCGCCTGCGGCCACTGATGCGCCAGCACCGCGGTGCCGGCGGCCACCAGCGCCATCGTCAACAGGCTGGCCTTGCCGGCCTCGACGAGGTGGGCGGCGGAGAACAGCCGCGCCAGGCCGGCCAGCGGATCGAGCTTGTCCAGCCGTGGCGCCAGGGGTTCGAGCGTGAAGTTCCAGCCGCCGCAGGCCAGGCCGGCTGCCACGGCCAGCGCCAGCGCCACGGCACCCACGGGAACCAGCACCAGCAGCATCGTCGCGGCCAGCCCCGTCAGGCGCTCGACCATGGCCTGCGGGCCGGCCAGCTGCGCCACGTCGAAGCGCAGTGCCTCGGCCAGCGCCTGGGCCAGCCAGCGCGTCAGCTCGGGGCTGAACGCACCCAGCAGGGCCACGCCCGCGCCCAGCGCCAGGAAGTGGCCGAGGTCGCGCGAGCGCGCCACCTGCCCCTGGCGGCGTGCGCGCTCCAGCTTGCGCGGCGTCGCCGGCAGCGTGCGGTTGGGGTGGGAATCTTCGGCGGCCATCGACGGGTCAGCTCAGCAGCTGAGCCCTGCCATGGTGCCGATGAAGAGGCCCCGCTTGAGGCCGATAAACAGGTCAAAGGGCTGTGTGTTTACAGCCGCAGAAGGTGCGCGGTGCCCGCGGCGAAGGCGGGCCGGATGCGATGGAGAGCGAAGGCGCCAACAGGCGCCCGGCCGCGCTCAGAACCCCAGGCTGGCCAGCAGGTCGTCGACCTCGCCCTGGTCGGCGACGACGTCGGTGCGGCCCTCGGCGTTGACCACCGGCCCGTTCAGGATGGTCGGGTCGACCTTCTCGCGCTCTTCCTCGGGGACGATGGAGACGAGCAGCTTTAGCAGGCTGTCCTCGAGGTCGGTCGCCAGCTTGCTGACCTTGGCGGCGACCTGGCCGGTGAGGTCATGGAAATCCTGCGCCAGCATGATGTCGGTGAGGTGGCTGTCGATGCTGGCAGTGCGGCGCTCGACGTCCTCGACGAAGTTCATCACCGCGCCCGAGGCCACGGCCTTCACCGGGTCGGCGACGATGAGCGCGGCGATGTCGCGCGTGGCCTGGCTGATGCAGGCGTGGTCGGCCTTGGCCTGATCGACCGAGTTGAGCACCTTGTTGGCCGCGTCGGCCGTCTTCTGCGCGATGTAGGTCAGGCGGCTGCGCGCGTCGGGCAACCCGTCGGTGGCCAGCTGCAGCTTGGGCATCACGCCCAGTTCGGACAGCGTGTCGTGCAGCGCGCGGGTGAGGATGCCGATCTGCTTGTAGACGATGGCATTGGCTGCCGCCGAATGCATGGGAGGTGCGTCTGCCGGCGCAAGCTCGGCCGCGGAGTCCATCTTCATTGTTGTTGCTCCGTTGGGTGGCGAAGGGTGACGGACAGGCGCTCAGGCCGGCTGGGCGAGCTTCTGCATGATCTTCTGCACCTTCTCCTCGAGCGTGGCCTTGGTGAAGGGCTTGACGATGTAGCCGGCGGCACCACTCTGCGCGGCGAGCACGATGTCCTCCTTGCGCGCCTCGGCGGTGACCATCAGCACCGGCAGGTGCTTCAGGCTGTCTTCGGCCTTGATCGCCTTGAGCAGCTCGAAGCCGTTCATGTTGGGCATGTTGATGTCGGAGACGACGAAGTCG
>JAEUPD010000001.1 GCA_016788525.1 Rubrivivax sp.
GCGCCCACGCGCCGCTGCTGCTCGGCCTTGGGCACCTTGCGCTCCACCAGCCCGAAGGCCACGTTGTCCCACACCGTCATGTGCGGCCACAGCGCGTAGTTCTGGAACACCATGCCGACGTTGCGCTGCCATGGCGGCAGCGCGCTCACGTCCTGGCCGTCGATGAGCAACTGCCCGCTCTGGTGTCGGTTGAAGCCGGCGATCAGCCTGAGCAGCGTGCTCTTGCCCGAGCCCGAAGGCCCGAGCAGCGCGAAGAACTCGCCGGGCTCGATGTGCAGGCTCACGTCCTTCAGCACCTCGGTGCGGCCATAGGCCAGCCGCACGTTGCGGCACTGCACGCTGACCTTCTTCATGCCTTCGCTCCCGGGCCGGTGCCCATTGCGGCACCGGTGTGCGCCGTGTACGCCGTGGCCGCCGTCGCTGTGGGCCCACGTGCCGGCAGCGGCGGCAGCTCATCGTCCACCGGCCGCGCCACCAGCCGCTGGCCGGTGCGCTCCACCACGAGGTGCGAGAGCCACGTGCCCAGCGCCACCACCGCGATCGCCAGCACCCCCAGCGCCGCCCCCGGCCCGCGGCCGGCCACGCTTTGCATGTACAGATAGATGCCGTAGCTCATCGGCGCCTGCGAGTCGGCCGAGACCAGCAGGATGGTGGCCGAAAGCTCCACCGCCGCGGTGATGAAGCTGGTCACGAAGCCGGCGAGGATGCCGCCGGCCATCAGCGGCACCACCACGCGGCGGATGGTGGCGAGCTTGGTGGCGCCCAGGTTCTCCGCCGCCTCCTCCAGCGACACGTGCACCTGCTGCAGCGCCGCCACGCACGAGCGCAGCGCGTAGGGCAGCCGCCGCACGGCGTAGGCGACCATGATCATCACCCAGGTGCTGGTCAGCAGCACCTGGGTGCCCGGCAGCGTGAGCCCCTTGAACAGGCGCAGGTAGCCGATGGCCAGCACGATGCCTGGCACGGCCAGCGACGCGGTGGCGATCCAGTCCAGCCACTGCCGCGCCGGCAGCCGCGTGCGCAGCATGAGGTAGGCGATGGTCACGCCCAGCACCACGTCCAGCAGCGCGGCCAGGCCGCAGTACACGAGCGTGTTGCGGATCATGCCGCCCGAGTCCTGGAACACCGTGGCGTAGTGCTGCAGCGTGTAGGCGTCGGGCAGCGGCGCGAAGCTCCACACCTTGGCAAAGCTGAGCAGCAGCACGCCGATGTGCGGCGACAGCGTCAGCAGCAGCACCAGCCCGATCCAGCCGTAGGCGGCCACCGAACCCATGGCCGACAGGCGCCGCCGCTGCAGCCGCGTGCCGCCCTTTTGCAGCGTGCTGTAGTCGCGCCCGCGCAGCGCCTGCGCCGACAGCGCCATCGCCGCGATCGAGAAGCCGATCATGATGACGCTGATGACGTAGCCCAGCGGGTCTTCCAGCCCCACCTGCGTGATGCGCAGGTAGGCCTGCGGCGCCAGCAGGTTGGTCTGCCCCATCACCAGCGGCGTGCCGAGGTCGTCGAACACCTTCACGAAGACCAGCGAGGCGCCGGCCACGAAACCGGGTGCCGCCAGTGGAAAGATCACCCGGGCGAAGAGGCGCCAGCCGCGGCAGCCCAGGTTCATCGCCGCCTCTTCCATCGCGCCGTCGATGTTGCGCAGCGCCACGGTGAGGTTCATCAGGATGAACGGGAAGTAGTGGATGGCCTCGACGAAGACGAGGCCGTTCAGCCCCTCCATGATCGGCAGCGTGAAGCCGAACCACCCGTCCAGCAGCAGGTTCACCGTGCCGCTGCGGCCGAAGATCAGCTGCAGCGCCACCGCGCCCACGAAGGGCGGCATGATCAGCGGCAGCACCCCCAGCGTCTGGATCAGCAGCGCACCGCGGAACTCGAAGCGCACCGTGAAGTAGGCCAGCGGCACGGCGATGAGCGCCGCCCACACCGCCGACATCACGGCGACATAGAGGCTGTTGAAGAACGCCTCCTTCATCAACCCCTGCGAGAAGAAGGCCGCGAAGTGCCCGAGCGTGGGCGCGCCGTCGGCGTCCACGAACGCGGCGTGGAACACGCGCCCCACCGGCAACACGAAGAACAGCAGCAGGAACGCCAGCACCAGCGCGCCGGCGGCCCACATGCCCGGGCGCACACCCGCGCCCACCCCCAGGTGCTTCCCCCGCGCCGCCGGGTCGGCGGCAGCCGCGGCGGCGCTGCTACTTGGCAAGCGCCAGCGCCTGCTCGGCCAGCTCGCGCGCGCGCTCGTAGTTGGCGCGCGCGCTCTTGTTCCAGTGGTCTTCCAGCCCGGTGATGCGCTTGTTCACCGCGGCGTCCTTCTTGTCGGCGGCGAAGACGGCGAGGAACTCCTTGTCGGCCACCTTGCCGGCATCGACCACCGGCGTGTAGGCCACTTCGCGCGCTTCCTTGGCCAGCGCCGCGCCGCGCGCATTGGGCTTCTTCGCCAGCGCCGCATCGGCGGCGTGGATGGCCTTGGTGGCCGCCTGCAGCTCCTTGATGCGGAAAGTGACGGTCTGGTCGAACAGCGCCGAGACGACGTTGTAGCGCGACTCGGAGAGGTCGGAGTCGAACTGCACCTTGGCGCGCTTGGCAATCTCGAACGGGTTCGGGTAGCCCGCGGGCGTCTTGCCGCCCATTGCCTCGGGCGGCAGGATCGGCAGGCGCGAGATCTTCGGGTCGTACAGCAGCTGCTGGCCTTCCAGCGACACGGTGTAGGCGATGAACCGGCGCGCCTCGTCAGCGTTCTTGCCGCCGGCCACCAGCGCGATGTTGGCCGGCACCACGGCGGTCACGTCGGGGTAGTGGAACTCCACCGGGAAGCCGCTGGCCTTGCCGGCCAGGCCGAAGAAGTCGATCACCAGGCCGATGCCGAACTGGCCGTTGTTCACGCCGTCGGGCACGCCGAAGCTGCGCTCGGTGACGGCAGCGCAATTGCCGGCGATCTGCAACAGCTGCGTCCAGCCCTTGATCCAGCCCTCGCCTTGCAGCACCGTCTCCACCGTGAGGTGCGTGGTACCCGAGCGCGATGGCGAGCTGGTCGCCACATGGCCGAAGTACACCGGCTTGGCCAGATCGGCCCACTGCCGGGGCGCGGGCAGCTTGTTGGCCGCCATGTAGCGCGTGTTCCACATGAAGCCGTAGCCGGCCAGCGCCTGGCCAAGGAACAGGCCCTTGGGGTTGTTGATCGGGAAGTTGCCCACCTTGGCCGGCGCCGACCTGTTGGCCAGCGCGGCCACGTTCTGCAGCAGGCCGAGGCCGGCCAGCACCTCGAAGGCATCGGGCGCCGAGGCCCAGAACACGTCGGGCCGCTGGCCCGCGGGCAGCTCGCGCACGTAGGCGATGCCCTGCACCGTGTTCTTGTTCAGGATCTCGACCTTGATGCCGGGGTGGGCCTTCTCGAACGCGGCCTTGTAAGCCTGCGTCAGTTCCTTGGGGAACGAGGTCACCACCGTCACGGTGCCGGCCAGCGCCGGCGCGACCGCAGAGATGGCAGCGACGGTGGCGAAGGCAGCCACCCCCAGACAACGACGAAACAACATGCTCGAACTCCTCGTGCAGCGGCGTGCGGCCGCTTCGGCGCAACGATAGCCCGTGGCTCGCCGGCGGGTTCGCCCCGATGGGCTACGGCGGGGCATTCACGGCCGGGGTTAACCCGAGTTCGCTGCCGAAACAACGCTGAAAGTACTCGGCCACGATCGGCAGCTCGGCCTCGTCGCACTTGTTGGCAAAGGCCAGGCGGAATGCCGTGGCCACTTCGCCGAAGATCGCCAGGTTCTCGGCCCAGCTGATCACCGTGCGCGGGCTCATCAGCGTGCTGAGGTCGCCCACCGCGAAGCCGCGCCGCGTGAGCGTGGCCAGCTGCACCATCGCCGCCAGCACCTCGCGGTGTTCGGCGCCGGCGAACGCTGGCACGCGCGCGGCGACGATGGCCACCTCCTCGTCGGCCGGCAGGTAGTTCAGCGTGGCCACGATGTTCCAGCGGTCCACCTGCGCGTGGTTCAGGCGCTGCGCGCCCTGGTACAGGCCGTTGAGGTTGCCCAGCCCCACCGTGTTGCTGGTGGCGAAAAGGCGGAAGAACGGGTGCGGCGTGAGCACGCGGTTCTGGTCCAGCAGCGTGAACCTGCCGTCGCGCTCGAGCACGCGCTGGATCACGAACATTACGTCGGGCCGGCCGGCGTCGTATTCGTCGAACACCAGCGCCACCGGGCGCTGCAGCGCCCAGGGCAGGATGCCTTCCTGGAACTCGGTGACCTGCTGACCCTGGCGCAGCACGATGGCATCGCGGCCGACGAGATCCAGCCGCGCGATGTGGCCATCGAGGTTGACGCGCACACAGGGCCAGTTCAGCCGCGCGGCCACCTGCTCGACATGCGTGCTCTTGCCCGTGCCGTGCAGGCCCTGCAGCAGCACACGGCGGTTCAATGCGAACCCGGCCAGCAGCGCCCGCGTCACGTCGGGCTGGAAGCGGTAGGCCGGGTCGACCTCGGGCACATGCTCGTCGCGCTCGGCGAAGGCCATCACCTCGAGGGGCGCGTCGAAGCCGAACACCTCGCGCACGGCGACGGGCCGGGTGGGCCGAAGGGTTTGAAGGTCGGTCAACGCGGGGTCTTTCGGGCCGCAGGTTTGCGGGCAGAGGGTTCGCGGGCGGGCGGCCTTCCTGCGGGCAGCCCTGGCGGTTGGCCGGGGGGCGGCATGCGCGCCGAACCCTTCGGTGAAGGCGCCGATGCAGCGCGCGCCGGCACCGCGGCCGCGCCGTCGAGCGCGGCCAGTTGCAGCGCCGCGCGGCGCAGCGCAGGCAGCACCTTCGCCGCGCGCTCGGCGGGCATGCGCATCGCCGGGGCCTGCACGGCCAGGCACAGCGCAGCCCGTGCACCTTGCGCCGGCGGCACCGGCACCGCCACGCACACAAGGCCGGGCAGGAATTCCTCGCGGTCCAGCGCGTGGCCGCTGCGCGCCACGTGTGCCAGCTCGGCCTGCAACGAGGCGGGTTTCGTCAGCGTGGCCGGCGTAAAGGCCTGCAGCGGTGTGGCGGCCAGCAGCCGCCGGCGTTCGGCCTCGGGCATCTGCGCCAGGAACAGCTTGCCGCTGGCCGAGCAATGCACCGGCACGCGCGAGCCCGGCTGCAGGTAGAAGCGCAGCGGCGCGGCGGTCTCCACGCGGTCGACGTACAGCACCTCGCCGCCGGCCAGGGTGGTGAGGTTGCAGCTTTCGCCCAGCTCGTCGACCAGCGCGCGCAGCACCTGGTGGCGCGCGCCGTGCAGGCCGCTGTTGAGAAGCACGCTTTCGGCCAGGCGGCGCAGCCGCGCGCCGGCGCCGTATTGGCGGCCGTCGCCCTCGCGCTGCAGCAGGCCTGCGCCTTCCAGCTGCTGCAGCATGCGGTGCACGGTGGCCTTGGGCAGCGCAGTGGCGTCGGCCAGCGCCTGCAACGAGTGCGGTCCCTCGCGCCCGGCGATGTGTTCCAGCAGCGCCAGCAGGCGCAGCGCCGGCGTGTCGCCCTGCACCTCGGCCACCGCGCGGCGGCGCCCGGTGCCCGGCACCGGGCGAAGGGCAGGCTTCGAAGCGGTGGGGGCAGGCATGGCGCGCCGATGGTAGCGCCGATCGGTGCTCAGATTCCGCCTTTCGGAATCTTGCGTTCCGGTTTCCGGGATGCCTCGCTATCATCGCCGCTCGCGACATTTCACCCCCGCCCGGAGACCTGCCATGAACTCGCCCGAGAACATCGCCGCCCGCACTGTGGCCAGCGGCCTGACCCGCATGACGCCTTCCGAGGCGTTTGTCGAGACACTCGTGGCGCAGGGCGTGGACACCATGTTCGGCATCATGGGCAGCGCGTTCATGGACGCGATGGACATCTTCGCGCCGGCGGGCATCCGCCTCATCCCCGTGGTGCACGAGCAGGGCGCGGGCCACATGGCCGACGGTTATGCGCGCGTGAGCGGCCGGCACGGCGTGATCATCGGCCAGAACGGGCCGGGCATCAGCAACGCGGTGACGGCGGTGGCCGCCGCCTACTGGGCGCACAGCCCGGTGGTGGTGATCACGCCCGAAACCGGCACGCTCACGCAGGGTCTCGGCGGCTTCCAGGAAGCGCAGCAGCTGCCGATGTTCGCCGAGTTCACCAAGTACCAGGCGCACGTGAGCAACAGCAAGCGCATGGCCGAGCTCACCGCGCGCGCCTTCGACCGTGCATTGCTGGAGCTGGGGCCGACGCAGCTGAACATTCCGCGCGACCTGTTCTACGGCGACATCACGGTGGAGATTCCGAAGCCGATCCGCATCGAGCGCGGCGCTGGCGGCACCGAGGCGCTGAAAGCCGCGGCCGACCTCATCGCCGCGGCCAAGCGGCCGGTGATGATTTCCGGCGGCGGCGTGGTGATGGGCAATGCCATCAAGGACGCCATCGCGCTGGCCGAGCGCATCGGCTGCCCGGTGGTCAACAGCTACCAGCACAACGACAGCTTTCCGGCCAGCCACAAGCAGTGGTGCGGGCCGCTGGGCTACCAGGGCAGCAAGGCGGGCATGCGGCTCATCGCCGAGGCCGATGTCGTCATCGCGCTCGGCACGCGCCTGGGCCCCTTCGGCACGCTGCCGCAGTACGGCATGGACTACTGGCCGAAGAACGTGAAGCTGGTGCAGATCGATGCCGACGCGAAGATGCTGGGCCTGGTGAAGAAGGTCGATGTCGGCATCTGCGGCGACGCGGGCGCCGCGGCGCGCGCGCTGCTGGAGCTGCTGGCCAATCGCACCCTGGCCAGCGACAAGACCGAACGCGCCGCCAAGATCGCCGCCGAGAAGGCCGCGTGGGAGAAGGAACTCGGCGAGTGGACGCACGAGCGCGACGCGTACAGCCTGGACATGATCGAAGAGGCCAAGGGCGAGAAGACGCCCACCGGCAACCCGGGCGGCCAGTGGCTGCACCCGCGCCAGGTGCTGCGCGAGCTGGAGCGCGCGATGCCCGCGCACGTGATGGTCTCCACCGACATCGGCAACATCAACTCCATCGCGCACAGCTATCTGCGCTTCGAGGAGCCGCGCAGCTTCTTCGCGCCGATGAGCTTTGGCAACTGCGGCTACGCGCTGCCCACGATCATCGGCGCCAAGGTGGCCGCGCCGCACCGCCCGGCCATCAGCTACGCCGGCGACGGCGCCTGGGGCATGAGCATGAGCGAGATCATGACCTGCGTGCGCCACGACATCCCGGTCACGGCCGTGGTGTTCCACAACCGCCAGTGGGGCGCGGAGAAGAAGAACCAGGTCGACTTCTACAACCGCCGCTTCGTCGCCGGTGAACTCGACAACGCCAGCTTCGCCGGCATCGGCCGCGCGATGGGTGCCGAGGGCATCACGGTGGACAAGCTGGAAGACGTGGGCGCGGCGCTGAAGCGCGCGATCGACCTGCAGATGAACGCGAGGAAGACCACCGTCATCGAGGTCATGTGCACGCGCGAACTCGGCGACCCGTTCCGCCGCGACGCGCTTTCCAAGCCGGTGCGCTTCCTGCCGAAGTACAAGGACTTCGTCTGACGACGCAAGCGATGGTGGTGGCCGGCGTCCCCGGGGCGATGGCGCAGGGGTCACCGTCACCGGTGGCTTCGACCACCGGCTATGCGCATCCGCGGCTGCACCAGTTGATCGGGCGCGCGCAGGCCGCTGCCCGGCAGGCCGCCGCGCCGCAGGTGGTCGCGCTCGTGCACCCGTGCGACGCACATGCACTGCGTGCGGCGGCGGCGATGGTCGAAGCCGGCATCGCGCGGCCGCTGCTCGTGGGCGCCCCCGAGCTCATCGCCCGCGCGGCCGCAGCGGCCGAAGTGGACGCGCGCCGCTTCGAGGTGATGGCCACGAGCGCGGAGCCCAAGGACGCGGCTGCTCGCGCCGTCGCCCTGGCACGCGACGGCTCGGCCGCAGCGCTGATGAAGGGCTCGCTGCACAGCGACGAGTATCTCGGCGCCATCGTCAGCCGCAGCGGCGGCCTGCTCGTTCGCGACACGCGCGTCTCGCACGCGTTCCTGTTCGACCTGCCGCGTTATCACAAGCTGCTGGCCCTTGCCGACTGCGTGGTGAACGTGGCGCCCAAGCCGCGCGCCAAGCACCATATCCTGGCCAATGCCGTGCAGCTGCTGCACACGCTGGGCGTGGCCGAGCCGAAGGTGGCGGTGGTGACCGCGGTGGAGACGGTGACCGAGGCGATCCAGGCCACGGTGGACGCACGGCTGCTGGTCGAGGCATCGCTCGACGGCGAGTTCGGTCCGGCGATCGTCGAGGGGCCGTTCGGCTTCGACAACGCCTTCTCGGCCGAGGCTGCGCGCATCAAGGGCCTGAAGTCGCACGTGGCTGGCGACGCCGACCTGATGGTGATGCCCGACCTGAACGCCGGCAACATGCTCTACAAGAGCTTCGTCTACGTGGGCGGCGCGGAGTGCGCCGGGCTCGTGCTGGGCGTAAAGGTGCCGGTGATCCTCACCTCGCGGGCCGATTCGCAGCTGGCGCGGCTGGCTTCGGTCGCACTGGCGGTGCTGGCAGGGGGCGGCGGGGGCTGATCGGTCCGTTCTTCGCCGACGCTGACGCTGGCGTGGTCGCGCTTGATGGCTGTGGCTGTGGCTGTGGCTGTGGCTGTGGCTGTGGCTGTGGCTGTGGCTGTGGCTGTGGCTGTGGCTGTGGCTGTGGCTGTGGCTGTGGCTGTGGCTGTCGCTGTCGCTGTCGCTGTCGCTGTGACTGTGGCCGTGGCTGTGGTCTTGGTCTTGGTCTTGGTCTTGGTTGGCCCGGCGAGGTGGTGGCGGCAAGGCAGCAGGCAGCACGGCGGCGGCGCGCAGAGCCGGCGGTCGGCCGCAAGCGGCCGACTTCCCTGCGCTGCTCGGTCTTCTGGCCCGCGCCCCAACTCGCTGCGCGCGCGCAAACGCGCGCTCCGCTCAAACAATGGGCGCGAGTCAGTCTTGGAGGCGCGCGAGTACGCGCGCGGCCAGAAGCCCTGCGCGGCTCGGCGCCGCCTATGCGCGCCGCCGCCGTGCCACCCGCTGCCTTGCGGAACCGTAGTGCACTTCCGAGGAAGGGTCCTTCGAACGCCTCTGCCCTTTCCGCTCAGGCGGGGGTGGGCCAGGGCCTGGGGCGCATTGGCGGCGTCGAGCAGCGCAGGGCTTCTGGCCGCGCGTGTACTCACGCGCATCCAAGACTGACTCGCGCCCATTGTTTGAGCACAGCGAGCGGAGCGAGTTGGGGCGCGGGCCAGAAGCCCGAGCAGGCGAGCCCGGACACGAACAGTCCAGTGGACTGTTCGTGCCTGGCGAGCGGCCGGGCCGCAAGGCCCGGCGCGGCCTGCAAGGCCAGAGAAGTCAGCC
>JAEUPD010000006.1 GCA_016788525.1 Rubrivivax sp.
GGTACAGCGTGGTTTGTTCCGGGCGGTGGCGCTCGTAGTGAACCGGGGCCCCATCCGGCGCCCTCTGCCCCGCACAGGGCTGCCGGCCGATGGCTTGCACGCGAGGCTCCCGAAGTGGTGAGCCCGCACGGTCTCAAGCCGCGCGTTGCGCCTCAATCGCTCAGAGTGCCTCCTACCTGTGTGTGCCCACAGATGCGGGGACTCCTTCGGTGGCCTCGGTGCCTGTGCGACCGGCCGCTTCGGCGCGGGCAGCGTCGCGCCTGAGGCCGTAGCCCGCACCCGCCACCCCGCCCTCACACCCCCAGCGGCAGCACCTCGCTCATCGCCACCACGCGCCGCTCGTCGATGCTCTTGAAGGGCAACGGGCGCAGCAGCAACGCGAGCGCCAGCGCAATCACAGGTGGAAAGGTGACGATGCGCCGAAGCATCTCGCGGCCGCTCACGCCGGTGGCGCCCGCGGCGATCGCGCCGCCCGAAGCATTGCTCGCACGAACACCCCCACCAACGGCACCACCCACGGCCGCGCCGCGCACGGCGCCGTCGGCGGCATACCAGGCGGCCGCCGCCACGCCGAGGGTGCTGAGGGCCAGATACGAGCCCAGCTGGTCGATAAGCAGGCCAAGGCCCAGGCCCTCGCGGCCGTGCAGCGTCTCGATCATCGGCAGGCCCACGAACGAGGTGTTGCCCAGGCCGCCCACCAGCGTGAGGGCACCCACCTGCGCACGGGTAAGTCCAGGTGCACGCCCGAGCGACCCGAACAGCAGCGCGCCGAAGACGAACAGCACCCACGGCATCAGGACCGGTAGCAGATGGTCGCGGTCGAACTGGAAGCCGTGCAGCGTGCGCAGCGTCACCGCCGGCAGCGACAGGTGCACGATGACGGCGTTCAACGCCTGGTGCGCGTGATCGGCCACGCGGTGCGAGCGCCGCAGCAGCCAGCCCGCCAGCAGGCAGGTCGCGAGCATCAGGAGGTTGGCCATGCCTGGCGCCTGCGCCACGGGGGGCCAAGGGCACGCGTGGCCCGGCGCTTGGTCAGCGCCCCGCCAGCGCCACCGGGCAGCCCGGCAGTTCGCGCCAGCGCGCCAGGCGGGGCGCGGGAACGCTGAACTCCATGGCATAGAGCTGGCGGCCATAGCGCGCCATCTGATGTGCCACGCGCGCGGCCTCGCAATGGCCCTCGTCGGCCAGTTGCGCAAAGGCGGCGAAGGCAGTGCCGAAGTGGCCGATCTCGTATTCGTCGCGAGCGGTGTCGTAGCGCGTCGCCTGCGCCACCACCACACTCGGCAGCGCCGCGGTGTGCTGGGGTTGGGCGAACGCAGACGGGGCGACCGAGAGGACCAGCGCGAAAACTGGCGCCGACAGCATGGTGAGGGTCGGGCGCGTACGTACGGAATGAGGGTTGTTCACGTCAGACTCCAAGTGCGATCAGGGGTTCGGGGCCGCAGCCCGTCGACGACTCAGGCGCCGTGGACGGTGCAGACGATCACTTCGCAGGTTTCCGTGACGGGTACCTGCGTGGCCAGGCGCGCCGCCGGCCCCTGCACGGCGGTGACCAGCAGCGCGACGACGCCAGCGCAGACCCACAGCAGCGCCGGCATCGCGACATAGCGTGCGTGCACGAGTTCAAGGTCCTGTGGGCCGATGCCGCCGCGGGCCGGGCCATGGAAGTGCGCAAAGAGACTCATGCGATGCTCCTGTTCGTTGACGGACGAAGGTGTCGATGTCCCTTCATCTGCACGTACGGAGTCCGGCGGCCGACCCGGCCACGGTGTCGTCATCTCGCAAAGGGAGGCCCTGCGGCGGGCCCGCGACGGCAGCAACCGGTGGCGTGCGCCGGAGGGTGCGGCCGGGCCGGCCCCAGCCTGGTGTGTCAGCGAGCGCGCGACGCCGGTGGTGCCGCGGCCGGCTCGGACGCCAGCCGGCGGCCCAGCGCCCGCAACGCCTCGGCGTCCCGTGCGGGCACACGTGTCCAGCGCTGATGAATCGCACGCGCGGCCTCGAGTTGCTCGCGTGCGGGCTGCCGTTGGCCGGTGGCAGCGAGCGCATCACCCAGGGACAGGTGGGCGTCTGCCAGGACCAGGCTCACCCGCAGGTCGCGCAGCGCACGCTGGCCATCGAGCGCTGCCCGCAACGGCACGAGCGCCTCTGCGGCACGGCCTTGCGCCAGCAGCGCACGGCCCAAGACACCCTGAAGCACCGGCTCGTTCACGGCGCGCCCGCGGCGGGAAGGGCCACCGCCGGCGATGACCGCCAGCGCCTGCCACGCCGTCGCCTCCGCCCGGGCCGCGTCGCCCGCGGCGAGATCGATCTGGGCCGCCAGCACCGCACCCTGGATGCGCTGCAGTGGCGCTGCCGTGTCGGCAAACACCAGTGCGACGAGGGCGCGGGCGTCGTCGGTTCGGCCCCGTCGCAGCGCCAGCGTGCTGCGCATCAGGCTGGCGGCCAGGCGTGGGCCGTGGCCCAGGTCACGCCCGTTGGCCACGCCTTCGGCGCGCGCGATTGCGTCGGCGGCTCCCTCAAGATCGCTGCGCGCCATGCGCAGGTTCGCGGTCACGCGCCAAGCACTGAAGGTGTCCATCGGGTTGCGCGCGGCTTCACCATCGATGTCGGGCAGCCGGTTCACGGCCTCGATCCCCTCGTCGATTCGACCCAACTGGAACAGGGCCGTGGCCTCCTGCATGCCGACGGGGAAAACGAACTCCTTCAGCGCCGGTAGCGATGCGAGCTTCGCCCGCATCGCGCGCACGGTCTGCAGAGCCTCGGCCGCATGGCCTTCTTCCAGCAGGGCGCTGACAAGGCGTCGGCGGCCGATGAAGACGTTCGCACTGTCGGGCCCGCCGTTGGCCTCGTCCATCTCGATCACCTTGCGCAGCAGCTCGATGCCGCGCTCCCCGTTACCGCTTTCCAGCTCGGCGAACGCCCACAGGTCGTAGGCCGCCGGCAGCTTGCTGGCCACCCCGCCGGGCAGCTTGGCCGCGACATCGATCGCCTCGGCCAGCGCACGCCGCGCACCCTCGAAGTCGCCGGTGACGCGCCGCAGCCCGCCCAGAAGGCTCAATGCATCCACCCACTCGGGCGACGGCGCCTGCTCGCGCAGCAGCTTCATCGCCCGCTCGGCGTAGGGCAGGCCGCGCGCGTCGTCCACGAAGTTGTAGAAGTCGCCCATCGCGATGTCCACGGCGATGCGCGCCTTGCGATCGGGCTCGCGCTGCGCCGCCAGCAGCTGGTCGGCCTCCTCCAGCACGGCCCGCGCCTGCGCGTTGCGACCGCTCGAGTTCAGCGCCTGGGCTTGCGCGGCCAGCGCCGCCACGTGGGTGGCGCTGCCTGGCCCGTCCAACCGAGCCGTCAGGCGCGCGGCGCGCGCACGCAAGTCGGCCGAGCGCTCCAGCAACGCCATGTCTTCGTAGACCTCGGCCAGCGTCTCGAACACGCGAAGCTGGGCCCGCGGTTCGCCGGCGAGCGCCTGGTCCACGCGCGCCACGCCCTCGTCCAGTAGAGCCAGGGCCGTGCGCTGGCGCGCCTTCGCCGGGCTGGGCTGATCACCCGAGCTGGCCTTGAAGATGCCTTCCAGGAAGTCCTGCACCGCTCGCGCAGTCTGCGCCTCGGACTGTGCACGCAGCGCCTCCCTCTGCGCGCGTTGCGCCTCGGCCTCGGCCCGCCGTGCCTGCTGCAGCGACACCACGCTCGCCCCCAGCACCACGGCAAGCATCGCTGCCGAGGCCGCCACCCCCACGCGGTGCCGCGCCACGAACTTGCGCAGCCGGTAGCCCATGCTGTCGGGCTGCGCCAGCACGGGCGCGCCGTCGAGCCAGCGCCGCAAGTCGGCGGCAAAGGCTTCGGCGGTGGCATAGCGCTCGGCCGGCGCCTTCTTCAAGGCCTTCAACACGATGTTCGACAGGTCGGCCGGCACGCCCTTGGGGCGCGGCGGCTCCTGGCCGAGCACGGCCGCTTCCACCTCGTGCGGCTTGCCTTCGAAGGGCCGCACGCCGGCCAGCAACTCGTATAGCAATGCCCCCAGGGCGTACACATCCGTGGCCGTGCTCACCGCGGCGCCGGCGATCTGCTCCGGCGCCGCGTAGCCGAGGGTGAGGGCGCGGCCGCCCACGCGCGTGAGCTCGGTCTCCTGCGCCTGGCCCTGTTCGCTTTCCATCAGCTTGGCGATGCCGAAGTCCAGCAGCATCGCCTGCCCGTCGGCGCGCACGAGCACGTTGCCGGGCTTCAAGTCGCGGTGGATGACGAGGTTGGCGTGCGCGAACTGCACCGCCTCCAGCACCTGGCGCAACAGCGCCACGCGCTCGCGCGGGCCCAGTCCGAGGGCCTTGCAGTACGTGGTGATCGGCTCGCCCTGCACGTACTCCAGCGCGAGGTAAGGCTGGCCGTCCTCGGCCAGCCCGGCGTCGTACAGGCGCGCGATGTGGGGGTGCGCCAGCGCGGCCAGGATGTCGCGCTCGCGCGCGAAGCGCTGCACGAGCACGCCGCGCCGGGCGCTGAACATCGGCAGCTTGAGCGCCACCTGCCGCTTCAAGGCCCCATCGGCGCGTTCGGCCAGCCAGACTTCGCCCATGCCGCCGACGCCCAGCTCGCGCACCAGGACGTACGGTCCCACCCTGTCGCCCGCGGCAGCACGAGCCGACGCCACGCCTTCCGGCAGCGCGAAGACCGGGCCGCGGTCGATCAGGTCTGCGGTCTCGCCGGCCCCCTTGCGCGCCAGCAGTTGCCGCAGGTTGGGTGCCAGGCGCGCTGCCACATCGTCGGCAGCCTCAAGGCGTGCGAGCCATGCCTCCTGCTCGGCAGGGTCCAGGTCGAGCGCCGTGTCCAGAAGCTGCGACAGCTTCTTCAGGTCTTCGACCGGCAGGCTCACGGCGCTCCCTTCTCTCCGTCAAGGGCCCGGCTGCGGCCCGCTGCGACGGGACATACGGAATCGGCGCGTACGACCGGACATGGCACGGCGCCCGCCAGGCAAGGCCCACCGGTGGCGGCGTGTCGGTGCAGCGGCGCTCATGGGACCAGCGCGCCCTGCCGCGACACCGGAGACAGCCTCTACCCCATGGCGGCCAGCAGCAGCAGGCGCGCCTTTTCCCAGTCGCGCCGCACCGTGCGTTCAGACAACCCCAGCGCCTCGGCGATCTCCGGCTCCGAAAGGCCCCCGAAGAAGCGCATCTCTGCCACCTGCGCCAGCCGCGGCTCGGCCTTCTCCAGCACCTCCATCGCCGCGTGCACGCGCAGCGCGTCGTTCTCGGGAGCGGCAATCTGCTCCGAGAGTTGCGTGTCGAGCACCACGTGCTCGGAGTCGCCGCCGCGCCGCTCGGCCGAGCGCGCGCGCGCGTAGTCGACGATCACCGAGCGCATCACGCGCGAGGCATACGCGAAGAAGTGGTGGCGGTTCTCCACCGGCAGCGATTCGGCGCCGACGATCTTGAGGAACGCCTCGTGCACGAGCGAGGTCGTCCCCAGCAGCGTCATCGTCCGGTGCGGCCGCAAGCGCGCCGCAGCCAGCCGGCGCAGGTCTTCGTAGAGCATGCTGAAGGCTTGTCCGGCGGCTTTCTGGTCGCCTTGGCGGGCCGATTCGAGCAGCGTCGTCAATTCCGACATGACACCTCCGATCCCTCTGGCGCATTGTGGGGCCACCGGGTCAGGCACCTATGCCCCCAGCGCGAGGTCCGCCTGGGCTTCGAGAAGCGGCTCTACCCGGGCGATACAGGCCCGGCTGCTTCGCTCTCACGAAGTCGAGCAAGAGCGCCGAACTGCGCGCCTTCGCGACAGGCAGTGCACAGCTGCCAGCCCCACCCTCCCCGGTTGACACCTAGCGAGGTTCGCGCGCGGCGCGTTGCACGCCCGGAACGTCCGCTTCCAGCCAGAATTGGCGTATGTGCAGGTACGCCGTCCTGTCGGCACCGAGGATGCTCGTGATACGCAACTGCAATGTGTTGATATTGGCGGCCCTGCTCGGCTCGCCTTTGCATGCCGAGCCGGGCCATGCTTTTGTGCTCGCACTGAATGGCACTTGGTCGGTTCAAGGTCGCCCAGGCACCCTCGCGGTGGGCAGCGCTGTGCCAGCGCCGTCTGAGCTCGTCATCGCCCGTGCAGCCCCTGGCAATCACATCGTCATCGTCGCCGCGCGCAGCGGCGCGGTGCTTCTAGCTCACGAGTGCGCCGGGGCAGCCGATTGCCGCAAGCCGGTCACGCTGCCAGCGCCGAGCCCTGCCCCGTCCAGTTCGACCCTGGGCGAGCAGATCGAACGGGTGATGAGGCGGCTCGAGGGCGCACCCGACCGCTACGTCGCCACGATGTCGCGAGAAGGTCGCATGCTTCAGGAGGCGGTACTGCCGTTGCAGGATGGCGAAGTCGACCTCACGCCTGCGCTCGCGAATCTTCCCGCGGGCCGCTTCGAGACCACCTTGCAGCGCCTGGACTGCGTGAGTCCGTGCGACGAGTCCGCATCGCTGCGCATGTCGATCGACTGGCGCCCTGGCGCCGCGGCGCGGGCGCCGGCTCCCGGACTTCGGGCGGGCGTGCACAAACTGCTTGTGCGTTCACTCGCCCGTGCAGCGCCGTCGCCACCGCGGCGCGCGCACGTGCTGCTAGTGGCCGGCCCTGACGCACCCGGGCACGCGGCCCGGTTCGACGAGTGGGTGGCGCTTGCGCGCTCCTGGGGCGACACCGTCGACGCAGCAACGCGCCAGGCCCTGCTGCATGCGGCAATGGATGAGCTCGCCGAGCGTCCGTGATGCGCACGCCGCACCACGACTCACCGGACCACGCTGCGGCGCCGCCCTGCCCGAGCTCGCGCTCCAACACATATGGACCGATGCGATCACCGGCGTGCAGGCTCGAGATCGGCAGCGGTGCGGCCATGCGTGCCAGCGGCACGCCGCCGTCCAGCGCCGTGATGCGCTCGCCCTGCGCCGCGAGCATGCGACGCAGATGCGGCAGCAATGCCGCGTGCTCCTTCGGCAAGGCATCGAGCCGCCGTTGCTGCTTGTCCGCGTCAGGCAGCTCCAGCAATTCGTCCAGCAGCCGCGCCAGCGTGACCATCTCGGCCGGCCCGACCGGCGCGAGCGCAGCCTCGCGTTCCTGCTCAGGCAATGTGGCTCCTCGCTCTCGCAATCGCACTTGCGCTCGTGCTTGCGCTCGTGCTTGCGCTCGTGCTTGCGCCCGTGCTTGCGCTCGTGCTCGCACCTGCGCTCGAACCTGCGCTCGCATTTCGTGGCGGCGGCATTATTGCCCCGGCCGGCTCGCACAAGGTGGTGCCTGTGAGTCCGCTGCGGCGCGCTGCGGCCTGCTTGCTGTCGTTCGTGCCGTTGGCCGTCTGGGGCCAGCTCGTCGAGGGCAAGGGGCCCGATTGCCCGCGACTGCTCGCGACGGGCCAGCGTTGGGCCTGGGTCGGACACCCCCTCGATGCCACGCGTGCCGTGCTCGTCGTCGACGACGGCCGTGTGCTGCCGTTGGTGCGGGATGGGGCCACCACCGCACCCAGGCTGGCTCAGCCCTGGCCCGACGCCGATTGCATCGTGCACTCACTCCCGTCGCCGAATGCCGAGTTGCCGTTGCCCGCCGCCGCGGCGCAAGCGCTGGTCGAGGGCATCGGCGCCATGCCGGCGCCGGAGGTCGCCGCGCAGCGCCGCGGCGGCCTGGCCGAGCGCGCGGCGGCCTGGCGCCAACTCGGCGAGCGCCTGGACGCAGCCCTGGCCGATCGGGCCGCAAGCGCCGAACGCGAGCCGATGGTGACCGCGCTGCTCATGCGGCTCGAGGCCGCCACGCAACTCGCGGCCCTCGCCGCCGGCCGTATCGACATCGCGCCCACGGCATTGGAGCAGCGCCGGCAAGCGCTGCTCGCGCGGCTGGGTACCCAGGCCCATGCTTCTGTCGAGGCCCTGGTCGAATGGGTCGTTGCGCTCGATCTGCTGGACTCTCAGCGCCAGGCGCTGGATCTGCTCGAGGCCGAGCTGCCGGCGTTGGTGCGAGCGCTCGGCGCCACGCGGCGCCAGACCCTGCGCCTGGAAGAGCTTCGCGTGCGTGCGCTGGTCTCCGCCCGAGGTGCCACGCGCGCGCTCCCGGCAGCACAGGCTCTGCAGACCGGGGCGCGCGAGGCGTTGCCTGCGGCCGACCCGCTGCGGGCCGACACCGAGCTCACCCTGGCACGGGTGTTGGTGGGCGCGGGCCAACGTGCCGAAGCGGCCGCGCTGCTCGAAGAGCTGGCGGCGCGGCTGGGCAGCGCGCCTTCGCAGCGGGCAGCGCGGGTGCAAGACCGCATGGCCACGGCTTACCTGTCGACCGGGCGCTTATCCGAGGGGCTGCTCGCCACGCAGCGTGCGTATCTGATGGCGCTCGATCTTGTGGGCCCCGAACATCCCGACGGGCTGCGCGCGACCAACAATTTCGCCGACAACCTGCGCCAGCTCGGCGACAACGAGGCCGCGCTGCCGCTGGCGCGCCGCGCGCACGAGGGCTACAAGCGGTTGTACGGCGAGGGCCACCGCAATGCGCTCATCTCGGCGCGCAACGTGTCCTTGCTGCTCGGCGAGCTCGGCCAGCCCCAGGAGGCCCTCTCATTCGTGCAGGCCCAGCTCGCCGCAGCCGAACGCCGGCTCGGGCCGGACGACGCGCAGGTGCTCAACACCCGCATCCACGTCGTCGAGCTGCTCGATCTCATCGGCCGCCATGCCGAGGCCGTCGACGTGGCCGTGGCACTCGTCGAGCCCACCGAGCGCCGCTTCGGTGCCCAGGGCGAGCTGAGCATCGTCAACCAGACGCTGCTAGCAGGTGCCGCCGCCGCGGCCGGCCAGCCGGAGCGGGCCGGTCGCGCCCTGGCGCTTGCCAGCCAGCGCATCGAACGCATCGAAGACCAGCGCCGCGCGCTGGGTTTGCTCGAAGTGGCCGCACGCACCGCCGAGCGCGTGGGCGACCCGCACCGGCACGAGGCGCTGCTCGCGCGCTACGTGGAGCTGGCCGAGCGTGCCGACCGCTCGGGCCTTTCGGAAGATGCCGCTTCATGGGTGCAGCTGTTTCGCGCCGCGCCGCACCTGCGCTGGGTGGTCATGCGCGCCGAGCGTGGCGAGGTCGATGCGGCATTCGACCTGAGCGAACGCTTCAAGGGCCGCGTGCTGCTGGCCACCCTCGGCCAGGTGGCTGGCGACGCCAGCCCGGTACTGCCCGAGGCGGTGCGCGCCGAGCTGGCCGAAGCGCGACAGCGCGTGCGCGCGGCCGAGGCCGGGTTCACCGCTGCCGGCGAGGGCCCGGCGCGCGTGCTGGCCGGCGTGCGTCGCGAAGAAGCGGCACAGGCCTATCTGGCGCTGCGGGCGCGCGTCAAGCGCGAACACCCGCGCTTCGCCGCGGTGGCCGATGCCCCCGTGCTCGCCAGTGCCGACGTGCCGCGGCAACTGGCCAGCGATACCTGCATGCTCAGCTTCGTCACCGGCGAGGCACACGCCGGCGTCTTCGTCCTCGCGCGCGGGCAGGCCATCCGCTGGCTGGCGCTGCCGAGCCCGAAGACGATCGAGCCGCTCGTGCAGCGCGTGCGCGAGGCCTGGACGAGCCCCTCGCGCGGGCCTACCACGAGCGCCGACGCCGCAGCGCAAACCGAACTGGCGCGCATCGTCGCGCCGGCGCTCGCGGCCTGCCCCGCAAAGACACGGCGCCTCGTGCTCTCGCCCGACGGTGCGCTGGCGCTGCTGCCCTTCGAAGCGCTGGCGGTCGGCGACCGCGCGCTTGTCGAGCGCTATGCCGTGAGCTATGTGCAGTCGTTCTCGGTGCTGGCGTTGCTTCGGCAGCGCGGGGCAGCGCGGGGCGGGGCGGTCCGACCGGGCCCGCTGGGTCCGGACCGCCGCGGCCGTCCTGCCCCGTCGCGAAGCACTCTGCTCGGCGTCGGCGCGCCGAGCTTTGCCGCGGGCCCGCAGCAACCACCGCCCGGCCTGCCGGAAGCAGCCCTGCGAACGGCCGCGCAGAACGTGGCCGTGGCCCGCCTGGGCGATGACCCTCAGGCTGCACGCCGCGCGTTCGATGCCATGGGCATGCGCTGGTCGGCGCTGCCCGGCGCCGAGCGCGAGGTGCGCGATGTGGGCCGCATGTTCGCCGCCTCGCGCCTGCTCATCGGTGAGCAGGCCAGCGAGGAACGCGTGGCGGCGCTGAACGCCAGCGGCGAGCTCTCGCGCTACCGCTATCTGCTGTTCGCCACGCACGGGTTCCTCTCGTACACCCATCCTTCGCTGTCGGCGATCGTGCTGCGCCAGCCCGGCACGCCCGGGCACGACGGCTACCTCACCGCCGCCGAACTGCCGCTGTACCGCCTGGACAGCGAGCTCGTCGTGCTTTCGGCCTGCGAGACCGGCGTCGGTCCGGTGCGGGCGGGCACTGGCGTCATGGGGTTGCCGTTGGCGCTCATGGCGGCAGGCAACCGCCATGCCGTGGTCACGCTGTGGGCCGTGCCCGACCGCAGCGCCTCGGAGGTGGTGACGCGCCTGTTCCGGCATCTGCTGCGCGGCTCGACACCGGCCGAAGCCCTGGCCCGCGCCAAGCGCGAAGTGGCTCGCCAGCCGCAATACGCCAACCCGCTGCACTGGGCCGCATTCGTGGTCTACGGAGCGCAGTGACGATCGCTCGAGGTCGCGGCGCGCAGCCCGCGTCGCCGCTGCGCCAAGCCGGGCACGGCCACGATCCGTCAGCGCCGCGGCGGCGGCGCCGCAAGACCGAGTGCGGACGCGCGCAGGGCCGGGTTCGCATACAGCACGGGCGTCTGCGTGAAGGGCTTGTGACCCGGGTCGCGGCGTCGCTCGGCCGCGTTGATCTGCTCCATGTTGCGCTGCACCTCGGGCAGCACGAAGCGAAAGGCCTCTTCCAGCGTGACGGCGCCGTCGGCGTCGGCGTCGGCCGCGCCGTCGAGCGCGCTCAGCAGCGCATGCGTGAACGCGCCGTGGCGCACGCGCGGGTCGACGTGCTCGTAGGCCAGCTCGCTGCCGCTGGCGGCGGTGATGAGCGCGTACTGTGCCGAGGCACTGCGCTTGGCGATCAGGTAGGGGTTGCTGCTGATGCCCGCTGCGCCCGCGTGGCACGTGTCGATGGCGACGACGCGGCGCCCGGCCACACGGCGCAGCACGGCATTCAACTCGGTGGCCGACAGCAACGTATCGGCGGACGACCCCGGCGGAGGCGCGCGGCCCTCGGCCACCGCGAGCACGTGCTCGAGCGCCGCCGGCTGCACATCGGCGGGCAGGAAGTAGTACTCGTTGCCTTCCGGCCCGGCCGCCACGCCGTGCGAGGCGATGAAGACAAGCACCGTGTCCTGCGGCCCCGCGGCCTCCAGCTCGCGCAGGGCCTGCATCACGGCCGCCTTGGTCGGCGCGGCACTCACGCGGTGCGCCAGCACGCGCATGCGCACCTCGCTGAAGAGGCCACCGAACCGCGCACCCAGGCGCTGCGCCAGCGTCGCCGCGTCGTTGGGTGCATTCGGCAGCTCGCCGACTTCCACCTCGCAACGGCGCGCAGCGCCGCAGGCGGCGAAGGCGTCGAAATTTCGCACGCCCACGGCCAGCACCCACAGCCGCCCGCGGCCCGTGCTGCTGTGCGCCGGCCTGAGCGCCGCCACTTCGTCCAGGCCGAGGCCGCCGTCGGACTCCGCCTCGACGCGAATGCGGTCCAGCGGCAGGCCGGCCGGCACCACCACCGTGCGCGTGATGCGCCGCTGACCGGCAGGCACGGCGCGCGCGGCGGTGGCCAGCACCGGCAGGCCCTCGACATAGACGCCCACCTCGCGCACCGGTCGGCCGGTGGCTTCAGCGGTGAAGCGCACCTCGCGCGTCGACTCCGAGACGGACTCGATGCGGACCCTGGGCGCGGAGAGCCGTGCCAGGGTTTCGGCCAATGCCTGGCCGCCGGCCGTGGCCTTGCCCGGCTCCCCGGAGCCGAGGCTGCTCCGCACCAGGTCGGGCCGGTACAGCGTGCGCTCGAACTGCACCGCGCGGAAGAAGTCGGGCGTCGCGGCATCGCCGCGGTTGACAAGCCAGCCGATGTACTGGTCGCCTGCGGGCGACGAGGCGTAGTGGCCGTCTGCACGCCAGGCCACCCAGTCCGCCGCATTGGCGTGGACGAACAGCCCCAGCCGTTCACGGCCACTGGCCACTTCGAACCAGCGCACGGTTCCATCGCCGACTGCCACCACCACGAAGCGGCCGTCGTCGGTGATGACGGTGTGCCACACCGGCGCCGGCATGATGCTGGGCTGCTCCCACCCCGGCAGCGGCCGGCCCTGCGCATCCACGAGCCGCACACCGTGCTGCGTGCCCAGCGCGGCGATCGGCAGCGTGGGATGCACGGCCCAGCTGCGCACGCCCTCCTCGAAGCCCAGGGCCACCGGTGCACCGTTCACGGTGACCGGCTCGCGGTGGCTGAAGAGTCCGGTGGCGGCGACAACCTTCAAGGCGCCGCTGCGCCGCGCGGCGCGAAGTCCGCCCGGCGGCACGGCCGCTGCCCGCAGCGCGGCGCCCGTGTCGGGCGCGAAGGGATCCACCAGCAGCCAGCGCCCAGCGCCCGCCTCGAAGGCGATGCCACGGCCATCGGGCGCGACGAGGAACGATTCGGGCCGCTCGCGCGTGGCATGGAAGTCGATGTTGCCGGGCAGCGCCTCTGTGGCCACGCGGCCGTCAGGGCCCAGCTTGGCGATCGAGGGTGCGTTGGTCGCGAAGATCACCGTGCCGTCGGGCAGCGGCAGCATGTTGGTGAACTGCTGCCGCCCGACCTCCCAACGTTCGAACGCACCGCTGTCGGGCCCGCGGATGCGAAACAGCGGCGTCGGCCGCCCGCTCTCCGCCGTGCCATTGACGAACAGCGCACTACTGTCGGGCGCCCATGCGATGCAGCACAGGTTGCGCTGCTCGGCGTCGTCGGTGCGCACCGTGCGGCGCAGCGTCAGCGCCTGCGCGTCGAAGAGGGCCACTTCGGGCTGCCAGCGCTCGCCCTGGCGCAGGTAGCGCGTGCCCAGCGCCAGCCAGTGCCCATCGGGCGAGAAGCGCACGCCACCCAGTTCGCCGCCGGTGCACTGTCGTTCGCCGGCCGGCCGCAACGGGTACTGGTTGCGAAAGGCCAGCGTGCCGTCGGCAGCATAGACGCGCAGGCAACCGTCGGCCGCGGTGGTGGCCAGCCGCCCGTCGGGACCGTGATGCGCGAAGCTCACCGGCGCGGCGTACTCGCGGTCGGCATTCAGCGTGGCGCCAGTGGCCGCATCGATCACCACGAGCCCGCCACGTGCCAGGCCCACCGCGAGCCGGCGGCCGTCGGGCGAAAGGTCCATTGCCGTCACCACGTCGTCGGCGAAACGGCCGAGGGTCGCCGTGATGAGGCCGGTGGCGAGGTCGATCGCGTAGACGCGTGAGGCGCGATGCCAATGCCAGCCGGTGTAGCCGCCGACGAAGGCGCGGCGCCCGTCAGCGCTGATGGCCACCGCGTACGGTGTGCCTTCGGGCCCGGGTTCGGAGGGCAGCAGGATCGTACGCACGAGGCGCAGGTCCGCAATGCGCCACAGCCGAAGCGACTTGTCGTTGGAGATGGTGAGGAGCACCTCGAAGGCCGCGTCGGCGCGGATCTGGTCGACACGCGCCGAGTGCATCTCCTGCACCACGCGCACCTGGGGCAGGCGCGAGGGCGGTTGGGGCAATGTGGGAGCGGCCGCGCTGGCTGCGCCCGATTGCGCCAGCGCGGATGCAGCGTGGCAAAGCAAAGCCAGCCAGGTGGCGTACCACCGTGCTGCCACAGCCCGACGCCATGGCGGGACGTTGCGCGCCTGGCTGCGTGGTGGGCCGTGCGACCGCTCGCGCGCGGCGATCCGACATCGCAGGCCGTGCGAGGTCACTTGCTCGCCGGCTGGCACGGCCGCGCCACGGCGCCCACAGCGCCCACCGCGCCTGCGCCGGCCGGCGCCGGGGGCTCGATGGCCTCAGGGTTGCACACACTCGTGTCGACGGCCACGGCCAGCCGGTAGGCGCGCTTGAAGATGTTGGGCGCCGCACCGCCCAGGCCATTGCCGCGGCCAAGGTCGGCCTGCCGGGTGGGCCCCGTGCCGACCTGCAGCCCTGGGCCCAGGGCGGCGCGAGTGGCCGCGCCCTCGCCGGCACCCGCGCCGGCCGCGCCGCCGCCGAGCGCATCCTGAGAAGCGCGGTCGTCCACGAAGGTTGGCCGGAACTCGAACGTCGTGGCACTGGGTGGAACAGGTGCCGCGCCGACGACCGAACCGGCTTGGACCTGGGCGCCGCCAATGGCTGCGGTACTGCCGCCCACGCTGCTGAAGCCGGTGGTGCTGTTGTTGGTGCCGGGGATGCCGGTGAAGCCGGGGATGTGCAGCGCACTGCCGTTCTGGTCGGACAGTGCGCCACCGGTGGCGTTGCCGAGGATGCCGTCGAACAGCACGACGCGGGTGCCACGCTGGTCGCTGCCGAATGCGCCGGGCACGGCCGAGCTCTCGAGCGTGACGCGACCGAAGGTGTAGCCCCTCGTCGCATCTGGCGTGACCGTCACTACGCTGAGTTGACCCGTGGCCGACTGAATGAACAACGGCGGCGGAACGGATACCGGTGCGGTGGGAAGGAACTGGTCGCCATTGGCAACTCCGCCCGCGAAGGCAGTGGAACCCGCCAGCACACCAGCCACTCGCACGCCCGAGGCGCGCCCGGGCTCGCTGACGATCATCGGTGCGTTGTAGCCGAACACCACGTTGACGACTCGGCTGAGCCCCACTGGTTCGACGCCGGTGACCGTCGGAATCGACTCCCAGTTGCCGGTGACCCCGTTCACGGTGATGCCGACGACGCGGGCGGTGCGCGAAGGCGCCGTGAAGCCGTGGAAACGGGCGTTGCCTTCCAGCTCGAACGTGTAGACGGCGTTTTGCACGCCAACCAGTGGCGCGCCGCCGACGAGGCGGAAGGAACCTTGCACGCCCACCTGGAAGCGGCCGCCCGAGGACCCCAGGTGAGTCCACGGTTGCGTGATCGTGCCGGTGGTGAGCGTGTAGGTTTGGCTGATGTTCGGCGGCGAAAAGCCGCGCGGCGGCACGAAGAGCTGGACTTCGTACGTCGTGGAGCCGTTCCCCGCAATCAGCCCGGCCTGGTTGCCGACCGCGTCGCACGGGGGTGGGGTGTCCGTGGCGCACCTTCGAGCGATGAGCGGTTGGGCCAGCGTGGCGTTCCACAACTCGGTGCTCGCGTCCGTGGCACCCTCGAAGCCCAGCAGCTTGATGACCACGCCGCGGGTCGAAGCCGCGGCCGTCGAGTTGGGGTCGGGCGTCACGCGCGCTGCCGCCTCCGACAACCCGCCCAGCACCGGCTGGAAGGTGGCCAGCGACTGGCGGGCGGCGCCGTCGGACGGCACGGCCACGTTGGTGACGCCGCCGATCGACGTGACCTCCAGCCGCACCTGCGGCAGGACCCCGGTTCCCGTCACGCCGACCAACGCCGAACGTTCATCGATGCCCGCGGTGCCGGCATCGTCCACGCGGTAGTTGGCGACGTTGTTGGCGATCTCGATCCTCGCCACAGTGCGGCGCGCCGGTTGCCCCAGCACATTGCCTGCGACTGCCGGGTCGTTTGTCGCCAGCACACTCAACGTGACCGGATCCGAGCACGCAGTACAGGCCACGTAGAAGAACTGGCCGTTGGCCTGCAGGCGCTGCCCGTTCACATCCACCACGCGACCCTGCTGATCAGTCAGCACCTGCATGTGCGTCTGGCCGTTGAACACGAACGGCAGCGTCAGTGTCACGCGGAAGAGCCCGGGCAGTTCGGCTTGGCCGTCGGTGTTGTCGAACACGCCCAGGTTGCGCCCGACGATGCGGATACCGTAGCCGATCTTGTTCCGCACGCCACCCGCTAGCTGGTCGAAGCCCCGCGAGAAGACGTTGCCGCCGAGGTACACCCCGTCGGTGGCCAGCGTGTTGCCGCCTTGCAGCAGGACATCGCCCTTGTTGACCGCGATGATGTCGTTGCTCAGGACCATGCGTCCGGCCACCACGCTCAGGCCGTGGCCGCTGTCGGTGGCGTTGCGCAGGCCGTCGAGGTTGAGGCCGTTCAGTTCCACCGAGCCATTGGGGGCCTCGATGGCCAGCGTGCCCACGTCGGGCCTGAGCGCCGCCTGGTAGCCGTCGGCGTAGGCCATGTAGCCGGTGTTGGCACCGCCCAGCGGCGCCAGCAGCAGCACGTTGCCGGTGTCGGAACGCACGGTGATGCCGCCGTGCGCGACCATGCCGCCGAGCGTCACGTCGCCTCGGGCGGTAACGCTGATCTGCGACTGCGTGGCATCCGCACCGGCGTCGATGGTGGCATCGGCCGCTTGCGGGTTCGCGCCCGGATTGGTGACGCGCGCGGTAACGGCACCGCTGGTGCTGGCCAGCGTGATGCTGCCGCTGTGTGCGATGAGGTCGCCGTCCAGGCGCAACGGACCGCCGGCTTGCAGGCTCAGGCCTTGCCCCGCGCCCGAGACGCGGATACCGCCTTCACCCACCGTCAACGTGCCGGTCGTGGCGGTGATGTTTACCGCTCCGGCCGCATCGACGGCGCCGGTGAGGGCGACAGAACCCACGGCACTGCCCACGGTGAGCGCGCCGCCCGTGCGCACGCCGGCCAGCGTCACGCCATCGCGCCCTTGCACCTGGGTGGCGCCGGCCGCACCCGCCGCACCGGCGCTGCCCGGCGCGCCGAGGGTGCCGCGCACATCCACGGCGCCGGCGGCGCTGGTGATCGCGATGGCACCGCTGGTGAGCACGCTGCGCGTGGTGACGCCGGCCCCACCGCCGAGCGTGATGGGTTGGTCGCCGGCCTGCAGCAACTGGCCCTCGGCCACGCTCAGGCGCCCGGCCGTGGCGGCCAGATCGATCGTGCCATTGGCCGTGGCCACGGTGGCGTTCACCGCGAGGTCGTTGCCCGCGACCGCTGTGACGCCGCCGCCGGCCAGCGCGCCGGCGGCCAGGCCGTTGAGCGCCGCATCGAGCGTGATGTTGCGCGCCGCATCCAACCGCAGGCTCGCACCGGTGCCTATGTCCACCTGGGCGGCGGACGCGAGCAAGATGTCGCGGCCGGCCACCGACACGCGGCCGCCCGCACCACCGGCTTGAACGACACCGGCAAGCGTGACATCGGTGCCGGTGCCTCCGGTGATGCGAATGACACCGTCGCGCGCTTCGGCCGTGGTGGCGCGGATGTCGCCACCGACGTTGATGACGTTGTTCAAGAGGCGCGAGACGGTGTCGGCCGTCAGTTCGACGCGGCCGCCGGCGGCCTGGATGTTGCCGGTCTGGTCCACCCGCGCGGCCAGCGGCTGGCCCTGCGCGTCGGTCACGCGCTCCAGCGTGCCGGGGTCGAGCACCAGGCTCACGAGGCGCTCGCCGGTGAGGTCGAGCACGAACGCATCGCCCGCGGCCAGCGCCACCTTGCCCAGCCGGGCGACGATGAAGCCACTGTTCGCAACGCGCCGGCCCACGAGCGCGGCAATGCCGAGGTCGGCGACGCGGATCACGCCGCGGTTTTCGACCGTTGCGTTGGCGTCGCCCGGCTGGTCGAAGCGGTCGATGCCAGCCATGAAGTTGGCGTTGCTGATGTTGGCCGTGCTGGCCACGATGCCGCCGACATTGACCTGCGCTCCCTGGCCGAACAGCACGCCGTTGGGGTTGACCAGGAACACGGTGCCGTTGGCGGTGAGGCGGCCGAGGATGGCCGACGGGTCGGAACCCAGCACGCGGTTGAGCGTCACGGCGCTGGTGCTGGGCTGGCGGAACTCCACTGCCTCGCTGGCGCCGACGCTGAAGCTGCGCCAATCGATGACGGCACGTTGGCTTTGCTGTGAGATGCTGGTGAGGTTGCCGTTGCGCGCGATCTGCGCCTGGCCGGCCGCCACGGTGCCATCCTGGGGCGCGCCGATGGCCATCGGCGAGGCGATCAGCGCCAGGGCACCGAGGCAGGGCGCCGCGCGCCAGTGGGGGCGGCCGGGAACGCGACCCGCGCCCGCTGACAACTCCGTGATGGCGCGGCCGATGGCGGTGAATGCACCGGGGTCGCGGGCCATTCCTGTGGCTGCGTGACCGGCGTTAGCCACCAGAGTCGATTGCGCCGCTCGGGTTCGACTGACGAGTGCAGCCATGAATCCTCCGGTGAAGTTCAGAAGTCGATGCCCAGGCCCGCAAAGATGCGCACCTTCTCGTCGCCATTGCGGGCGGTGGGCTTGTGGCCCGGCTTGGCTGCTTCGACGAAGCCGCGTGTTCCGCGCGGACCCGACAGCCGGATGCCCAGGCCGGTGGCATAGGCCGACTGGCCCGTCTGCGAGCCATCCATCTGGCGAAGCTTCACCGTGCCGGCGTCGTAGTACGCGTAGAGCGTGGCGGCCAGCACCTGCCCGAGCTCGAAGTTGCGTCGCAGCTCCACCTTGCCAGCCTGGCCCGAATCACCCAGCAGTTCGGAGGGGTCGTAGGCGCGCAGAAAGACCTCGCCGCCCAGGCCCAGTTGCTCCGACGACCCCAGCAGATCGCGGGTGGCCTGGCCGGTGGCCGCCAGCAGCAGCGACCACTCGCCGCCCAGCGATTGCAGCCTTGCGGCATAGAGCGTGGTCTTGGTGAACTGCGGGTTCGATCCCTGGCGCGACAACGAGGCATCGTCCGCGCGCGAGGCGCCCAGGGCCGAGAGCCCGCGCGAGACCTCCACGTCGAGCAGGTTGACCCCGGCCCAGCCATCGGCAAGATCGAACGCCAAACCCAGCCGCAGCGGGCGCAGGCGTTCCTCGGACAGCTGGAGTCCTCCACCGACCTCGGACTTGCCGTCATAGCCGGCGAGCGCCGCCCGCAGCGTCAGGTTGGCCGCGCGCGCGCGCAGCCACGGGTGGCTGACCGCGAGCGAGGCATTGCGCGAGTCGGTGTCGAGCTGGAAGATCGTGCCGCTCTTGGGCCGCGAGCGCGAGGTGCTCGCCGACCACGACACCTGTGTGCCGGCGGAGCCGAGCGGCGCATCGCCGCTGTAGGCGAGCAGGTTGAGCAGCTGATTGCCCGAACCCACCCAGCGCAGTCCGTGCCGGTCGAAGGCACCGAGCAAACCGCGCCGTTCGGCCGACGCCTCTAGCCGCAGCGGCCCTACGGCCTCGGAGGTGCGGTTGTGCACCGAGAAGCTGAAGGCCTCGGTATCGGCTTGCACTTGCAGATCCAGGATCGCCGAGTTCAGCTCCTGCCCGGCGCGCAGAGCCGCCTGTGAACGCACGCCCGGCAGGTCGTTGACCAGCAGCAGGTGCCGCTCGAGCGTGGTCAGCGTCAGCGGGCGCTCCCACTGGATCGGCGTGAGCATCGCCAGCAGCCGCGCGCCGCGGACCTCGTCGGCACCCAGCGTGACCTGCGAGATGAAGCCCTCCGCCACGCGAATGCGCACGCGCCCATCGGCCTGGAGGATCTCCTGCGCCGGCACCAGCGCCTGCGAGAGGATGTAGCCCGCGCGCCGATAGGCGGCCGTGATCTGCGCGGCGATGTCGAACATGGCGGCCAGCGTGACCTCCTTGCCCAGCAGCGGTGCCCACATCGGGGCGAACTGCGAGGTGGGCAGGGTGCGGTTGCCGATGAGTTCGACCGCCGTGAGCCGGAACGTCAGCGCACCTGCGTCGGGTGGCGCCTGTTCCGCGAATCGTTCGCGGTCGATGAGAAGCGGCAGCGCGCGCGAGGCGGGCTGGGGCGTTCTTGGCGAGTCCTGCGGAAGCCTCTGCACCGATTGCGCGAAGACCTGGCTCGTCCAAGCCATGACCACGATGGCCGCGCCCCATGCGAGCGCACTGCGATACCCTGGCTGCGCCATGTTTCCACTCGCCTCCTGCTCGTTTTCGACATCTTCGTGCGGCACTTGGCAAGTCGCAATCCATCGTCCGTACGAGGTTTCCCGCCCTCGCCCCGCGCTGCCTGGTGTCCTGCCGATGCGTTTCGCTTCCTGCACTCCACTACGTGAAGACACTGCAAATCCGGACACGGCCAACCCGCGCTACGCCCCACCCACCAGCCTCTGACAGACGGCGCGGACATCGGGCATGGGGTCGGCCCGCGCCGCGCGGCGCACGGCCGCGTCTGCGTTGGGGTACTGTTGCCGCTCCTGCCACAGCAGTTCGGCCACCGCCACGCGAACGCGCTCGCTGGCGTTGCGCTGGAAGGTCTTCGTCAACAGGGTCATGCCTGGCCCGGTGGCGCGTGCGGCCAGCGTGCGCGCCGCAGCGATGCGCACGTCGTCGCTCACGTCCTTCTCCAGAACCACGGCCAGGCGAGTCTCGACCGCGGGCTCGTCGATCCAGCGCAGGGCGTTCACAGCCGTGGCGCGGGTCTCGGCCTCGGCGTCCGTGAGCCGCGCGGCCAGGATCGGTAGCGCCGCGGGCGCCCCGGTGTTGCCAAGCACGCGGAGCCACTGGCGTCGCGCGGCACCGTCCTCGGCACTTTCGAGCAAGTACACGAAATTGCGCACGAGCGCATCGCTGCGCGGGGCGTCTGCTTCGCGCAGCCGGCCTGCCATCACGCCCAGCGCCAGGCTCGCCGTGGCGGAAACGGCCGGCGAAGCAGGGCTCGATGCCAGGCGTTCCAGCGCCTGCACCATGTCTGCGTCCGGCGCCGCGATGCGCGCCGTTGCGCGCAACAGCCGCAGCGTGGTAGCTTCGTCGGGCGCGCCGACAAGCAGTTGACGCAGGGCCGCCTGCGCAGGCCCATGGCCTGCCGCGACCAGGGCATCGACGGCGGCGCGCGCGGCCGGGTTGGCGGGCGCCAGCGCGGCCACGCGTTGAACGACCGCGCCGCTGGCCGCCGCGTTCACGATCAGCAACGCCTTCAGCTTGAGGTACAGGCGCGTGGCGGCTTGCGTGTCTTCGGGCGCAAGGGTTTGCTTGTCCAACAGCTGTAACACACTGGCCGTCGTATCGTCACCCAAGGTGCTGCGCGCGACGGTGTGTTCGCGCTCCGCTACGCCGAGGCCGTCGGATCCCAAGGGCCGCCTGGGCATCGCATAGGCGGCGTCGGCCTGTGCCTCGCTCAGCCGCTGGTCCAAGTCCTGGGACCTCAGGCAGCGGGCCTCCATGAGTTCGAACTGCACGGCGGACTCCGCGTTGCCAACCTCGCGCCGGCTGAGCAGCGTGCGCTGGCTCTCGCGGCCACTGATTCCGAGCACCAGCCCACGCGCACGGTCATACCACACCTGCAGAGTCCCCGCGGGAAGGGTCTGCGTCGCCACTTCGCGGCGCTCGCCGATGCCGATGGTGGGGGCCTGCGTCGGCAGCGGTGCGCTCCGCGTCTTGGCCAGGCGCCAGACCGAATTCCCCTCTCCCGGCGCGCGAGCCAGCCGCACGTACTGCGTCCTCAGGCTTCCCGCCGCGTCCTCTTCCAGCCGGCCCCAGGCCGACGGCGCATCGGTCGTTTCAGGCACGCTCACCTGCACAAGGCCCAGCAGCGCGCGCAACACCCCCTGCGAGGCGGAGTGCGTGCCGGCCGCGAAGGTGATGCCACGCACCCGGCCATCGGCAGCCACATCGAGGTACGACCAGGCGGCCAGGTCGGCCGCGACGCGCGACGACGACTCGCTCTGCGCCACGCTGGCCGAAGCGACCTGCGCCTGCACGTCTGCCAGGCGCACGGCCACCTGCCGCAGGCCGCTCTCGCCGGCATGTCCGCCGGCTCGCATCGCCGGGCCCAGCGAGTCCATTTCCATGGTCGCGCGCAGCGAAACGCTGAACTGGCCAGCCAGGCCAGATGCGCCTTCGCGGGTGCCTCCCTGTCCGGCAAAGAGTGCGGCCAGGCTGTACCGCGCATCGCTGCGAAAGTCCACGGCGTAGCGCAACTGCGTGCCTGTCGCCAGGCGCCCGGGCACCGCAGGCTCCCTGCACTCGGCGGCACTGGCAGAGGCCGCGCCGCAAAGCGCCAGCACGAAACCCAGTGCAAACGCCAAGGCCGCCAATGCAGGACCCGCACAAGTCAGGGAGGCACCAGACACCGCCCCCGCGCCACTGCGACGCCCAGCCAGCACGGCCCCGGCTCTCATTTCACCCCCGAGGAGCAGCAGTCGCTGCGCGACGGCGGCGGCACCACGTTCTTGAGCCAGCAGCGCGCCTGCGGGCCTTGGATGCCGGGTGCCACCCAGGTCCACGCGCGGCACTGTGCTTCGCTGGCGCAAGTGGACTGGCACTGCGCCTCGGTGGCCGGCACGAAGCCGCGGTAGTCACCGCCGGGCCGGTTCGTCGAACGCTCGATGCCCACTGGCACCACGGGACGCATCTGCCGGTCCAGGGGGCTCGGCACTGGCGGGGCAGGCTGCGGCAGCGTAATCGGGCGCGTCACCTGTGCCCGCGCGCCCAGCAACGTGGCCGCGGTTCGCAGCGCGCCCATCTCCGGCTCGGTGAGCTGACGTGTGAGCGGGATGCGCACCTCGTCCATGCCGAAGATGCGGCTGTCGAACGTGAGGCCCGGCCACGACGCCAGCGTGTGGTGAAACTCATGCCGGTCCCAGGGCGGGAGGGCGAGGTTCGGCAGCATGATGAACGCATAGATCCCCACGCTGCCGGACATCAGGGTGAGCGTGTTGTCGGCGGCATACCACATGCGCAATTCGGGTGCCGTGGCCTTGTCGAAGACCCGCACCGGGCGGCCCTGGAAGGTGCTCATGCCGGCGTTCTGCACCTGCGGCGCAAAGTGCCCCGTGACGCGCGCCTCGCCCTCGAGCATGAGGGACTCCTTGAGCAGCACGAGGTTGAACTCGGCACCGGCCCCTGCCACTACCAGGTCGACACCGGCCTCGGCGTAGGCGGACAGCTCGGCGTAGGGGCCGAACTTGCCGTGCACCATGCGGTCGTGAGCCTCGAGCATCGCGTACAGGCCCACCTTGCCGCGTGCGCCGAGGTTGACGGTCACCGGGATCGGGCCGATCGGCAGCGTGAAGCTGACCTTCTCGTCGAAGCCTGTTTCCTGTGGAAGCTCGCGCCGGGGTTGGCTCGACTCCTCGACGGTCGGGAAGAGCTCGCCGCTGACTGTCCTCGCCGCCATCCTCAGCCGGTTGCCCGTGGAACCCGAGACCGCAAGAACCTCGGCGTCGAGCACCGGAATCTTCTGTCCGAGGAGCTTGATGAACGCGTTGGCGCCACCTCCCATCCGAAGCGCGTCGCCGTCGAAGCCATGGACCACCTTTGCGTCCAGGTAGACATAGGCGATGTCCTGTTCACCTGCTTCGGTCCACCAAGTCTTGCCCGGTGAATTCATCAACTGCGCGGCCTGGGGTGTATCCACGCTCAACGGCAACTGGCCGGCGAGGACCAATTGCTCCACCCGCGCCGGGCTGAGCCGCAGTTGCTGGCTGCGCTCGGCGGCGGAAAGCACGGCGCTGCGGGCGGGTTCGTTGGGCACGACGTTCGCCGTGGCGCGGCGCAATGGCACCAGCGGGGGGCTGCTCAGGCGCAACTGCGTGCGCGGCACGGCGGTGCGCTGGACCGCCGCGCGCTGCTGCTCGTACAAGGCCGGATTGGGCCGGGTTCGCTGCAACATCACGCGCCGTTCACGGCTGCGCAGCGAAAAGCCGCGCGCATTCAGGTCGCTCTCGAGCTTGTTGAGCTGGGCGTAATACTCGCTGGCCGGGACTGAACGGCCGTTGGGCAGCACGATCATCTCCGTGGGCGCGATCGGCGCATTGGTGCCCGGCCGCAGCATGGGGAACGGCTGGTGCGCAATGGCAGCCCGTCGCTCCATGATCTCCACACGCTGGGCAGGCAGCGGTGGGGCCACCCGTGGGGCGGCGCGGAAGGTCCGCCAGTCGGTGTCGCGGGCCTGGAGGGGTACCGCAGCGCGCTCCGGAGCCGGAGGCTGCTGAGCCACCACCGGCAGCCCCACCCCCAACGCCACGCCTGCCAGGACGGCGCGAATCGCAGACCAAGTCTTCATCGATTTCTTCCTCATGGTGGTTGTCATTGCGAAGAGTGCGTGGTCGGGTGGCGCGGAACCCGGCACCGCCCATTGATGGCCACACTCATGCGCCGCAATGGCCTTGCTTCGACATGGTGGCCAGCGGGCGCATGCCGAGCGGGCCGCTGAACGTCCACTCGATGACGTAGTCGATCGATTCACCTGCGGCGTGGAACCACTCCACGCGGGTGTTCAACCGGCCGCCTTGCGGCTGCAGCACGATCCTTGCGCCACGGGCGGCATCCATCGGGGCCTCGTAGCCCGGGCCGTCGAGGTAGGAGCGCGCTTTCACGATCCGCGCCGTGGCGCTGAAACCGTTGAGCAGGTTCATGCGGTCGCCGAATACGTCCACGCCACTGCCGCCCTTGCCGCCGCGGTAGTCAGGCGTGGTGGACAGGCGCGTACCGGGCGCGGTGAAGACGTTCTGTGCGCTGAGGCCGATCCCTCCAGGGCTGGCCAGGTGCGGCGACTTTGCCGTCACGGGCACGGTAACGACGATGTTCTGAACGTCGCCATACACGGTGGCGGGGATGCGGGCGGATACCTCCTTGCCGTTGCGAACGAATGCGCTCGCCTGGTACGACGCAGGCCCGGGCACGGGCTTGGGCAGGAAGAACTTCTCTCCGGGCCGGCTCGGGTCATGCGCAAACGCCACCTGGCCGCAGGTGCCGAGGTCCAGCACCAACTCGGCGGTGTCGACCCTTCCCAGGTGGCCCATGACGCGGTATTGCTCGATGCCGTTGCGTGGCACGACGGTGTTCCAGTCGGGAATCTCGTAGCCCCCCGCCACTGGGCCGAAGCGCGTCAAGCGCAGCGGTGCATTCGGCCCGGCCTGCGGCAGCTGCGGTGGCTCGGGCGTTGCAGCGGGCGGCGGCGCGGTGTTTCCCGCCGGCGGCAGCGGGCGATTGACACGCGACTGCGGGGTCACGATCGTGCTGCGGACCGCGGCGCCGTGGGTCGCCAGGCCGGTGCCGGCCTGCACCGCCAGAGCCTGCAGCTTGGTCTCCAGCGCGGGGTCGTTCGGGTCGAGGCCACGCCCGATGAGGCGCGCCGCGGCGGCGGTGCGCGGAGCCGCCATCCTGATGCCCATGTCGCCGTTGCCGGCGGCGGCGCGCGCTGGCACGCCGGAGATGCAACAGGCATCGGCCTTGGCGGCCGGCTCGGCGCTCTTCAGCCAGCAGTTGCCGGTGCGGCTCTGTATGCCGGGCCGCACCCAGGTCCAGGCGCGGCACTGGCCCTCCGCGGCGCAGGTGCTTTGGCACTGCTGGGGGCTGGCCGTCTCGAAGCCACGGTAGTCGGAGCCGTAGCGGTTGGTGTTGTTCTCGAGGGTGCCTGCTCCCGGCAACTGGAGGGCCGGAGCCGTGCGCATCTGGGCTGCGGTCTGAGCGCTCCCGCGGTCGGGCAGCGCCGCCAGCAGGGCCACGAAGGCCAGCAACGCGACGGCCCGCCAGGGTTTGCGCGAGAGAGTGGATCGGTGGTGCATGTTCCTTCCTTGTGGCTGCAACTGGTTCCAGGCCACGGCCCGGCCTGCCATTTAGTACGCACAGGCGTGGCTGATCCGGCCACTCGAGCCCCGCGTGCCTGGTGATATGCGTGTGGCCGGAACCGGCCGGCCACGTCGTATGGGTCGATGCGACGACGCGTGCCACGCGACTCGGCCGCAATCCGCACTTCAGCCGTGCGCCACACGAAACGGAATGCCATGGAACGTTCTCGACAGCGTCACCGGACCGACTCCCCTTCAGCGCCGACCGGCGCGCGGGCAGCGAAGCGCCGCTGCACTGGCGTGCCGCTTGTGCTCGCAGCCGCGGTGCTCGGCGTCTCGCCGGCGTTCGCCGCGCCTCCCGAGGTGCGGCTGCTGCCGCCCGGCGAACCTGTCGACCCTGCGTTGGTCGAGCGCATCCTGGGCGGTGCCCCCAAGGGCAGAACTCCGGGGCACCGAAGCATCGTCAAGGTCGACGCCGCTTCGTCCCCCGGCGAAGCGGCCCCGGCCAGACTGGCGCTGCAGGTGCCTTTCGATTCCGGCTCTGCCCGCCTCGCACCCGAGGCCGCGGCGCAGCTCGATGCCCTCGCCAATGCCCTGATGCAGCTCGAGGGGCCTGTACGAGTTGCCATCGACGGCCACACCGATGCTCTCGGCTCGGACCCCTACAACGACGCGCTGTCTGCGCGTCGCGCGATGGCGGTGCGCGAGTACCTCATGTCCCGCTCGGTACCAGGTGACTGGCTGCACGCCCGCGGCCATGGCAAGCGCCGCCCGCTGGACCCGCTGCGTCCCGAGGCCGCCGAGAACCGGCGCGTCGAATTCGGCCGCCTGCCCTGATCGCAAAGCCGACCGCTGCTCCGCGAGCTGACCGGCCGCGCTCAGCGGTGCATGAGCAGAATCGTGATTTCACGAGGGGCCAGCGCCCCGTTGACCAGTTCGGTTCTATCGATCGGGTCCAGCGCGAAGTTCGTCGAGCCCTCGCGCACGGGCTTCCTGATGTCGCGGGGCGAAAAACGCTGAGCCGCCTTCTGCGCCGGCGACCCGCAAGCGGCGAGAGCCCAACTGGCCTGCGCGGGCTCGGCAGGCGCGTGCGCTGCACCCCGGCGAAGCCCGGGCGCGGCTGTGGTCGCGACCCTGACCTCAGGGGGCTTGACAATGTTGCGCGTGGCCGTCATCAGTGGCGGCGTCGTGCAAGGGCTGAGCACGATGCGCAGCATTTCGTCGCCCTTGGCGTCTGCAAACTCGTAGGGGCCCAGGGTAGCCAGTTCGCCACCGGCGACATCGAGCGCATCGATGCGCGTCTCCACGCCGAGGGGGTTGACGTTGTGGATCTCGACACGGCCGGGCAGATTGGGCCGGTAGTGAACAACGAAGCGCTCACCGGTGCGAAAGACATGGGTCGCCGGGTCCACGGGGATCGGCATGCCGTCTCGACCTTGCAGATGCACCTCGTAGGCCACGCCGGTGAAAAGCTGCGGTGCCGCGGTATCGGAACCGGTCGCCACACCCGCCGGCTGAGGTGAGGGCCAATTCGCCGCGGTTTGTGCAGTCGGCTCGGCAGTACCAAGCGGAGGCGGCGTCGCGCCGGGCGCCGCCAGGTTGCTGCCCGGCGGCAGGTTTGGCGGTAACGCGGCGTTCCGGGCCTCAAACCAGCGCGTAATCGAGCCGCCCATCCCCTGCGCCATGCTCGAACCGATGCCCTGGGCCAGAAGGCTGTAGATGGTTGCCAGGAAGAGCCCTCGCGGGCGGCGGCCCGGCGTGGCGTCGTAGCTCGAGGATGCGGGCATAGGCGCCTGTGCGGTGCCTGCGGTCGGGGGGTACCCCATCTCGGAATAGGGCGCCTGGGCCCAGGCCGGGGCGCCAACCAGCAGCGTGAGGGCCAGCAGCCCGCTGACCGGCGTGCGGTGCCGTCTGAAGTTGAGCGATGCCACAGTGTTCTCCTGCTCGCGACTGCGAGTCCTGGTGCACCGGGATATACGCAAGCGGGGGTGCAGACCGGACACCCGAGCGCGGCACCTCCGGGCCCACGGCGCACACCTGCAGGCAGGCTGGCCGGATTGGCAATGCCATTGCGTACATGTCGGTGCGAGCCCCTGCGCTGCAAGCGACAACGCAGGGGCCGCGAACCCGGCCCACCGCCGATCCAGGAGAGACACCATGCCTTCGTTCCCCCTGCGGACAGCAGCCTGCGCGGTCTTCACGGGCGCTGCGCTGCACCTGTCCCTCGCGCACGCCGCAGGCCAGGACAGCGCGCCGGCGTCCCGGCTGATTTTGGCCAGGCCTGCCGTTGCGGCGCCGGGTGCATCGACGCAAGCGCCCATCGCCCGACCGGAGTTGCTGCCGGAGAACGTCCGTGTGCAGATTCAGTTCGACCAGCTGACCAAGCGGATCGATTCTCTGCAGCAAGAGGTGCGGGGCCTTCGGGCCCAGCTGGACCAGCAGCGCCGGCAGTTCGATGCCCACAGCCACCAGTACCAGACTCAAGGAAACTTCAACGCCATCAGCCTGGACGCCATTGCCCCGAAGGGCACGCTGTATCACGGACGCGGGATGGTGTTGCTCGGGGGCGTTGGGGTGCCGGGCAGCGGCGGTGCGCTGACCCGAACCTCCGGTACGACCTCAAAGCCCGTCCAGGCGCCGTAGGCTTCGCCCATGGTTGAACGGTCACCTCACGGCGGCCCGGCGGCAGATGGCGGACCAGGCGCGCCGCAAGGCCCTTCGAGCCGGGCATTGCCGGCGCCGGGCCTTGACGCTGGGGCCAACTCGCCGGAGATTGACCCGGCCGCCGCCGACGATGGCCTGAGCCAGACCTGGCCCGAGGACATCTTTGCAGACGCACGCGAGCAGTTTCGCGGGCTTCTCCTGCTCGATCGCTGTGGGCTGGTATCGCGCGAACGATGGGCGCGCTGGGCAGCTGCGCAAGCACGCGTTGCAGGCCTGTTGGGTCGTGTGCACCCATTCCACGGCCGCCGGCCGCGTGGTGCGCCGGGCAGCGGGGTGTGGGTGGTCAGCTGCATGGGCCTCCCAGGATTCGACCTTGACATCAGCTCGCGCGAAGGCCATGAACTTGCGCGCCAGTGCCTGTATCACCACGCGTTCGAGTTCGTGGATGTGCAGCGCCGGCCCCTGGATGTTCTGCGTGTGTTCCGTGCCCTCAGGCGCACCTACGGCCCGGGCCTGTGGTGGATGGCCGACCTGGAACACGCCATCGAGCGGCACGAGGGGGTGTCGGTGCAGGCACACCACACCGCGCGAGACACGCCCTGGTTGCACCAGGCCTGCATGGACCACATCACCACCAACGTGCGGCGCGCACCGAAGCCGGCCGCGGACGAGTCGCGCGTCCAAGAACTGGTGCGTTTGATGCCGGCGATGAGTGCCCTTCCGCGCTGGACGCTGGCTAGGTACCGCGAGCGCATCGCGGGCCTGCCGTTGCCCACGGACGCACAGGTCGCGGCCTTTGTGAGGCGCTGGTTGGCGGTGGTGCGCCAGTGGCCGGCCCCTCAGCCCGGGGAGGCGCCTGACACCAGCTTCGTCTTCTACCTGGACCCGCATGCAGGCATGGACCGGCTGCTGCACGAGCAGGCGCGTGCGCTGTTTCGCGAACGCCTCCCCCACACCGTGCAGCACGACGCCTGGTGGATGACCACGGCCGACTACCGACGCCAGTTCGGCTACCTGAACTTCGCCAGCCCGAATGCGCCGGCACGTTGGTCGACCGAGTCGCACAAGGCGTCGCTGCTGGACGAACACCCGAGGACCTTCATCCACGATGCCGCTCATGCGCGGCCGATGGTTTGGACGGCCGACGGATCGCCCGGAGTGTTGCCACCGGATCTGCCTGCGGTGCTGTTGTCGCGCGGGGCGCTCGTCAACGAGACATCGCGCGCGTGCGCAGCGGAGTGCGACGTGGCCGCCGAACACGCCGTGGCTGCGGTGCGCTGGCTGATCGACGGGCTGCGCCCGGTCTTCGCCGCCGTCGGGGGCACGGCCATGGTGGTACGCGACGGTGAAGACTACGCGCTGGTGCGCCGCGCGCGCCAGCAACGGGGCGGACTCGTCGAGGGCTGGTCGCTCATCCCCCTGTTGAACCGGCCGCCGGCGGGCACGGAGGACATCGCGTCGTTCAGCGTGGACGCCGGCGGAGCGTGGAGCCGCCCGCCTGGCGTGAGCTGGAGTGTCTCGGTGCGCCCCCTGCTCGTCGGCGCCGCGTTGCGCGCGGCGGCATTGAAGTGCAGCCGGACCGAGCGCGAAATCGCCCTGCTGCTCCTGGCACGCGAAGACGAATTCCAGCTTGGGCAGACCGTGGGCGCGCCGAAGGGGGTCGCCGAGGAGGCTGCATCGAGGCAGGAGGCGGAGCTGCGCGCTTCAACCGCCCTCCACCGCGCCGGTCGCCGCATGCTTGACGCCGACGAGAACCTTGAAGTGGCGCTGCTGATGCTGCAGGCGGCACGACGATCGCACCAGCGTTGCCGCGGCAAAGTCCAGGCGGTGGCCGTGATGCACAACGACACCGGCCTTGTGCTGCGCAAACTGGAACGCTTTGCCGAGGCGGTGGCGCACTTTCGCCTGGCCCATGACTACTTCATGTGTTGGGAGTCCGAACGGCACCCCGACTACATGACCACGCTGCACAACATCGGCGCGAATCTGCTGCGCAGCGGCGAGCCTGAACAAGGCGAGGCTGCACTGCGGCGCGCGCTCGCGCTACAGTTCGAGCACCGCAGCACCTCGCCGGTGGACCGCTCCAACACTGCATGGGTGCTCGCGAGCCACCTCGCGATGGCAGGGGAGGTCCGGCAGACCAACGGTCGTGTCGCGCACGAGGAGGCGCTCGAATTGCTCGACCTGGCGCTGGACCAACGGCGCCAAGGGGGCCTGGGTGACACCGATGATGCGCGCACGATCGCATTGACCGTGGCACGGGTTGCCGCACGGCGGCACGAACTGGCGCGTGCACTGGCCGCCCATGACGAGGTACTGCGGATCGCCACGACGAACTGGGGGGCGCGGGACCCGCGCACCATCGAGCATGCCGTGGAGGCCATCGAGCTGGCGCGCCGGGCAGGTGCCGTGGACGTGGAACGCCGGCTCCTCGAGTGCCATGACCCGCATCGCTGAACCTTGGCCGCACCTGGCGCATCGCGATCGCTCGGCGACCACGAGTCCCGTTGAACTGCTGGCGCTCTCTCGCCTGCTGGACGAAGCGCTCGATCTGCCCAGCGTCGACGCACGCATGGCGTGGTTGCACTCGCTCGGTCTGCAGCACGGACCGCTGAAAGCTCAATTGGCGCGTCTGCTGTCGTTGCCCCCCGAGGCCGTCGCCCTGATCGACCGGGGCCCGACCTTGTAGGGGCCAGCAGTAGGGTCGGACCCCGTGCGAGGGCGGGAGCCAGGGGCTGGTGGTGGGCCATTCAGGCCGGTGCACGAGGATCCCCAGGTCGGGCAACTGCGGCGTCGGCGCCGTGCGCTCCTGGGGAACGACAGCCGCGAGCGGCCACTATGGCCGGATGTTCGGCGTCGACAGGCGCTTGCAGGTGTTCCACGGCACGCCGTGCAGAGGCCTGGGCCGGTCGACCCAGGGCCGCCTCCGCCCTGGCCTTGGCCAGTGACGCCAATCCCGTGCGGAACGAGTGCGCCTTGCCGACCTGCAGGTCCACGGCCAGGGCCAGGGGCCGAGTCGGCGTCGTCCAGGTCGGCTTGCGAGCGGCCCTGCGCCAGGTGCACGTCCGCACGCACCACCAACCCCGTCACCGTGATGGGCAACGGTGGCGCTTCGCCGACCACCTCGGTCAAGCAGGACAGCGCGCGGACATGATCTCCGCGCGCTGAGGCCAACCGCGCTTCCAGCACCCGCTGCGTCGCTCGATGCGGGCTGCCGACGGGCAACGGGCCAGCGTTGCCCAGGGCTTGCGGAATCGCATGCGCTTCGTCCACTCTGCCCTGGTACAGCGCTACCGACACCAGCCCAAAGCGCGCCACTAGGCCATCAGCTCGCGACGCAGTGCCAGCACCGGCAGCTTCAATGCAACCGGACGCTTCATCTGGCCGTCATGTCGCTCGGCCAGCAGACCTCGCCCATGCCGCTGCGGCGCAACTCGCGCTGCAGTCGGTACGGGCCAACCGACTCACCCTGTTTGAAGACCGACACGTCACCAGACTGCCGCAGCAGAGTGAAGGCGGGGCCCACGTCGAACAATTGGTCGGCCCCCTTCGAGGCCACCTGCGCCGGCAAGTGGCACAACATCGGGGTCAGCCTCGCGTCCTCTCCATCTCGAGCGGCCAGCCCGGCGTCTCGCCCTGCCGGCGCCACATCCAGTGCCTCGTCCGGCAGAGCCGAGAGGATCTTCAGGTCTTGCGGGTCCACCGGCTTACCTCGGCACGTCGCCTTCGGGGCCAGGCGCAGCCATCTCAGCGAGCCACGTCGATGCGCCGCGTCTGCCGCGCCAGCTTGGCGTAGAGCGCCGCGCGCGACATGCGCAGCAGCTTTGCCGCGGCAACGCGGTTGCCCCCGGTGGCCCGAAGCGCCGCGTCGATGGCAGCGTCCTCGACCTCGTTCACCTGCTCGGCCAGCGGCCGCAGCAACGCGGCTGCCAAGGCGGCCTGGCCAGCAGCCGCGGCCATCGGCCCCGTCTGCGCGCGCGCGGCAGCGGTCACCGCGCCGGCTGTGGCGGCCGTGCCCACCGCAGACTGGCCATCGGGCACGCCCCCCGGCGCCGGAGATGCGGGCAAGGCCAGGGGCAAGGCCGCAGCAAAGTGCCGCGCCTCCAGGTGCACATCGTCGGTCATCAGCGTCGCCTGCTCGATCACGTTGCGCAACTCGCGGATGTTGCCCGGCCAGGGCAACGCGGCCAGCAGGTCGAGCGCGTCCGGCGCCAGGCTCTTGTGCGCCATGCCGCTGCGGCGCGCGATGTCCTCCGAGAGCGCCTCGGCCAGCGCCTCCAGGTCGGCCAGGCGCTCGCGCAGCGGCGGCAGGCGGATGGGCAGCACGTTGAGCCGGTAATAGAGGTCGGCGCGAAAGCCACCGTCGGCCACCATGGCCGCCAGGTCCCGGCTGGTGGCGGCGATGACGCGCACGTCCACCCGTTCGACACGGTTGCTGCCCAGCGGCTCGATCTCCTGCTCCTGGAGCGCGCGCAGCAGCTTGGCCTGCAGCGCCAGCGGCATGTCGCCGATCTCGTCGAGGAAGAGCGTGCCGCCGTCGGCGAGCTTGAACTTGCCCTCGCGGCCCTTGCGCTCGGCGCCGGTGTAGGCGCCGGGCGCGACGCCGAAGAACTCGGCCTCGAGCAGCGTGTCGGGCACGGCGGCGATGTTCACGCTGACCAGCGGCCGCAGCGCGCGCTTGCTCGCCGCATGGATGCCATGCGCGAGCAGTTCCTTGCCGGTGCCCGTTTCGCCCAGCAGCAGCACCGCGCTGTCGGTGAGCGCGACGCGGCGCGCCAGGCGCTTGACCTCGAGCGCCGCCGGGCTTGCGCCGATGAAGCTGGCGATGCTGTGCTTGGGCCACCGGGCCTGCGCGATCTCGCGCCGCGCCGCGTCGAGCTCGCCCTGCAGGCGGCCGAACTTGGCCAGCAGCGGCTGCATCGTTGTCTCCGGGTGGTCGAGCAGCACGTAGCCGACGGCGCCGATCACCTCACCGGCCTCGTTCTTCAGCGGCAGGCGGCTGACGAGGAAGGTGCCGGCCTGGTTGGTGAGCAGGTCCACGAGGATCGGCTGGCCGCTCTCGATGACCTGGCCCATCAAGCGTGTTGGGCACCACCTCCTCGACGCGGCGGCCGACGAAGTCGGCCTCCTCGTGCCCGAGGGCGGGCAGGAAGCGCTTGTAGCCGTCGCTGATCCAGACGATGCGGTGGTTGCGGTCGACCACCATCGTGCCCATCGCTGTGTGGTTGAAGACGTCGAACAGGCTCCTCGCGGCGAGCTCGAGCACGCGCTCGGCATCGAGCGCGGCAGTGGCCACGTCGGAGCCGCCGCGCGCCGAAGCGGCAGCGGTCGCGGCCGCAGCGGCGGCAGGCGCAGCGACAGGGGAAACTTGTGAAGCCATCCGGGTCGCCACTGTAGCGGCGCCGGCCCTCCGGTTGGCGCGGCCGTCACGCGCGGTGCCATCATTGCCGACTTCGTCGGGCAGGCCTTCGCCGAGCCCGCGTTCCGCCGGCCCAGAGCCCAGGATGGAGTTCGTGATGACCCGCGCCGCCTCTCTTCGCATCGGGCCCACCGCGCGCCGATGGCCAGCCCTGCTGATCGCCGCCACGCTCGTGCTGGGCGCCTGCGGCACGGCCGTGCGCAACCCCGTCACCGGCCAGACCGAGCGCACGGTGATGGACGAGCGTGCCGAGATCACCGAGGGCGCCAAGGCGCACGAGGAGATCCTCAAGGCCTACGGCGTGGTGCCCGACGCGGCCCTGCGCGCCTACGTCGACGGCGTCGGCCAGAAGCTCGCCGCGCAGTCGCACCGCGCCCAGCTGAAGTGGACCTTCAGCGTGCTCGACAGCGCCGAGATCAACGCCTTCGCGCTGCCCGGCGGGTTTGTCTACGTCACGCGCGGCATCATGGCCCACCTCGACAGCGAGGCCGACCTGGCCGGCGTGATCGGACACGAGATCGGCCACGTCACCGCACGCCATGGCGCGCAACGCGCCACGCAGCAGCAGCGTGCCGGCGTGGGCGTGGCCATCGCCACGGTGCTCGGCGCCGTGCTCGGTGGCCAGAGCGGCGCGCAGGTGGTGGGCGACATCGGCCAGACCATCGCCGCCGGCAGCATCGCCAAGTACGGGCGCGAGCAGGAGCTGCAGGCTGACCAGCTCGGCGCCGAGTACCTCTCGCGCGTGCGCTACAACCCGACGAACATGGTCGACGTCATCCAGGCCCTCAAGGACCAGGAACGATTTGCCGCCGAAGCCGCCCGCGTCGCTGGTCGCGCCGCGCCGCAGGGCGGCGGCTGGCTGGCCTCGCACCCGAGCAACGACGAGCGGCTGCAGGCCATTCGAAGCACGGCGCTGAAGCTGGCCGGCAGCCGCGGCGCCGGGGCCTGGGAGGACGACGGCCGCGCGCGCTACCTGAAGGCGATCGAAGGCGTGACCTTCGGCGACAGTCGCGAGCAGGGCGTGGTGCGCGGGCGCAACTTCTTCCACGAGCCGCTGGGCATCGCGCTCACCGCGGAGGATAGATTCTTTTGCTATGAGTTCTTTGTCTTTGGCGAGGAAGATCAGGCTGCTGCTGCTGCAGTGGCGTAGACGTTCGGGAAGTGGTGCTCGCGCAGGTACAACGAAGTGCCCATCGCCTGGCGTCCGTAGGCCGTGACGCGCCAGCGGCGTGTGCGCGGGATCTTGGCAATGAGTCCGTGCGCATGCAGTCGCCTGAAGC
>JAEUPD010000007.1 GCA_016788525.1 Rubrivivax sp.
CAGGCTCTGGCCGCTGTCGCGCGCCTCGGCCAGCCGGCGTTCCAGCCGTTCGGCAAACGCCAGCCGGTTGGGCAGCCCGGTCAGCGCGTCGTGGTGCGCGAGGTGGTGGATGCGCTGCTCGGCCTGCAGGCGGTCGCGGATGTCGCGCACCACGGTCATGCGCTGCACCTCCCCCTGGAAGTGCATGGTGCGCACGATGAACTGCACCGGGATGCGCGTGCCGTCCTTGTGCAGCGCCACGCTGTCGTAGCTGAGCTCGGGCTGCGCCGCCATCACCTCGGCCACCTTCTGCTGTTCCTCGGGTGCAATGAACTCCAGCGTCAGGCGGCCCAGCATCTCGGGCAGCGTGTAGCCCAGCAGGTCCAGCAGCGGCGGGTTGGCGTCGGTGATGTGCCCGCCGCGGTGGAAGACGATGCCCTCCTGGCTGGCGTGCATGAACTTGGCCAGCCGCTCCTCGCTTTCGCGCAGCGCCGCCTCGGCGCGGCGGTGGTGCGTGATGTCGGAGATCATCACGAACGCGCCGGCGCTGTGCTCGCTGCCGTCGGCCTGCGGCGGCACGTGCGGCAGCAGCCTCACCTCGACGATGCGTTCGATGCCGTCGGCGCCGCGCACGGGTCGCTCGTAGGCCGCAGCGGTGCGCTCCTCGATGACGCGGTGACGGTACGGCTCGATCATGGCCGCCGCCGGCGCGCCGATGATCTCGACGAGGGTGCGGCCGACGATGTTGTCCTCGTCGAAGCCGAACATCTCGGCATAACGGCGGTTGGCGATGCGGCAGGTGCGGCCCACCGCCTCGTAGTAGGCGATGGCCACCGGCACGGTGTTGGCCATCAGGCGCAGATGCGCCAGTTCGGCGCGCAGTCGCTCGACCTCGCCCGCGGCGATTGCACCGGCGTCGGCCTGGCGGGCCGGGCCGGCTGGCGCGGAAGCGGGGTCGGGCGGGCACATGTGGCGCTTCGCAGTCGGGCGAGTCCTGGGCAATGGTCCTGCGCGCCTCAGCCGGGGGTCCCGGCGCCACGCTCCATCACGTCTGCGGCCAGGCACAGGTCCTCCCAGGCCCGGGCCTTGTCCGGCAGGTTGCGCAGCAGGTAGGCGGGATGGTAGGTCACCACCAACGGCACGCCCTGGTAGCGATGCACGCGGCCGCGCAGGCGGCCGACGGGTTCGTCGGTGCGCAGCAGCGCCTGCACCGCGAAGCGCCCCATGGCCAGGATGAGGCGTGGCCGCACGAGCTGGATCTGGCGCACGAGGAACGGCTCGCAGCGCGCCATCTCGTCGGGCTGCGGGTTGCGGTTGCCTGGCGGCCGGCACTTCAAGGTGTTGGCGATGAACGCGCGCCGCGCCGGCTCGCCCTCGCCGGCGCGGCTCAGGTCCAGTGCGCGCAGCATGGCGTCGAGCAACTGGCCGGCGGCCCCGACGAAGGGCTCGCCCTGTTCGTCCTCCTGCGCGCCGGGGGCCTCGCCGACGATCATCCAGTGTGCCTGGGCATGGCCTACGCCGAACACCGTCTGCTTGCGCCCTTCGCACAGGCGGCAGGCCCGGCAGGCTGCCACCGCGGCGCGCAGTGCGGGCCAGTCGGCCGAGGCCACCGAGGGATCGGCCACGGGGGCGGCAGCCGGCAGCACGGGTACCGACGGTGCCTGGCCGGCCGGTGCCCCTGGTGCGGGAAGAGTCAGCCCGGCCGGCCCGGGGCCCACTGCCGGCACGCTGAGCTCGGGCGGCTGCCACACCCGCAGCCCCATTTCGCGCAGCATGGCGCGCTGGCGCTCGTTCCAGGGCATCAGCAGCCTCCCGCAGCGGCGCGGGCCCTGCCCGCCACGGGCACCGTCGGCGCCCCCGCGGCGCCCTCGTCGGCCAGCGCCAGGCGCATCACGACGGCATCCTCGCGGCCGCCGTGGGCCGGGTAGTAGCCACGCCGCAGGCCCACCTGCTCGAAGCCACGCCGCGCATAGAGCGACCTCGCGCGCTCGTTGCTCGCGCGCACCTCCAGCCACACCGCCGGCAACTGCCGCGACCGCGCCTGCCGCAGCACCTCGGACAACAACGCTGCACCCTGGCCGCGGCCTTGCCAGGCCGGGGCCACCGTCAGGTTGAGCAGATGCAGTTCGTCGACACCGGGCATGGCCACGAAGTAGCTGACCAGCGCACCGGAGCACCACCAGGTCTGCGCAAGGTGTCCCGCGGCGAGGGAATCGACGAAGTTGCCCCGGCTCCACGGGTGGCTGTAGGCGCCAACCTCGAGGGCCATCACGGCGTCGAGGTCTGCCACGGCCATCGCGCGGCCCTGCGGCGCGGCGGCGGCGCGGCTCATGAAACCACCCTCGCCCCGGTGCGCGGCGAGGTGAGCGAGTGGAAGTCGCTCACCGGCGCACCTCGGCCGCGGCCTGGCCGGCAGCGGCACCGGGTGCGGCCGAGCCGCGCGACGCGGCGGCTGCGCGCTCCGCGGAGGTCAGCGCCACCTTGTCGCGCAGATACAGCGGCAGCGCGTCGGCCGCATCGACAGCAGCGCCGGCGTGCCAGGCCACCTGCGCCAGGCGCAGCAACGCGTGCGCACGGTCGTGCTCGTCCCCCACCCGGCGCACGCCGGGTGGGCAATGCAGGCGCGCACCGAAGGCCGGCAGCGCCGAGCCGGCCAGCGCGTACAGCCGGCCCGCGTGCCCTTCGATCAGCTCGCTCCATGCCGCCAGCGTGTAAAGCGCCGGCTCGCGCCAGGTTGCCCAGCCGGCCGCGGCGGGCGCGTAGAGCGCGCCGTAGACCTCGTCCATGCGCGCGTCCATCGCCACGGCCACCAGCGCCGGGGCGCCGGCCGCGGCATCCTGGTGCGGCGCGGGGTCGCCCGCAGCGCAAGGCTCGCCGCCGCACGCGTCTTCGGCCACCACCAGCAGGCTGTCCAGCGGCAGCAGCGGCCGCCCCGCGCCAAGGCCCAGGCCCTGCGCCACCGCGCAACTGGTGCGCAGCCCGGTGAAGGCGCCCGGCCCCCGGCCGAAGCCGATGGCTGCCACATCGGCCAGCCTCAGGCCCGCCGCCGAAAGCGCTTCATGGATGCGCGGCAACAGTTCTGCCGAGGCCACCGGGCCGCCAGCCCCGTTGAACGCGAAGATGCCCCGCGGGCCGGCCGCGGCCACCGCCAACCGCTCGGTGCTGGTGTCGAAGGCCAGCAGGGGCACCGTGCCGGCACCCTGCCGGCCCGGCACCACCGCGTGCGGGCGCCCCGCCGCGTCGGCGTTCACGGGGCGGCTCCGGCAGCTCCGGCGGTCCCCGCGGCCTTGCGGCCGGGCCAGCCAACGACCCCGGCGCCGACGAGCAAGCCCAGCGTCACGCCGGCCAGCCCCAGCAACGCCGAGGCGGCCAGCGGCTCGCCGAGCACGGGCACCGCGGCCAGCGCGGCCAGCGGTGGCACCAGCGCCGTGAACATCGTCGTGCGCACCGGCCCATAGTGCGCCACGACCTGGGTGAACGCCACGCCGGCCACGAGCATCGCAAGCCCGCCCTGGTAGACCGCCTGAAAGCCGATCTCGCGCCAGGACGCCGCCGCCAGGCCACTGGGCACCGCGCCGATCGCCCAGCCCACGGCACCGGCGGGCACGGCCAGCACCAGCGCCACCGTGGCGATCGCCGCCGTGGCGTGCAGCGCGCCGACGCGCCAGCGGCGGCACAACACGCCGTACAGCGCCCACGACATGCTGGCCGCGGCGAACAGCAGGTCGCCGCGCCAGGTGCCCAGGCCGCCGAAGGCCTCGCGCAGGCTGGCGCCGGCCACAGCCACCCCGCCCGCAACGATGAGCGCCAGGCCCGCCCAGCGCGACGCGGTGGGCCGCTCGCCGAGCAGCCACCAGGCGCCCAGCGCGCTCCACAGTGGCAGGCTGCCGGGCAGCAGCACCGCGGCATGCGACACCGGCGCGAGGAAGAAACCGCTGTAGGCCAGCAGGCAATAGCCGATGCCGCCGCTCAGCCCCAGCGCCAGCGCGCGCCGCACGGCCACGGTGGTTGGGGGCGCACCAGCGGCATGGCGCCGCAGGCCGTTCACTTCTGCCGTCAGGCCGCCCAGCAGCGCGCGACGAAACCGCCAGGCCAGCGGCAGAACCACCAGGCCGCTGAAGAGGAAGCGCAGCCAGGCGATGTCCCAAGGCGTCAGCGTACCGCGCGCGCTGCCCCGGGCCACCAGGATGAAACTGACCCAGATGCACAGCACGACCGCGACACACAGCCGGGCCAGGCTGCGGCCGGCGGGGAGCCCCGGCGTGATGGCGACGTCAGCGCGGGACGCCGCGATGCCGCTCGCTGGGGACGCGGCACCGGCCGCGCCTGCCACCGCGACGGGGCCGGCGGCAGCAGCGGCAGCGGCGCCCGGGGGAGTTCTTTCCGCTGCGGCGTGCAGCTGGCTGGGCGAGGTCAGCGGCGGCGCGGGCATGCGGGCAGTTTAGCCGTGCGATCATGCCGGGCATGTTGTCGACCAGGGGCCGCAAGCACCGGCATCGGGTGCCGCGCCGGCCCGGCCTGGTGGCGGCGGGGCGGCAGGTGCTGGCCGGCTTGTGGCTTGGCGCCGCTCTCGCCCCCGACGCGGCTCCTGCCGCCCCGGCCGCGGTCGTTTTCGAGGAGGTGCGATCTGCGCTGCAGCGCGCCGGCGTGCCCGAACAGGCCCTGGCCTTCATCGTGCAGGACGCCGCGAGCGGCCGCACGCTGCACGAGTGGCAGGCCGATCTGGCGCTGAACCCCGCCTCCCTCTCCAAGCTGGTCACCACGCAGGCCGCGCTGGAGCGATTGGGACCTGGCTACACCTGGAGCACCCCGGTGTGGCTGGCCGGCCCGGTGCGCGACGGTGGCGCGCTGGACGGTTCGCTGCACATCCGCGGCAGCGGCGACCCCACGCTGGTGCACGAGCGGCTGTGGCTGCTGCTTCGCCGCGTGATGCAAATGGGCGTGCGCGAGATCCGTGGCGACATCGTCGTCGATGCTTCGGCGTTTGCCGTGCCCGAGCAGCCGCCGGGCGAGTTCGACGGGGAGCCGCTGCGCGCCTACAACGTGCGCCCGGCCGCGCTGCTGCTGAACTACCGCGCCGTGATTTACAGCTTCACGCCCGACGTGGCCGGCGGCGTCGCTCGGGTGAGCGTCGAGCCGGCGCTGGCGCGCACCGAGGTCGACCGCACCGTGCCGCTGGGCACGGGCCCATGCGGCAACTGGCGCGCTGCACTCGGCGCGCAGTTCGATACAGGCACCGCAGAGGCGGGCCAGGCGGCCCCCGCACGCCCGGCGGCCAGCGCTGCGGAGGTACGGGTGCGCTTTGCGGGCCGCTTCCCGCTGGCTTGCGGTGAACGGTCCTGGGCGCTGGCCGACTCGCGGCCCGCCAGCTACGACGCGCGGCTGCTCGAGGGGTTGTGGCTCGAGATGGGCGGCACGCTCACCGGGCGCGTGCGCGACGGGCCGGCGCCAGCAGGCACGCCACCGACGTTCGAGCGGCGCTCACCGTCACTGGCCGAGGTGGTGCATGACATCAACAAGTTCAGCAACAACGTCATGGCCGAGCAACTGGCGCTGACGCTGGCGCGCGAGGCCGACCCGCTGGTGCCGGCCACGCCGCTGGCCGCGCGTGCCCTGCTGCAGCGCTGGCTGGCCGAACGGCTGGGCCCAGCGTCGGCAGCGAGCGCGGTGGTGAACAACGGCTCGGGCCTTTCACGCGAGTCGCGCCTGTCGCCGCGGCAGCTGGCGCAGCTGCTCGTGCTGGCGCACGCCTCGCCCACGATGCCTGAACTCATGGCCTCGCTGCCGGTGGTGGCGGTGGACGGCACCGCGCGCCGTGTGCGCGCCGCAGCCGGGCGCGCGCACCTGAAGACCGGGGGGCTGCGCGATGTGGCTGGCCTGGCCGGCTATGTGCACGCCGCCGATGGCCGACGGCTGGTGTTCGTGGCCTTGGTCAACCACCCGCAGGCCCATGCCGCACGCGCCGCGCTGGAGGTGTTGCTGCACAAGGTGGCATCGTGACGGAGGCGCTGGCGGAGGTGCTGGGCGCGCTGGCTGCGGTGCTGACCACCGCGGCTTTCGTGCCGCAGGCCGTGCTGACCTTGCGCACGCGCGACACGCGCGGCATCTCGCTGGCCATGTACACGGCGTTCACGCTGGGTGTGGCGCTGTGGCTGGCCTACGGCATCGTCATCGGGCGCTGGCCGATCATCGTGGCCAACGCGGTGACGCTGGCGCTGGCGGCGACGATCCTGGCGATCAAGCTGCGCGTCGAAGGACGGCGGGGTTCACCGCCGCCTTGAACATGGCGGTGCTCAGAACGGGTTGCGCTGTGCGCGTGCAATGGCCAGCGACGCCAGCTCCGACTGGCCACGCGACGACAGCAGCACGTCACCGGCCCACAGCCATGTGCTGGCGTTCGCATCGGTGACCAGGGTCGTGGTCGTGCAGGCGGGCGGCGGGGTGGCGCAGGCCGCGTCGGTGGTGTTGGCCATCACGAAGGCACCCGGGTTGCGGACGATCGCCAGCATGCGCTGGTCGGTCTGCGCCAGCGCGACGAAGCGGCCGTCCAGCAGGATGCTCACCCCCAGCTGTTCATTGAAGGCCGACGACAGGCGCGACAGCACGGCCGTGCGGTTGCTGCCCGGGTGGGCGATGTTCTCGCTCTTGGCGAAGGGCGTGTAGCCAAGGTCGGGGATGTTGGACACCACCACCTTGGCGCCCAGCACGACGAGGCGGTTGACGACGCGGGCGGCTCGCTGGCCCCGCGCGCGGGCTTCGGCTTCCAGGGCCGCGTCGTTGCTGCCGTCGTACTGACCATACAACTCGACGATGTCGTTGATACCCACCAGCACGGTGGCCACGTCCTTGTCGCGAAAGCCGCCGGCTGCCACCTGGGCGTCGACCTGCGCCTCGACCTCGGCCACGCGAGCCCCCGCGGCGGCCCAGTTGCGGGCCTGCGGTGCGGCCACCGCGTTGGGGTTGCACTCGGCGAAGACGAATCCGTAGAAGGCGGCCAGCGACTGCACCCAGTTGGGCAGCACCGTGCAGTCGAGGAAGTCATCGGCGGTGTCGTCGGTGCCGTTGCCGTTGATGCCGTTGACACCCCAGTTGCGCCCGCTGGGCGCATCGGTCGTCAACGCGCTCGACTCGTCGCCGAAGGCAAACATGCGCTCGGGGACGAAGGGGTCGAAGGCCGAGGTGCTGCCGCCGCACGCCACCAGCAAGGTCATGGCACCGGCGGCCACCGCCGCGGCGGCCAGGCGGGCCGCCGCAGTGCGCCGCCGCGGCCACAGCGTGGCCGGCGGGGCCGGGGAGAGAGAGGAAGGAGACATCGGCGGTCCGGGAAGAGCTGCTCGGTGACAAGTGGGCGGCGATGGGCGCGGCCGGCCGAGTGCGAGACGTTTCAGGGGCAGGGCGAGGGGTCGGGGTCGGTGCGGGCAGCGGCGGCGCGCTGGAGGCGATCGCGGATGCCTTCCCACGCGGCCGTGGCGGGCACCCGCTCGACCCAGATCTCGTGGGCTGCAGCTTCGTCGAACCAGCGCAGCGCTGCGAACAACTCCTGCGCCGCAGCGTCGGGGTCGCCGGGCATCGGACGATGCAACCAGCCTGCCGCCGGCACGCGGCGCGAATATACCCCGACCCCCCGGTCGGCCAGCGCAGGGGGGTGGGCCGTGCGCACGGCCAGGTCCGGCCCCTCCAGCAACAGCACGCTGGCGCTCGGCGCGTAGTGCGCCTCCAGCGTGCCCGAAGCGCGCGGCGAATCGGCGGCAGGCAACGCCAGTGGCACACCAAGGGCCGCCTCGATACGCCGGCGTTCCAGCTGCCCGGGCCGCAGCAGCGCGGGCGGCTCGTGCGTGCAGTCGACGATCGCCGATTCGATGCCCACGGCGCAGGCGCCGCCATCGAGCAGACGAAGCTGCGGCCCGAATTCGGCACGCACATGCTCGGCGCAGGTGGGGCTGACCCGCCCGAAACGGTTGGCGCTCGGACCGGCGACACCGGCCACGCCGCGCTGCGCCGCGGCGCGCAGCAACGCCAGCGCCACCGGGTGCGCCGGCATGCGCAAGCCGATGGTCGGCTGCCCGCCGGCGGCGGCCGCGGCAACCTGGGGCCGGCGCGGCACGATCAGCGTCAGCGGCCCGGGCCAGAAGGCGCGCGCCAGCACCTCGGCGGCCGCGGGCCAGGTTGCGGCGAACTCGCGCGCCGACTCGATGGAGGCCACATGCACGATCAGCGGGTGCTCTGCCGGCCGGCCCTTGGCGGCAAAGATGCGCGCCACCGCCTCGTCGCTGTCGGCGCGAGCGCCAAGCCCGTAGACCGTTTCGGTCGGGAAGGCGACCAGTTCGCCACTGGCGAGGGCTTGCGCAGCGACTTGTATGGCGGCATCGGCAGCCGCCGCGTCCTTCGTCGATTCGGCCGGCCCGCTCATCGCATTTCGCTGCCGGCGCAGCCGGCATGGCGGGCCCGATCAGCCGCCGCCGGCCGGCCCGTGCTCGTCGCCGGTGACATCACGGCCTCAGCCGCGCAACGGCGGCAGGCCGAGCACTCCCGCGGCCGCTTCGGCAACCTCGCGCACCCGCTGCGGCGTGGCCCCGGTGATCGTCAGGTGGCCCATCTTGCGGCCCCGCCACGCCTCGGCCTTGCCATACAGGTGCAGGTGCGCGCCGGGCAGCGCCAGCACCGCCGGCCAGTCGGGTTCGCGCGCGGTGCCGTCGGCGGCATCGAACCACAGGTCCCCCAGCAGGTTGAGCATCACGGCGCACGAATGCAGTCGCGGCGCCACCAGCGGCCAGCCCAGCAGCGTGCGCACCTGCAGCTCGAACTGCGAGATGTCGCACGCATCGATGCTGTGGTGCCCCGAGTTGTGCGGCCGCGGCGCCATCTCGTTGGCCAGCAGCCGGCCATCGGCGAGCACGAAGAACTCCACGCACAGCACGCCGACGTAGGTCATGTGCTCGGCCAGCCGACAGGCGTGGGCCACCGCGGCTGCGGCGAGATCCGGTGCCACCCCGGGGGCCGGCACCTCGGTGACCGCGAGGATGCCGCCGCGATGCAGGTTGCGCTGAAGGGGCAGGTGGACGATGGTTCCGTCGGCGCCACGGGCCACGATGACGCTCACCTCGGCATCCAGCTTGACGCGCTGCTCGAGCACGCAGGGGCTGCGCCCCAGGCCCGCGAAGGCGGGGGCGAGATCGTCGGCGCGCGCCACGGTCACCTGGCCCTTGCCGTCGTAGCCGAGCGTGGCGGTCTTCAGGATGCCTGGCAGCAACGCGGCCACCGCGGGTTGCGCGAGGTCGGCCTCGCTTTCGATGGCTGCGTGGGCCACGCAGGGCACGCCGGCACTGGCGAACAGCCGCTTCTCGCGCAGCCGGTGCTGGCACAAGGCCACCGCCTCTGCCGCCGGCGCAACCCGGCAGCCGCGCTCTGCAAGCCGCTGCAGGGCAACCGCCGGCACGTTTTCGAACTCTGTGCTGACCGCCTCGCAAAGCGCGGCGAGCTGAGCCAGCGCCTGCGGGTCGTCGTAGGGCGCGCGCAGATGCGCGTCGGCCGCTGCGGCGGCAGGGCTGGCCGGATCGGGGTCGAGCACGGTGACCCGATGACCCAGCCGATGGGCGGCATGTACGAACATGCGGCCAAGCTGGCCGCCACCGAGCACACCGAGGCGGGCGTGGCGCACCGACACCGCCTGCGCGCTCGTTCCGAGCGCGGGCGCCTGCGGCGCCGGCCCACTCACGGCGTTCATGTCCGCGGCGCGAGCTCTTGCGTCATCGCGCGGGCGGCTTGCGTCTGCCGGGCGCGGAAGGCATGCAGCCGCGCGCGAAGGTCCGCATCACCATGCGCCAGCATTGCCACGGCGAACAGCGCCGCGTTGGCCGCCCCCGCGGCGCCGATCGCGAAGGTGGCCACCGGGATGCCCTTGGGCATCTGAACGATCGAGTGCAGCGAGTCCACGCCCTGCAGGTGGCGGCTTGGCACCGGCACGCCCAGCACGGGTACCGTGGTCTTCGCGGCCAGCATGCCCGGCAGATGCGCCGCCCCGCCCGCGCCCGCGATGATCGCCCTCAGGCCCGAGGCCTCGGCCTGCTCGGCAAAGCGAAACATGTCATCGGGCATGCGGTGAGCCGAGACCACGCGGGCTTCGTACGGAACGCTGAACTCGTCCAGGAGCACCGCCGCGGGCTGGAGCGTCTCCCAGTCGGAGGAAGAGCCCATGAGTAGGGCGATGAGAGGGGATGGCATTCAGCTTTGGGGCTTTGGCATGGCTACTGGTGGCCGCTTGATGTGCGGTTGGGGAGCCAAGCCATCTAGGATGTTCCGCAGGGTAAGGCAGCTTGCATCAAACTCTGCTTGAGCCGCCTCCAACCTCCTGCTTGCAGCACTCAGATCTCCAAGGTCAGGCATCGCCGCAACAACCTCGCGTTTCAACCACGTCGCGACGAGCTTGTCGTCATCGTGGAGCCCCGAAAAATCTGTGTCTACGGCCGCCCTGACAGCCTCCCGGTCAACTATCCCTTGAGTCGTACGAATCTGGCAATAGGCGACCTCCAACCTTACGAGCGAGGCATGGTAGTTGTATCGAGCGAAGGGCTCCATGTATTGGATCGACTCAAGCGCTGGAATGGCTCGGTCGTACTCTCCGGACAGAAGGTACAACCGAGCTTCCCAGAGGAAGACGAAGTTCGCTAGCGCCCCGACTTCTGCCAACTGTTGGTAGGTCTTTGCTGAGGCGATCTCAACTCGAATCTGCCGGATCAGGTCCTGGTCGAGCTCGCCGTAACAGGAGCGGGCGCGCATCCAAGCCAGCGCGAACGCCGCCTTGTTGTAGATCAATGCATCGATCGTCGCTTGGTCGCCGCACTCAAGCGCGTGATGCCGGGCGAACATGTATAGCTCGTTGGCAGCCGTTCTCGAACCGACCGACATCCGAGCGTTTCCGATCGTCATGTACAGCCTAGCGAGCAGTTCATGATCCTCCGGCGTGCAGTTTGCGAACGCATCATCCACCGACCGAGCCATCCCCTTGAACTCAGATCGCTCCGACTGCAAGTGCGCCCTCCAGGTTGCAGTCGCCGCAATCAATGGGCGATCGCGCATCGCGCCTGCTAGTACGTTTGCACGCATGATGCGGTCGGCGCCTTCATCCGCCATGTCCCGATATGTGTGGAGAAGTCCCTCGGCAAGCATGGTCCAGACCGACACGCTCGGACTCCGACCATCGCCATACGCGCTTCGCAGCTGGGCAATGATCTGCTGCGCCTCTTCAAAGCGACCAACGCGAGCTAGGTACCCGGCCTTCTTGGCCTGCAATTCCGCCCTATGCAAGTCATCCGTAGCGCTGGCGATCCCGGTATTCAGCGTGGACAGCAACTTCGACATAAGTTTGTCCATTCCTCAGGCTGTGAGCGCTTCATTTTCATCTATGGACGCCGCGGCCAGGTTGGCAGCCGACTAGAGGTCGGGCGGGGCAAAAACAAAAAAAGGCCCGGCGAACTGCCCGGGCCTCCTAGCTAGATGCTGCCTTCTACTATGGCTTGTTTCCGGTTGGGAACGGCCAAGCAGCAGCTGGATTCAACGTCGTCTTTGCCGGTGCAGGGGCAGCCGGGGCGGCGGGGGCGGCAGGCTTCTTCGCCGCCTTCTTGGTCGCTGCCTTCTTGGTCGCCGGCCGCTTCGTCGCCTTCTTCGCCGCCTTCTTCGCAGGCGCCTTCTTCGCGGCGGCCTTCTTCGGCGCGGCCTTCTTGGTCGCGGCCTTCTTGGCCGGCGCCTTCTTGGTCGCGGCCTTCTTCGGCGCGGCCTTCTTGGTTGCGGCCTTCTTGGTCGCGGCCTTCTTGGCCGGCGCCTTCTTGGTGGCGGCCTTCTTCGGCGCAGCCTTCTTGGCGGCCTTCTTGGCGGCCTTCTTGGCGGGCGCCTTCTTCGCAGCTTTCTTCGCAGTTGCCATGACGATCTCCTTGATCAAGTTGACAAAGGCTCCGCGCAGCTGGATGCCGCGCGAAGATTCACAGCCCGCAGGCCTGCCTCACGGACCCCTTCGGTCCAGGTTGGCGACCCCGGTGCAGTGAATGCGGTTGCGAATCCGGCGCCGTCGCCGCGCCCGCCCATTGCGGGTGTCGCGGTGCAGTGGCTCTGCGGCCGGCCGTGATTCGCCATTCTTTCTTGATCTCTCTCTAGAGGCGCCCACTCGCCAGCGGCATCAGCAGCCGCCGCAATGAGGGGCGTTTGGGTGGCTCGTTGCGCATGGGCTGCGGTTCTCTCGCTTCAGTCCCACGCCAGCGCGCCGCCGGTCTGGTAGTCGATGACCCGGGTCTCGAAGAAGTTGCGCTCCTTCTTCAGGTCGATCATCTCGCTCATCCAGGGGAAGGGGTTCTCTTCGTTGGGGAAGAGGGCCTCCAGGCCGATCTGCGTGGCGCGCCGGTTGGCGATGTAGCGCAGGTAGCCCTTGAACATCGAGGCATTGAGGCCGAGCACGCCGCGCGGCATCGTGTCTTCGGCGTAGCGGTACTCGAGCTCGACGGCCTTCTGGAACAGACCTTTGATCTCGGCCTTGAACTCCGCCGTCCACAGGTGCGGGTTCTCGAGCTTGATCTGGTTGATCAGGTCGATGCCGAAATTGCAGTGCATCGACTCGTCGCGAAGGATGTACTGGTACTGCTCGGCCGCGCCCGTCATCTTGTTCTGCCGGCCGAGCGAGAGGATCTGCGTGAAGCCGACGTAGAAGAACAGGCCCTCCATCAGGCAGGCAAAGACGATCAGGCTCTTGAGCAGCGTCTGATCGGTCTCGGGCGTGCCGGTGCGGAAGTTGGGGTCCATGATCGCGTCGATGAACGGGATCAGGAACTCGTCCTTGTCGCGGATGGACTGGACCTCGTGGTAGGCGTTGAAGATCTCGCCTTCATCGAGCCCCAGGCTCTCGACGATGTACTGGTAGGCGTGGGTGTGGATCGCCTCTTCGAAGGCCTGGCGCAGAAGGAACTGGCGGCACTCGGGCGCGGTGATGTGCCGGTAGGTGCCCAGCACGATGTTGTTGGCGGCCAGCGAATCGGCGGTGACAAAGAAGCCGAGGTTGCGCTTGATGATGCGGCGCTCGTCTTCGGTGAGGCCGTTCGGATCCTTCCAGGTGGCGATGTCACGCGACATGCTCACCTCCTGCGGCATCCAGTGGTTGGCACAGGTGGCGAGGTACTTCTCCCACGCCCACTTGTACTTGAACGGGACCAGCTGGTTGACGTCGGTCTGGCCGTTGATGATGCGCTTGTCGGCCACGTTCACGCGACGCTGCTGCTCTTGCATCGGCCGCGGCTCGGCCGGCTTCGCCGAGGCCGCCGTCGTTGCCGGCGAGCGCGGCGTCGGCGTGAAGACCGGCACCGCTGAAGCCAGCGCCGGCGTGGGGAGCTGGTCGACTGAAGGTTTCAGGAGGGCCGCAGAAGATGCCGGGGATGCGGCGTTCGCGCTCCTCGGACGGATGGAGGGCGCGTGGGTTGTCGGTGTGCGTGCTTCTTCTTCCCAGACCAGCATGTGAGTGCTTCCTGCAGTTCGAAATTATCCAAGTGTTGTGCCGAAACACCAAGCACTAGTTGACATGATGGGGCTCATGTTGTT
>JAEUPD010000032.1 GCA_016788525.1 Rubrivivax sp.
GCTTCAGCGGTAGATGCGCTTGGCCTGGCGTTCGGCCACGGCGATGGCCTCCTTCACCGAGGCGCGGCCGGTGGCGACCGAGGCGAACATGTCCAGCACCACGAAGTCGGCCAGGGCCGAGGCCGCCTTCTCGCCCACCGAACCCAGGCCGCCGGCCGTGAGCGTGCGCTTGGCGACGTCGCGAACGAGGCTCAGCTTGGGGTCGCTCGTCCACACCTTGTTGGCGTCGTAGGCGTTGAGCGGGTGCGTCAGATAGCCCACCGCCTCCTCGAGCCAGGTGTTGTAGTTCTCGGCTTCGAGCATGAACGCCATGAAGGCCTTGCCGGCATTCGGCACCTTGCTGTAGCGCATCAGCATCATCGGGTACGCGATGTGGAACTCGGTCGGCTTGCCGACAGGACCCACGGGCCACAGCGCGTGGTTCATGTCGTCCATGATCTCCTTCATCTTCGGGTCCTTGCCGGCGTCGCGCTTCGCCGCGGCGTAGATGGACACGCCGTTGTTGGTGAGGCTGATTTCGCTGGTCAGGAAGGCCTTGTTGTTGAAGGCGTCGTTCCACGAGGCGGTACCGCTGACGAACGACTCGGACATCGTCTTGACGTACTCGAGTGCCTTGGCGGTTTCGGGTGAGTCGATGATCACCTTGTCCTTGGCGTCGACGAGGTTGCCGCCGTGCGCCCACAGGGCCCAATGCACCCAGGCGTTGCCGTCGCCGGAGGCGCGGCCGAGCGCGAAACCGCCCGGCGTGCTCTTGGCCTTGAGCGCCTTCATCAGCTCGAGGAAGCCGGCGGTGTCCTTCGGGACTTCCTTGAAGCCCGCCTTCTCGATCATGCTCTGGCGGTAGTTGATGACGTTGCCGTTGTAGGCCACGGGGATGGCGATCCACTTGCCGCCGCTCTTGCCATAGGTCTCGGCCGAGGGCACCCAGCCGCCGTACTTCTTGCCGAGGTAGTTGGCGACGTCGGTGACGTCAACGCACTTGGTCGGGAAGAGGTGGGGCAGGGAGTACAGGCCCCAGAAGAGGTCCGGGCCCTGGCCGGTGTTGGCCGACACGCTGGCCTTGGGCTGCACGTCGTCCAGGCTCTCGTGCGTGACCTTCACTTCCACGCCGGTGGCCTTGCTGAAGGCGGCGACCAGCTTCATGAAGCTGTCTTCCTCGGCCTGGATGAAGCGCTTCCAGCGCATGAGCGAAAGCTTGGCGCCCTTCTCGGGCTTGAACGGCGAGCTCTGCGCCCAGGCTTGCGCCCATGCCAGCAGGTTGGCCGAGCCGGCCGCGCCGAGCGCGGCGCCGGCCTTCAGCACGGTGCGGCGGTTGAGGTTCTTCAGGGGGCTGTGGATCATCGCGGTCTCCTGCTTGCGAGAAAGTGCGCCGTGCGGCGGGCGAGGGGTGGATCGTGGTGGAAGGAACGCGGGAAGCAGCCTCAGATCCGTTGGCCGCTTTGCGGGTCGAAGAGATGCACCTTGTCGGCACGTGGCTTCAGGCGCACGCGCTGGCCGGGCTGGAAATCGTGGCGCTCGCGGAACACGCCGACGATTTCCTGCTCGCCCAGGCGCACGAACACCTGCGTCTCGCTGCCGGTGGGTTCGACGACGACCACTTCGCCGTCGAAGCCGCCGGGTTCGCCGGTGGCGCACAGGTCGAGGTGCTCCGGGCGGATGCCGTAGATCACGCTGCGCGCGGCGCCGTTCACCCCGGCCGGCACGCCCACCCTGGCGCCACCGGCCAGCGTGACCGTGGCGCCTTCGAGCCGGCCGTCGACGAAGTTCATCGCCGGGCTGCCGATGAAGCCGGCGACGAAGCGGTTGGCCGGGCGGTCGTAGAGCTCCAGCGGGCCGCCCATCTGCTCGACGATGCCGTCGTGCATGACGACGATCTGGTCGGCCATCGTCATGGCCTCGATCTGGTCGTGCGTGACATACACGCTGGTGGTCTTCAGCCGCTGGTGCAGTTCCTTGATCTCGGTGCGCATCTGCACGCGCAGCTTGGCGTCGAGGTTGGACAGCGGCTCGTCGAAGAGAAAGACCTGCGGCTTGCGCACGATGGCGCGGCCCATCGCCACGCGCTGGCGCTGGCCGCCGGAGAGCTGGCGCGGGAAGCGGTCGAGCAGCGGCGTGAGGCCCAGGATGCCGGCCGCCTGGCCCACGCGCTCGTCGACGGTGGCCTTGGGTGTCTTGGCCAGCGTGAGCGAAAACGCCATGTTGTCGCGCACCGTCATGTGCGGGTACAGCGCGTAGTTCTGGAACACCATCGCGATGTCGCGCTGCTTGGGCGGCACCGTGTTGACCAGGCGCTCGCCGATGTACAGCTCGCCCTCGGAGATGTTCTCCAGCCCGGCCACCATGCGCAGCAGCGTGCTCTTGCCGCAGCCGCTGGGGCCGACGAGCACCGTGAACGAGCCGTCGGGGATCTCGATGCTCACGCCGTGCAGCACCTCGACCTCGCCGAAGCGCTTCTTCATCGAACGGATGGAGACCTGGGCCATGGCGGTGTGCGGTTGGCGTGGGCGACCGCGGCGGCGGCACGAAGAGGGGAAGAGGGCGGCCCGGAGGGCGCGAACGCGGGCGCTCGGGTGGATGAGGCGGGTCGGAACCATAAGGCCGGCGGCACGCAGCCGCTTCAGGGCTTACCCGTTGTCGGCCCGCAAAGTTGTCTGATAACCTGACGAATATGCCCATCGACCTCCGGCCCGACGCGCGCCGCGGCCCGCCCGTTGGCACGGGCGCGGCAGGTGGGGCGGGCGGCCCGGGCTGGGTGACCGAGCGCCTGTCCGACCGTCTGGCTGCCGCGCTCATCGCCCAGATCGACAGCGGCGCGCTGCGCCCCGGCGACCGCCTGCCCACCGAAGCGCAGCTGAGCGCCCGCCACGGCGTTTCACGCTCGGTGGTGCGCGAGGCGGTGCAGCGCATCAAGTCGCGCGGGCTTTTGCTGTCGCGCCAGGGCAGCGGGGTCTATGTGGCGCCGGCGCCGGCGCATCGCTCGCTGGCCTTCGACCCCACGGTGCTGGAGTCGATGCAGGCGGTGGTGCAGGTGGTGGAGCTGCGCCGTGTGCTCGAAGGCGAGATCGCCGCGCTGGCCGCCGAGCGCAGCACGCGGGCCCAGCAGGCGGGCCTGAAGCGCTCGCTGAAGGCCATCGACACCGCCATGGCCTCCGGCCACGACGGCGTGGCCGAGGACATGGCCTTCCACCGCGCCATCGGCGAGGCGACAGGCAACCCGCAGTTCGGCCGGTTGCTGGCCTTCCTGGAGCAGTACCTGCGCGAGGCCATGCGCGTGACCAAGGGCAACGAGGCACGGCGCGAGGACTTCATGCGCCAGGTGCGCGAGGAGCACCGGGCCATTGTCGAGGCGATCGAGGCGCGTGACGTGGCGAAGGCGCGGGCCGCCGCCGTGAACCACCTGTTCAACGGCGAGGAACGCCTGGTGCAGGGCGGCCTGATCGAACGCGAAGGCCGCGCGGCGACGACCGCGGTGCGCACGTTGCGGCGCCGCGCGCCGCTACCCGCAGGGCGGGGGCGCAAGTGAGCGCCGGGCCCGGCGCAGGGGCCGTCACGCTGGGCGTGATCGCCGACGACTTCACCGGCGCCACCGACGTGGCCAGCATGCTGGTGCGCGGCGGCATGCGCACGGTGCAGCTGATCGGCGTGCCGGCGGGCGACATGTCTGCGCTCGGGTCTGCCGCGGCGCAGGCAGACGCGGTAGTGGTGGCGTTGAAGTCGCGCACCACGCCGGCGGCCGACGCGGTGGCCGAGTCGCTGGCGGCGTGGCGCTGGCTGCGCAACGCGGGCGCCAGGCACTGCTACTTCAAGTACTGCTCGACCTTCGACTCCACGCCAGCGGGCAACATCGGCCCGGTGACCGAGGCGCTGATGGACGAGCTGGGCACCGACTTCACCATCGCGTGCCCGGCGTTCCCGGAGAACGGCCGCACCATCTTCCGCGGGCACCTGTTCGTCGGCGACCAGCTGCTGTCGGACTCGGGGATGCGCGACCATCCTCTCACGCCGATGCGCGACAGCAACCTCGTGCGCGTGCTGCAGGCGCAGTGCCGGGCGCAGACGAAGGTGGGGCTGCTGCGCTACGACAGCGTGGCGCGCGGTGCGGCCGGGGTGCGCCAGGGCGTGGCGGCGCTGCGGGCCGGCGGGGTGCGCATCGCCGTGGCCGACGCCTTGCACGACGCCGACCTGCGTGTGCTGGGCGATGCGCTGGGCGGGCTGCCGCTGCTCACCGCGGGCTCGGGGCTGGCGCTCGGCCTGCCCGAGTTCTACGAACGGCAGGGGCTCGTGCAGCGCCGTGCCGACGCGGCCGAGATCGGCGCGATGGGCGGGCGCGCGGTGGTGTTGTCGGGCTCGTGTTCGCTGGCCACGCAGGGGCAGGTGGCGCACTGGCGCTCGGCGCAACGGCCGGCGCGGGCACTGGACGTTCGTGCGCTGCTGGGGCAGGCGGCCTCCGCAGCTGCCGAAGAGGCCGCGGTGCTCGCGTGGGCGCGCGGCGTGCTGGCCGGGGGTGGTGTGCCGCTGGTGCACTCCACTGTCGACGCGGCGCAGTTGCACGAGTTGCAGGGTCGATGGGGCGCACAGGCTGCGGGCGCGCGCGTGGAGCAGGCGCTGGCGGCGCTGGCGCGCGGGCTGGCCGATGCCGGCGTGCAGCGCTTCGTCGTGGCCGGCGGCGAGACCAGCGGCGCGGTGGTGCAGGCGCTGGGCGTACGCGGCTTGCGCATCGGCGAGAGCATCTGCCCGGGCGTGCCGTGGACCGAGGCACTGGGCGCCGTGTCGGCAGGCCGCACGGCGGCGCCGATGTGGCTGGCCCTGAAGTCCGGCAACTTCGGCGCGCCCGATTTCTTCAGCACTGCGCTGGCCATGGCCGGCGCAGCGGGCGCGCGGGCGTGATGAACGACGACGCGTTGCGCGAGGAGGTCTGCCGCGTCGGCCGGTCGCTCTTCGAGCGCGGCTACGTGCATGCCACCGCCGGCAACATCAGCGTGCGGCTGGCCGGCGATGCCGGTTTCCTCATCACGCCCACCGATGCGTGCCTGGGTTTCCTTGCGCCCGGGCGGCTGGCGCATGTGGGCCTCGACGGCGTGCAGCGCTCGGGTGACCGCGCCAGCAAGACGCTGGCGCTGCACCGGCGCATCTACGCGGCCGCGCCCGAGGCCGGCTGCGTGATCCACACGCACAGCACGCATCTGGTCGCGCTGACGCTGGCGGGCGTGTGGAGCGAGGCCGACATCCTGCCGCCGATCACGCCGTACTACGTGATGAAGGTGGGCCACGTGCCCCTGATTCCGTACCACCGGCCCGGCGACCCCGAAGCAGCCGCGCGGGTGGCTGCAGCCATCGAGGCTGCGGCGGCGCGCGGTGTGCCGCTGCGCGCGGTGATGCTCGACCGGCTCGGGCCCAACGTCTGGCACGCCAGCCCCGCCGAGGCTATGGCGGTGCTGGAAGAATTGGAAGAGACGGCGCGGCTGTGGCTGCTGTGCGGGCGCGAGCCGCCGCCGCTGGGCGAAGCGCCGCTGCAGGAGCTGCGAGAGCACTTCGGCGCGCGCTGGTAGGCGTGGCGCGACCGGCTTCGTGCTGCAAGGGGTGGAACGGACCGTGAAGGACCTGGGACCATGAGAGTGCTGATCACCGGCGGGGCCGGCTTTGTCGGCGTGCGCCTGGCGCGCACGCTGCTTGCGCGCGAAAGGCTGGACGGCCGGCGCATCGAGCAGATCGTGCTCACCGACCAGGTGGCCGCCCCGGCGGACCTGCTGGCCGACCGGCGCGTGCTGGGCCGCGTGGGCAAGCTGATGCCCGAGGTGCAGGCGCTGCGCGACGAGGAATTCGACGGCATCTTCCACCTGGCTTCGGCCGTCTCGGGCGAATGCGAGCTGGACTTCGACCTCGGCATGGGCTCCAACCTGGACAGCACGCGCGCGCTGCTGGACGCGATGCGCGCGCGCCAGCAGCGCAGCGGCAAGGTCGCCAAGCTGGTGTTCTCCAGCTCGATCGCGGTGTTCGGGCCCGACCCGGCCTACCCGTTCCCGGCGCGGGTGGGCGACGACACGCTGCCCACGCCGCAGACCAGCTACGGCGCGCAGAAGCACATCTGCGAGCACCTCATCGCCGACTACACGCGCAAGGGGTTTCTCGACGGGCGCGCCGCGCGGCTGGTGACGGTGACGGTGCGTCCCGGGCGGCCCAATGGGGCGGCGAGCTCGTTCTTCAGCGGGATCATCCGCGAGCCGTTGGCGGGCGAGGAGGCGCAGCTGCCGGTGGACCCCGCCGTGACACACGCGGTGGCTTCGCCGCAGAGCATGGTCGACGGGCTCGTCGCGGTGCATGAAGCCAGCCGCGAGGCCTTTGTCGGCCGCTCGGCGATGACCATGCCGGGGCTCAACGTCAGCGTGCAGCAGATGCTCGATGCGCTGGCCCGGGTGGCCGGCCCGCGGGTGCGGGCGCTGGTCAGGCCGCAGCGCGACGAGCGCATCGCCGGCATCGTGGCCAACTGGCCCGGCGGCGTGATCGCCAAGCGGGCCACGGCGCTGGGCATCCGTGCCGAAGCGAGCTTCGAAGAGATCATCCGGCAGTACATCGCCGACCACCAGAACCACCCCACCGCGCTGAAGGGCCTGAAGGAGCTGGCATGAACCGCGTCGACCTGGAGGGCCGCGTCGCCGTGGTGACCGGCGGCGCCCAAGGCATTGGCCTGGCGATCACCGAGCGCTTCCTTGCCTCGGGTGCGCAGGTGGTCATCTGGGACATCGACCAAGGGAAGACGAACGAGACGCTGGCCGCGTTCGGCCGCAGCCACGCCGGGCGCGTGAGCGGCCAGTGCGTCGAGCTCACCGACGACGCCGCGGTGGCCTCTGCCACCGCGAGGACGCTGGCCGACGCCGGGCGCATCGACATCCTCGTCAACAACGCCGGCATCACCGGCGGCAACGGCACCACCTGGGAACTGGACCCGGCGGTTTGGCGGCGCACGATCGAAGTCAACCTGATCGGCCCGTACCTGACCTGCCGGCACGTGGTGCCCGCGATGATGAAGGCTTCGGGTGGCAAGGGCTATGGCCGCATCGTCAACATCGCCTCCGTCGCCGGCAAGGAAGGCAACCCGAATGCCAGCCACTACAGCGCCAGCAAGGCCGGCGTCATCGCGCTGACCAAGTCGCTGGGCAAGGAACTGGCCACCAAGGGCATCCTTGTCAACGCCATCGCCCCGGCGGTGGCCAGGACGGCCATGTTCGCGCAGATGAAGCAGGAGCACATCGACTACATGCTGGGCAAGATTCCGATGGGCCGCTTCGTCGGGGTGGACGAGATCGCCGCGATGGCCGCCTGGCTGGCCAGCGAAGACTGCTCGTTCTCGACCGCGGCGGTGTTCGACATCACGGGCGGGCGCTCGACGTACTGACGCGCCGGCGGCGCTTCGAGCTGCGTTGCCGTGAGCCGTGCCGTGAGCAGCGCTGCGGCCCCGCCGGCCGAGACGGGCGGGCCGGGCGCGCCGAACGTGCCGGGCGGCGTGGGCCTGTATCTGGCCGGCGTGCAACTGCTGTTTGCGCTGGGCTGGATCACCTACGCGATCTACCTGCCAGAGCTTGCGCAGCAGGTGGGCCTGGAGCGCCGGTGGGTGCCGTGGATCCTGGCCCTGGACCAGCTTGTGTTCGTCGTCACCGACCTCGTGGTGGGTGTGTGGGGCGACAAGGCGGCCAAGGTGCAGGGGCGCACTGCGCACGCGGTGCTGCTGGCCACGCTCGTGTCGTCACTGGCGTTCCTGTTGCTGCCCTGGCTGGCGCCGCAAGGCTCGGTGGTGCTGTTCCTCGGCGTGACGGTGGTCTGGGCAGTGACGTCGTCGGCCCTGCGCGCGCCGCCGCTCACCCTGCTCGGTCGCTATGTGGCCAAGCCGGCGCAGCCGGCGATGGTGGCGTTCATGGCGCTTGGGCTCGGCCTGGCGAACGCGGCGGCGCCCTACATCGGGCTGGCGCTCAAGGGCATCGATCCGCGCTGGCCGTTCCTGCTCTCGGCGCTGTCGCTGGCGGCGGTCACGCTGGGCATGGTGGCCGCCGAGCGCGCACTGGTTCGCCAGGGCGCTGCTTCGGCGGCGGGCGCCGTGCCGGCGCCGCCGCAGGTTTCTCCAGCCAGCGCGGTTTTCCTGCTGGCCGTGGTCATCGCCGCGGCGAGCTTCCAGGTGCATGTGTTCCTGACCAGTGCGCCGCTGTACCGCGCTGCCGGCGGGGCAGCGTGGATCTCGCACCTGATGCCGGTGTTCTGGGTTGGGTTCAACCTGGCGCTGTGGCCTGCGGCACGCTGGGTGAAGCGGGCCGGCGCGCCGCTGGCGATGGCCCAGGCCGCCGTGGCCGGGGCGCTGGCGGTGGCTGCGGCGCATGCCGCGGGCCACATGGCGCCGAACCTGCCTGGGCTGGTGGTCGCGCAGCTGGCGGCTGGCGCGGCCTGGGCGGGGATGTTGTGCAGCGCCTTCATCGGCTCGCTGGCCTTCGGAAAGACAGGCCGCGAGGGCTTCTTCAACGGCTCGCTGCAGTCGCTGCTGGCGGTGGCGGCCCTGTCGCGCCTGTTGATGGTGGTGCTCGTCGCGCCGACGCCTCAGCAGCTGGTGGCCTGGGCCGGGTTGCCGGCCCTGAGCTTTGCACTGGCCGGCCTGTTAATGGTGGCCGCGCTGGCAAGTCTGCGCGGGTGGCCGGCGGCGAGGTAGCTGCGCGGGGCCGGAGTGCTGGCGAGCGGGTTCACGAGGCTCATGACCGACGGTGGTCTGCTCTTTGGGCGCCGGGGCCCGCGCGGCGGGCGGCCCGCGATGGCCCGACCCCGAGGCCCTCAGTACAGCGTGTTTGCCTGCCGCTGCTGCAGTTCGCCGTCGTAGGCCGCGCCGTCGATCGTGTGCCCGCTCAGGCACTCGAGGATCGCGCCGGGCGTGGGCAGTGACCCGCGTTGGACATGCCGCGCGGGGTTCCACAGTTCGCTGCGCTTGATGGCGCGCGCGCACTGGAAGAAGCACGAGGTCACCGTGACCACCAGCACCGAGGCCGGCACCTGGCCCGAGACGGCGAAGCGCGCGCACAGGTCCGGCAGCGCGCTGATGCGCGCCGTGCCGTTGACGCGCAGCGCCTCGCCAAGGCCGGGCACCAGGAACAGCAGCGCCACGCGAGGGTCGCGCGCGATGTTGGTGAGGCTGTCGATGCGCTGGTTGCCGCGACGGTCGGGCAGCAGCAGCGTCTTCTCGTCGAGCACCCGCACGAAGCCCGGCGCGTCGCCGCGCGGCGAGGTGTCCAGGCCGTGCTCGCCCGCCGTGGCCAGCACGGCGAAGGGGCTGGCCTCGATGTACGGCCGGTACAGCGGGTGGATGTGGTCGGCGACCTTGGCCAGCGAGGTGGGGCCGGGGACGGTGCGGTAGGCGCGGCGCAGCGCGGCGGCGTCGGTCAGGTCGGCCGAGGTGTCGGCGGCCAGCGCACGCAGGTCGTCGGCAGGCGAGGGAGGCATGTCGCGGTGCGCGGTGGCGTTGTGCCCCATCAACCGATGCGGCCCAGCAGCAGGTACTCCATCAATGCCTTCTGCACGTGCATGCGGTTCTCGGCTTCGTCCCATACCACCGATTGCGGACCGTCGAGGACCTCGGCGGTGACTTCCTCGCCGCGGTGCGCGGGCAGGCAGTGCATGAAAAGCGCATCGCCCTGCGCCACCGCCATCATCTCGTCGTCGACGCACCAGTCGACGAAGGCCTTGCGGCGCTCTTCGTTCTGGGCCTCGTAGCCCATGCTCGTCCACACGTCGGTGGTGACGAGATGGGCCCCCTCGCAGGCCTGCATCGGGTGGTCGAAGACGCGGTAGCACGAGCGGTCGGCGATGCCGGCCACGGCGGGGTCGACCTCGTAGCCGCCGGGCGTGCTGATGTGCACCGTGAAGCCCAGCACCTCGGCGGCCTGCAGCCAGGTGTTGGCCATGTTGTTGCCGTCTCCGACCCAGGCCACGGTCTTGCCCTGGATCGAGCCGCGGTGCTCGATGAAGGTGAAGATGTCGGCCAGGATCTGGCAGGGGTGGTACTCGTTGGTCAGGCCGTTGATCACCGGCACGCGCGAGTGCGCCGCGAAGCGCTCGATCTTGGCCTGCTCGTAGGTGCGGATCATCACCAGGTCGCACATGCGGCTGATGACACGCGCGGTGTCCTCCACCGGCTCGGCACGGCCCAGGTGCGTGTCGCCGGTGGTGAGGTGCACCACCGAGCCGCCCATCTGGTACATGCCGGCCTCGAAGCTGACGCGCGTGCGCGTGCTGGCCTTCTCGAAGATCATGGCCAGCGTGCGGTCCACGAGCGGCTGGTAGCGCTCGTAGTTCTTGAAGCGCGACTTGATGATCCTGGTGCGTTCGAAGAGGTAGCTGAACTCCTCGGCGCGCAGGTCCTTGATCTGCAGGAAGTGCCGTGACAGCCCCGGCGCAGGCTTCATGGCCGGGGCTCCGCGAGGAATGCCTTGATCAGCGGGCACAGGATGGCGGCGATCTGCCGCGCCTCGTCGGCCGTGAGGATGAGCGGAGGCAGCAGGCGCACGACGCGGTCGGCAGTGACACTGATCATCAGGCCCGCGTCGGCGGCGCGCTGCAACAGCACGCCGCAGGGACGGTCGAGTTCGATGCCCACCATCAGCCCCTGGCCGCGGAACTCGACCACGCCTTTCTCGCCGGCCAAGCCGGCTTTCAGCGCACCATGCAGCACCTCGCCCACCGCGGCGGCGTGGGCCAGCAGCTGGTCTTCTTCCATGATGCGCAGCGTCTCGACGCCTGCGCGCATGGCCAGCGGGTTGCCGCCAAAGGTGGTGCCGTGGTTGCCGGGGCCGAGCACGTGCTTGGCCTTCTCGCCCACCACGATGGCGCCGATCGGCACGCCCGAGCCCAGGCCCTTGGCCAGCGGCATCACGTCGGGCACGATGCCGGCCCACTGGTGCGCGAACCATTTGCCCGTGCGGCCCAGGCCGCATTGCACCTCGTCGAGCATCAGCAGCCAGCCCTGGTCGTCGCACAGCCGGCGCAGCTGGCGCAGGTAGTCGGCGCGCGTGGCGTTGATGCCGCCTTCGCCCTGGATGACCTCGAGGAACACGGCGGCCACGTTGGGGTTGGTGCGCGCCACCTGCTCGACCGCGGCGAAGTCGTTCAGCGGCACGCGGACGAAACCCTCGACCAGCGGCTCGAAGCCCTGCTGCACCTTCGGGTTGCCGGTGGCCGACAGCGTGGCGATGCTGCGGCCGTGAAAGGCCTTCTCGTAGACGATGATCTCGGGGCGCTGGATGCCCTTGTCATGGCCCCACTTGCGCGCGATCTTGAGCGCACCCTCGTTCGCCTCGAGGCCGCTGTTGCAGAAGAAGGCGGCCGCGAGGCCCGAGATTTCGCACAGCTTGGCGGCGAGCTGCTCCTGCAGCGGCACCTCGTAGTAGTTGCTGCAGTGGATGAGCTTGGACACCTGGTCCTGCAAAGCCGGCACGAGCTTGGGGTGGCCGTGGCCCAGCGTATTGACGGCGATGCCGCCCAGGCCGTCGAGGTACTTGCGGCCCTGCGTGTCCCACACCCAGCAGCCTCGGCCATGCGAGAGCGCCAGCGGCAGGCGGCCGTAGGTGTTCATCACATGGGGCATCGTGGCGGGTGCTGCGGGGGCGTTCATCGACGCGGAGCTCCTTCAGGCGGGCCGTGGGTGGTCGGGCGGCCAGGCGCAAGCCGGCACGGCCCGGAAGACAAAGCGCCGGGCGGCGACACATGGGTCACGGTCCGGCGCTTGCTGCATTCTAGGGTGGGGTCAAGCGCAGGGAGCTTCGGGTCGAAGTTGATCGGGTCGAAGCCACCTCGGGCTGATCATGCATGCTGCAACGCAGCAACACCTTGGCACAATGCGCTCCGCGCCGGGCAGGGCGGTTGCCTTGCCGTGGCTGCAGCCGGTGCCCGCCACGATGGGCATGGCCGGGTTGCAGGTCGCGGCGCGCGGACCCTCCATGCACAGCGCCCCCCGACCTCTGGCCAGACCGCGGCAGTTTCACATCCACGGTGTCACGCAATCCGGCAAGGTGTTCCGCCCCAGCGACTGGGCCGAGCGGCTGGCCGGCGCGATGTCGTCGTTTCGCCCCGGAGGCGCGGGCGCCGGTGGCATCGGCGCCTTCATCGGCTACTCGCCCTACTGCGTGCCGCAGGTCATCGACGAGGTGCGCTGCGTGCTGGTGAACGAGGCGCTGCGCGACATCGAACCGATGGCCTGGGACTTCGTCATGAGCTTCGCGCGGGACAACGAGCTGCGTGTGACGGAGGTGTGCGCGGTGGCAGAGCCGGTCGCACCAGGGCGCTCCTGAGCCGCGGCTGCGCGCGCGGGAGCGGGTGAGGCCCGGAAACGAAAAAGCCCGCCAGTCGGCGGGCTTCGTCCCAGTGCGCCGGGCAGGGCGCGATCAGGCCGGTCAGGCGGTCGCGAGGGCCTTCACCTTGGCGGCCAGGCGGCTCTTCGTGCGGGCGGCCTTGTTCTTGTGGAAGATGCCCTTGTCGGCCACCGAGTCGATGACGCTCTGCGCGGCCTTGAACACTTCGCCGGCCTTGGCCTTGTCGCCGCTGGCCACCGCCTTGATGACGCTCTTGACCATGGTGCGGAACTCGGAGCGCAGCGCGCTGTTGTGGGCGTTCAGCGCCACGTCCTGGCGGGCGCGCTTGCGGCCGGAGGCGAGGCGGACGGTTCTCTTCTTGGCTTTGGATGAAGTGGCCATGGAGCGTATGGACGTGACGACTTGAAGGCGTGACGGCGTGCACGAGGGCACCGGGCAGGGCGTGCCGGTCGAACCGCGGTGGCTGCTGCTTGCAACCCCCTCGGGACCACCCTGGGGTCCGGCAAAGACTGCGAAGTATAGCACCCGCGATGAGCCGACCCACAGCCCGCCGAGGGCCGCTGACATAATCGCCCGCCCCGTGAAACCGATGCCGTGAATCTCCTCCGGGCTGCCTCCACCGTCTCGCTGCTGACGCTGGTGTCCCGCATCACCGGGCTGGTGCGCGAGCAGCTGATCGCGGCCATGTTCGGTGCCGGCGCCGCCACCGACGCCTTCAACGTGGCGTTCCGCATCCCCAACCTGTTCCGGCGCCTGTTCGCCGAGGGCGCCTTTTCGCAGGCCTTCGTGCCGCTGATCGGCGCCACGCACGAGCGCGAAGGCGAGGCCGCCGCCCAGGTGCTGATCGACGCGGTGGCGACCGTGCTGGCGTGGGTGCTGCTGGCCGTGTGCTGCGTGGGGGTGGTTGCTGCGCCTGTGCTCGTCTGGCTCATCGGCGCGGGGCTGGCGCAGTTCGACACCGCTGTGCTGCTGACACGTTGGATGTTCCCGTACATCGGCCTGATGTCGATGGTGGCGCTGGCCGCGGGCATCCTGAACACGTGGCGGCGTTTCGCCGTGCCGGCGGTGACCCCGGTGCTGCTGAACGTAGCGGTCATCGCCGCGGCTTGGTGGGGTGCGCCCTGGTTCGAGCGCATGGGTGTGCAGCCGATCCTCGCGCTGGGTGCCGGGGTGATGCTGGGCGGCCTGCTGCAGGCGGCGGTGCAGGTGCCGGCGCTGCGCGCCATCGGCAAGATGCCGCACATCGGCTGGGTGCCGGCAAAGGTTGCCGCGGCCTGGCGCCACGAGGGCACGCGGCGCGTGCTCAAGCAGATGGCGCCGGCGCTGCTGGGCGTTTCGGTGGCGCAGCTGTCGCTCGTCATCAACACGCAGATCGCGTCGCACGTCGCGGTTGGCGCGGTCTCGTGGCTGAGCTACGCCGACCGGTTGATGGAGTTTCCGACCGCGTTGCTGGGCGTGGCGCTGGGCGTCGTGCTGCTGCCGCAGCTGAGTGCAGCCGATGCGCGCGCCGATGCGGCCCGCTACAGCGAGCTGCTGGACTGGGGCCTGCGCCTGGTGCTGCTGCTGGCGCTGCCCTGCGCGCTGGCGCTGTTGATTTTCCCGGCGGGGCTGGTGAGCGTGCTGTACCACTACGGCCGCTTCGCACCGGAAGACGTCCAAGCCACGGTGCTGGCGCTGCGCGGCTACGGCGTGGGCCTCGCCGGCATCATCGCCATCAAGGTGCTGGCGCCGGCGTTCTACGCGCGCGGCGACGTGCGCACCCCGGTGAAGGTGGCCATAGGCGTGCTGGTCGCCACGCAGGCCCTGAACCTGGTGCTGGTGCCATGGCTCGGCCACGGAGGGCTCGCACTGTCGATCGGGTTGGCTGCGCTGCTGAACGCCGGGCTGCTGCTGGGCGGGCTGCTGCGACGCGGCACCTTCGTGCCCGGTGCTGGCTGGGCCGGGTTCGCCGCCCGGGTGGCGCTGGCCAACGTGGCGCTCGGCGCAGTGCTGGCCTGGGCCGCGGTCTCAATTGACTGGATCGGGCTGCGGGCGGTGCCGTGGTCGCGCGCGGCCTGGGTTGCGGCGGTGCTGGGCGCGTCGGCGGTGGTGTACTTCGCCGTGCTCCTGGCCTGCGGGCTGCGGCCCCGGCAGTTCGCGCGCCGCGGCTGAACGCGCACCCGGCTGCACCCTGCGGCCGGCCGGCGTGCCGCGGGCGCCCTGTCGCGCCCCGATACACTGCCGTCCGCCATGGGCTCCCCCATCCACTTCGAGGCCCCGACTGCGCTGGAGTACTTCGCCACCTTGGTGGCTGACGACGCTTCGCTGTCGGTGCTCGAAGCCGCGGTGGCCGTGGCGCAGGAAGATCTGCCCGGCGTCGACCCGCAGGCCGTGCTGGCCGAGGTCGACGCGCTGGCCGAACGGCTGCGCCGGCGCATCCCTGCCGACGCGGTGCCGGTGCAGAAGCTCAGGTTGCTCAACCGCTACTTCTTCCAGGAGCTCGGCTTCGCGGGCAACGTCAACAACTACTACGACCGGCGCAACAGCTACGTGCCCGAGGTGCTGCGCACCCGGCGAGGCATTCCGATCACGCTGGCGCTGCTGTACGTGGAGTTGGCGCAGCAGGTGGGTCTGAAGGCCTGCGGTGTGTCGTTCCCGGGGCACTTCCTGGTCAAGGTGCACCTGCCTGGTGGGGAGGTGGTGATCGACCCGTTCGACGGGCGCTCGCTGTCGCGCGAGGCGCTGGAGGAGCGCCTGCTGCCGTACCGCCGCCGCCGTGGCGCGTTCGGCGACGAAGAGGTTCCGCTGGGCCTGTACCTGCAGAAGGCCGAGCCGCGCGCCATCGTCGCGCGCCTGCTGCGCAATCTGAAGGAGATCCATCGCGCCGCGCGCGACTGGCAGCGGCTGCTGCCGGTGCTCGATCGACTTGTCGCGCTGTTGCCCGAAGACTGGGACGAGCGGCGCGACCGCGCGCTGGTGCACGCCGAACTCGGTCGCCTGGACGACGCGGCGCTCGATGCAGCGGCCTACCTGCGTGAGCGGCCGCAGGCGCACGATGCCGCCGGCCTGCGCTCGCTGCTTGACGCCTGGCGCCGCCGTGGCGCGGGCCGCCGCCATTGACTCGATGAGGCAGATTCCGCTGGACCTCGCGTTCGAGGCTGTACCGAGCTTCGACAACTTCGTCCCGGGGGTCAATGCGGCGGCGTTGCAGCACCTGCGCACTCTCGGCGCGGCCGCGGCGCCCGTGTACCTGTGGGGTGCCAGCGGCGCCGGCAAGACCCACCTGCTGCGAGCGCTGGCCCAGCGCGTGCAGTCGGCGGGCGGCAGGGTGGGCAGCTTCGACCCGGCGGTGGAACTGCCCTGGGAACTGGACAACACCTGGGGGCTGGTGACGCTGGACCGCTGCGACGAACTCGGCGAAGAGGCGCAGCGGGCCGCCTTTGCCCTCTTCGAAGAAGCGGCGGCGTGCGCCGTGCCGTTCGCGGCGGCTGGCCGCCTGCCGCCGGTGGACCTGCCGCTCCGCGACGACCTGCGCACTCGGCTGGGGTGGGGCCACGTGTTTGCGGTCGAGGCGCTGTCAGAGCCGGAGACGCGCGCGGCGCTCAGGCGCGAGGCCGACCGCCGCGCGGTGTTTCTCGGCGACGACCTGATGGACCACCTGCTGACGCACCACCCGCGCGACCTGGCGCACCTCGTGCACCTTGTCGAGCGGCTGGACCGCTACTCGCTGGAACGCTCGCGCCCGGTGAGCCTGACGCTGCTGCGCCACATGCTGGCGCAGGAAGAAGCCGAGGCGCAACGCGGCACCGCGACCGCGGCGGGGCCGGCTCCCGCGGCGACGCCGCTTGCCACGCCCGGGCGGGTCGGGACCGCCGGAGCGACCGGAGCCGCGCCATGAAGCTCGCGTTGTTCGACCTGGACGGCACGCTGCTGCCGGGCGACTCCGACCACGCCTTCGGCGAGTACCTGGTGCGGTTGGGCTGGGCCGACGCCGGTGAATTCGCCCGGCACAACGACCGGTTCTATGTCGACTACCAGGCCGGCCGCCTCGACATCCACGACTACATCGACTTCATCACCGAACCGTGGCGCGCCCGACCCCTGCACGAGGCCGAGGCCGCCTCGCGCAGCTTCATCGACGACATCGTGCGGCCGATGCTGCGCCCCGCGGCGACGGCGCTCATCGAGCGCCATCGCACAGCGGGCGATCGGCTGGCCATCGTCACCGCCACCAACGACTTCGTCACGCGCCCGATCGCCGAATTGCTGGGCGTGGCCGATCTCATCGCCACCGAACTGGAACGCGACAGCGCCGGCCGTGCCACGGGCGCGATCCGCGGCGTGCCGTCGTTCCGCGAAGGCAAGGTGGCGCGGGTTCACTCGTGGCTGGCCGCGCAGGGCGCGACGCTCGCTGGATGCGAGCGCAGCGTGTTCTACAGTGACTCCACCAACGACCTGCCCCTGCTCGAGTGCGTGAGCGACCCCGTCGCCACCAATCCCGCGCCGGCGCTGGAACGACTCGCCCGGCAGCGCGGCTGGCCGGTGCTGAGGCTTTTCGAATGATCAAGAAATTCATCAAGCGGCTGCTGGGCCGCGGCACCCCCCGGGCCGGCACTGCCGATGCGGCCGATCTGGCGGCAGCGGCCGTCATCCCGCTCGGGGTGCGACGCGAGGTGCCTCGCGAGGAGCACGGCATCGACGCCGCGCTGCTCGACGCCAACGCCGTGCGCGTGGTGCGCACGCTCAAGGAGGCCGGCTACCAGGCCTACGTCGTGGGCGGCGCGGTGCGCGACCTGATCGTGGGCCTGCGCCCGAAGGACTTCGACGTTGCCACCGACGCCACGCCTGAGCAGGTGAAGGCGCTCTTCCGCCGCGCGTTCATCATCGGCCGCCGCTTCCGCCTGGTGCACGTGGTGTTCGGGCGCGGGCGCGAGCACGAGACGATCGAAGTCTCCACGTTCCGTGCCTACCTCGATGCCAGCGCCGCCGAGCAGGTGGCTGGCAACGAGAAGACCGCCAAGAGCGAGATCGCGGCCAAGGGCCAGCACGTCGTCGACGCCAGCGGCCGCGTGCTGCGCGACAACGTCTGGGGGCCCCAGGTCGAAGACGCCGCTCGGCGCGACTTCACGATCAACGCGATGTACTACGACCCGCTGAGCGAGACGGTGGTCGACTACCACGGCGGCCTGGCGGACGCGAAGGCGCGCTTGATCCGCATGATCGGCGACCCGGAGACGCGCTACCGCGAAGACCCGGTGCGCATCGTGCGCGTGGTGCGCTTCGCGGCCAAGCTGGGCTTCACCGTCGAGCCCGCCACCGAGGCCCCCATCCGCCGCATGGCGCCTTTGCTGGCCAACGTGCCGATCTCGCGGCTCTTTGACGAGATGGTCAAGCTGCTGCAGACCGGGCACGCGATCGCCAGTGTCGAGCAGCTGCGCAAGCGCGGGCTGGAGCGCGGTGTGTTTCCGGTGCTGGAGGCATCGCTCGCGCCGCCAGCGAGCGCTGGCGCCGACGCCGCGGCCGGCGAGACCTTCGTGCGGTTGGCGCTCGACGACACCGACCGACGCGTCGCCGAAGGGCGTTCGGTGGCGCCGAGCTTCCTGCTCTCGTGCCTGCTGTGGCGCGAGGTGCAGCAGCGCTGGAGCGCCAACCGCGCCGCCGGAGAGCCGCCGGTTCCGGCGCTGCAGCAGGCGGTGGACGCGGTGTTCGATGCGCGCATCGGCGACATCAGCGGCCGCGGCAAGCTGGCGGCCGACATGCGCGAGATCTGGCTCATGCAGCCGCGCTTTGAGCGCCGCACCGCCGCCAGCGTGCCGGCGCTGGCGGCGCAGCCGCGCTTCCGCGCGGGCTACGACTTCCTGCGCCTTCGCGCCGATGCCGGCGAGGTGCCCACCGAACTGGCCGACTGGTGGGAAGACTTCCACCTCGGCGGCGACGACGACCGCGAGGCGCTACTGCGTGACCTGCGTGCCGCCAGCACGACCCGAGTGCGCCGCGGCAGCGCCGAACGTGCGGCCGGCGCGGGCCCGGCAGACGGGCCGCCTGCGCGCGAGACCCCGCCGCCGCAGGGCCGGCGCGCCGTCGCGAAGCCGCAACCGGCCGGCGTGGAGCAGGTC
>JAEUPD010000038.1 GCA_016788525.1 Rubrivivax sp.
CCCAGGTGGGGATGTCCGGCGGCAGCCCGACGCCGAGGAACGACAGGATCGCCTCGGTGAGGATGCCGGCGGCGCAGATGAAGGTGCCCTGCACGATGAGCGGCGCCATCGTGTTGGGCAGGATGTGCCGCCACATGATCAGCCAGGTGGGCGTGCCCAGCGACACCGCGGCTTCGACGTACGGCTCTTCGCGGATCGTCAGCACCAGCGAACGCACCAGCCGGGTGACGCGCGGGATCTCGGGAATGGCAATCGCGATGACCACCGTCAGCAGGCTGCCGCGCCACAGCGCCACCAGCGCAATCGCGATCAGGATCGCGGGGATCGCCATCACGCCGTCCATCACGCGCATCAGGATGCCGTCGACGCGCCGCAGGTAACCCGCCAGCAGGCCGAACAGGATGCCGATCGCCAGCGCGACGATGGCGGTGGCCACCCCGACGATCAGCGAGACGCGGGTGCCGTAGATCACGCGGCTGTAGATGTCGCGGCCGAAGCTGTCGGAGCCCATCAGGAAGCGGTGCTTGAGCTGCTCGCCTTCCAGCGTGGTGATCTCGCCGCTTTCGCCGGGCCGGAGGTCGCGGCTGGCGGGGTCGAACAGAGATGGGTCCACCGTGCCCATCCACGGCGCGGCCAACGCCACCAGCAGCAGCACCAGCAGCACCACGCCGCCCACGCGCACCGAGGTGTTGCGCCGCACGCGCTGCCAGGCGCTTTGCTGGCGCACCACCGAGGCGGCTTCGACCGACAGCGCTTCGACGTTGAGTTCAGCCATACCGAATCCCCGGCGCAGCCAAGCGGCCGCCGCGGAACCGGCTTGGCCGGGCCGCTGGCGGCGCCCCCCTGGCCACGCAGTGGCCCCTGCGGGGCTGGGGGAGGCGACCGAAGGTCGCTTCGGGGGGGGTCATCAGTAGCGGATGCGCGGGTCGAAGAACACGTAGCTCAGGTCCACCAGCAGGTTCACCAGCACGTAGACGAACGAGAACAGCAGGATCACGCCCTGGATGGTGGGAAAGTCGCGCGCCAGCACGGCGTCCACCGTCAGGCGGCCCAGCCCGGGAATGGCGTAGACCGACTCGGTGACGACCACGCCGCCGATCAGCAGCGCAATGCCGATGCCGATGACGGTGGCGATCGGCACTGCCGCGTTGGCCAGCGCATGCCGCATCAGCACCTTCTTCTCGGGCAGGCCCTTGGCGCGCGCGGTGCGGATGTAGTCCTCGCCCAGCGTTTCCAGCACGCTGGCACGCGTGACCCGCGCGATCAGCGCGATGTAGATCACCGACAGCGTGCATGCCGGGAGCACCAGCTGGTAGAGCCACGGCCCCAGGCCTTCGGCCAACCGCTTGTAGCCCTGCACCGGCATCCAGCCCAGCTTCAGGCTGAACAGCCAGATCAGCACGTACGCCAGCACGAACACCGGGATCGAGAACCCGAGCACCGAGAAGCCCATCAACCCGCGGTCGAGCCAGCCGCCGTGCCGCCACGCCGCCAGCACCCCCAGCGGCACCGCCAACAGCACCGCGATGGTGATGGTCACCAGCGCCAGGCTCAGCGTGGGCTCCAGCCGCTGCCCGATGAGCGCGGTGACCTCGGTCTTGTAGTAGTAGCTCTGGCCAAGGTCGCCACTGAGCATGCGGCCGGCCCAGATGAGGAACTGCTCCGGGATGCTGCGGTCCAGGCCCAGCCCGGCGCGGATCTGCGCGATCTGCTCGGTGGTCGCGGCGTCACCGGCCAGCACTGCGGCCGGGTCGCCGGGCGTCAGGCGCAGCATCAGGAACACCAGCACGGCCACGATCAGCAGCACGGGCAGCGTGGCCAGCAGGCGGCGGGCAAGGAAGGCGAGCATCGAGGCGGCAGGGCGTCGTTCGAACCGATGCCGCACGCCGCGCGGCCGGTGGAACTGGAGGTTCTGGCTGGTGCGCGATTCTCGACGGCCGGTTCCACCCCGCGATCAGGGCAAACACTCCCGGGCCCTGCGCCCGCGGCGATCAACCCGGCTTGTTCTCCACGCCCTCGCCGGGCGGCAGCACGAACCCGTGCACGCCCGGCGGCATCCCGGCACCGCCGGGCCCTGCAGGCAAGCGCGCGGCGCGCCCCGAAGCCAGGCGCCGCAATGCCTGCAGCAGCGCGTCTCGCCCCTGGGGCGCACCCAGTGCAAGGGCCGCCGCGGCGCCCGAGACCGACGCGGCCGCGATCGACGTCCCGGCCAGCTCCTTGCGCGAGCCCGTGAGGAACCCGGCGCCTTCGAGCGTGCCGGTGGCCAAGACGTCGATGCGCCCTCCGGTCGACGAATACTCGCCCACGACATACCGCCGGCGGTCGTGCTCGTCGCGCTCCACCGCCCCGACCACGATCGTCTGCCGCCCGTTGGCCAGGCTGCCCATCGTGCTTGCGGTGGACTCGCCGTCGGAGGCCGGATCGAAGCCGTACTGCGGTCGTTCACCCGGCAGCTCGCCGGGGACGTCGCGGCGTTCGACCCACGCGTCCACGACGACGGGCTCGGCCGACCGGTTGCTCAGCTTCACCACCCAGTGACCCAGCGGCGCGCAAGGTGGGTGAGCCTTGCTGGTGTGCCCGATGGCCAGAAGCACCAAGCAGCGTGAACCGTTGGGCACCTGCAGGTCGCCGCTGCCGTTGAACAGCGCCGCGATCGGCTCGCCAGAGGGCGCCTGGCGAAGCACGGCGGGCGCGCCGCCTGCCGCCGCGGTGATCGGCGCCGAGTTCGGTGCTTCGAGCGTGACCGTCACGGGCGCGCCCTGCGTTGGCGGCGACAGCCACATCTCGACAAAGGTCTCGGTCCGGTCTTCAGTATCGAGGTCCACGATCAGCTTCGCGCTGCCGCCCGCAGCCAGCCGGCAGCGGCGGCGGCACAACCTGACCTCGCCGGTGGCATCGTCCGACACCCGGGCTGCGTTGCCGGCTGCCACCACCACGGTGAGCTTGTTGCTCCGGCGCTCGATGGCTTCATCGAGTGCACGCTCCAGCAGCGAGGTGCCATCGTGCGGCCCGGCGAAGGCCCCCAGGCTGAGGTTCACGACCACCTGGGCCTCATCGCCGGCGCGCGCCAGGATGAAGTCGAGCGCGTCACTCACGTGCGAGGCGGCCCAGCGCGCACTGGTGTCCTGCAGCGCCGCCTGCGGCAGCTGGACATAGACGATGCCAGCGTCTTCGGCGGCGTGGCCCATTGCCTGGCAGGTGGCGTCGAGTTCGCGCAGGGCGAGATCCAGCACCACCGTGCCGTGCGACCAGTCGCTGTCGGTGGGCTCGGCGTGGCCGAGGTGGCGGTAGAGCGCAGCCTCGGCCGCCGCGCGGGTGCCGAAGGCGCCCACCGCGCTTGGCGACGCGAAGTTCCTCAACAGCCGGTCGAGCGCAGCCTGGTCCAGGTCGCGGCCGTAGGGCGCCGTGCCGAGCCACGGACCGGACGGGTCGGCCCCCTGGTCCCAGAAGTGATCGAGGCGCGACTGGACCTGCCCCGGGCCCTTGCAGAACGCCGCGTTGGCGAAGCCGCATTGCCCGTCGATGACACCGATGACCAGGGGCTTGCCCAGGGCGCGCACGGCGCCGCGCGACGGCCTCAGGGCCAGGGGCGAGGCAGAAGTCAAGCCGCCCACCGGGCAAAGGCCTGGTTCGGCCAGCACGAAGTCGGCATGTCGGCCCAGCGCCTCCAAGGCACCCTGCGACGCGGGCGTGAGTTCCGCCGAGCGCAGGGCCAGGCCTGGCCCACGCGCCGCGATGCGCTCCAGGCCCGACACATCCACCAGGCCGCCTTCGGTCTTGCCGGGCAGCAGCTGCCAGGCCAGGCGCCACGGCCCCGTTGCGCCGCGGGCGAGGTATCGCCCGCGTGTCAGCGCGGCCCAGCCCAGGTAGGGGTCGAGCGCACGCCGCACCGCCGGCCCGGAGGGAGCTTGCATCGGCTTACCCGCCCCACTCCTTGCGCGCCTCGGTCCACAGCCAGTTCAGCGCTGCGCTGGGCTGGATGCCGGCCCCCCTTTTCAGAGTGCACAGCGGATCGTTCCCCCGCCTCAGCCCCCAACCCAGCGCATCGGGGGCGTTGAAGTTCTGCGGGCCCAGCGCGTTGAAGGTCCCGCGCCAGGCTGGCCCGGCTGCCCCGCACCGGGCGACCAGGTAGGTGGCGATGACCGTGCCCAGCATGCGCCCGGCCAGGCTGTCGATCGGGAAGTGCACGCCGGCCAGTTCGCGGTTGTCGGCGATGCGCGCTGCCAGGGCCAGCAGCACGCCCGACATGCCGCCCGGCCGCCTGGCACCTCGGCCGAATGGCTCGTCGAGCAAGGCGCTGAGCACCTCGGCGACGGCAAACGCCTCGGTGGCATGCCCGCTGGGCAGGCTGCCATGCGAAGGCGTGAGGATCGCCGGAAAGGCGGCCAGGTTCACCCGATGGGGCCGGGGCACGGCCAGTGCGTGCTTGAACCGCTGCTGGATCAGGTTGCACACCGACAGCGTCAGCACGATGAGGTCCAGGGTGCGTGGCATCACGTCGGGCTGCAAGGGCAGCGCCGCGCTCCAGAAGGCCAGCGGCGGAGATACCTGTGCATTGACCTCCGCCAGCCGGTCGCGTTCGGCAACGGAGTCGGACTTGACCTTGAGCCGATCACGCTGCCGGCGCACGACCTCGTCGGCCTGGGCCTGCAGCACTTCGATCTTCGGCCGATGCAGCGTCACGAGTTCGGTGACCCCTGCCTTGCGGGCCAGCGCGCTGCTCAGTGTCGCGGCCTCCGCGGCCGGGCTGAACATCAGGCCGGATGTCGCCTCGAACTCCAGCACGGTCATGCGGCAGTCGGCGGCCAGCCTGTCGAGCCGGCGATGGTCGTCCACGGCCGGAAGCACCGCGCCGCTCCAGGGCACGACACCCTTGCGGCTGCGGCGGGCCAGCGCCACCTTGGCGGCCAGCACCGGCGGGTTGGCATTCATCAACGCCTGCCGTGTCGACTCGATCGCCTGCGTCAGCAGCGGGCTCACCACATCGCCGGCGTAGCCCGCCAGGCCGTTCATGGCCGACGACGCCGATGATGCGGAGGATGCCGACGACGCCGAAGAGGCCGACGACGCAGAGGAAGCCGACGATGCGGACGACGCCGACGAGAAGAAGGCCATGGGAGCTCCTCGCTTGATTGCGCTTACTGGGGCAGACCGGCGGTGCGCAGCGCCTCGGCATAGCGCCGGGCGTGGGGCGCACCGGCTCCCGGGTAGCGCTCCAGGAAGCGCGCGATGCTGAACCCGGGCTCGATCCTCAGCATCCCCTCGATCGACGATCGGGCATCGGCCAGCCGCCCGGCCATCACCTGGGCGATGGCCAGGATGCGCAGGGTCGGCCCATGCGTGCGGTTGGCGCGCAGCGACGCCTGCCCGTACTCGATGGCTCCCTCGAAGTCGCCGGCCGACAGCATGGCCGTCGAGGTGAAGTTGTCGTAGTAGTACTTCATCGGGTCCAGCGGCGACAGCCGCTGCGCGCGCATCGCGCATTCGACGGCCTGCGCGCCATGCTCGGCATAGGAGTGCAGTGCCGACTGGAACAGCCAGGCCAGACCCTCGCTCGGGTTGGATGCCACGGCGGCCGCATAGCGCTCGGTGGCCGTGGCCAGGTCCTTGTTGATGTAGGCGCAGATCAGGCCGTCGATGGCCAATGCCAGCGCATGCCCCGGGTCGAGGTCGAGCGCGCGCCCGACGACCTGGTGCGCCCGGGCCGCATCGGCCGCCGGGTCCGGCGACCATCCCTGGGCCACGCGCATCACGTGCCACTTGCCCAGCCAGGCGCGTGGCGCGGTGGCCCTCGGGTGGCGCTCCACCAGATGGTCCAGCAGCTGGCGCGAGCGCTCGAAGTCCTTGCGCGCCAGGCGGTGCATCATCGCGATGGCACCCATCAGGATCGTGTTGCTCTCCAGCGAAGGCAACGGCAGCGTGCTGGCTCGGCGCACTTCGCTGGCCACCAGCGCCCGGCAGATGCCGGCCATCAGGTCGCCGACGATCGTGCCCTCGCCGACCAGCAGCGCGGCGAGTGAACTGTCCAGCGCGTCGGCCCACAGCACACGGCTCGCATCGCACTCCACCAGCTGCGCCCGCACGCGCACCTTGTCGCCGACGATCGCACAAGACCCGTGCACCGCGTAGCGGCACTGCAGCGCGCCATACAGCGCCCCTGGCACCACCTCGCGTTCACGGAATGCGGTCGTCGACAGGCGCGAGACGACGCTCAGCTGCGGCAGCTTGGACAGCTGGGCGATCAGGTCATCGGCCAGCACCTCGCCCAGCAGCCGGGCCTGGTCTTCCGCGGCGTTGACGCGAAACGGCACCACAGCCACGCTGACGCGATCGGACTGGCCCGCGGACCCGGCGGGCCACATCACCGGCTGGCTGCCTGCCGGCCCGACGCGGAAGGCGCGCTGCGGCTCCTCGAAGTGCTTCAAGTGCACCTCGCCCAGGTCTTCGATGTCGGCGTCGAAGCCCGCCACCAGCGCCTCGCGGGCCGCCTGCGAGACCACCGTCTCGCCTGGGCCGGCCAGCGCCGAGAGCCGCGCCGCCAGGTTGACCCCCGAGCCGTAGACATCCAGCTCGTCCACGACCACCTCGGTGTCGTGAATGCCGATGCGCAGCAGGATCTCGGGTGCCGCACGCCCGCCGGCACCCGAAGCCATGCGCCGATGCAGCTCGAGCGAGGCGTTGACGGCCGCCGGCGCCGTGTCGAACTCCAGCAGCATGCCGTCGCCCAGGCTCTTGACCAGGCGCCCGCCCCAGGCGGGCAGCACGCCTGCGCGAACCTCGTCGACGAACCGGCGCCAGCGATCGATGACCTCGTCTTCGAACTCATGGATGAGCCGGACGGACTCGACGATGTCGACGATCGCGATCGCGCGGTGCGCGCGCGCAAGCTTCGGACTCAATGTCCCCCCGTCCCGGGCCATGCCATGTTGTGTCGGTGTTCGATCGGCAACATCCACATTGTGTTGGAGGGCCCCCGGGCTGGCAAACAAAGTGCGTCAGACTGCCCATGCGCGGCGACTGTCGCGCCAACCCCCTTGCCGAAACGAAGAACCCGCCTCCGGGGCGGGTTCTTCGCGGCGTTCAGCGCGTGCTGGCGGCCTAGTCCTTCTTCAGGTTCCAGTACAGGTTCCCGTTGGTCACGAAGAACCCGCTGATGCCCTTGCGCGCCGCCATCGGCTGCTGGTACTCACCCAGGATGACGTGCGTGCCGACCTCGAACATGCGCGCGTGCATCTGGTCGGCGAGCTTCTTTTTCACGCCGTCGTCGGTGGCGCGCATGAACTCGTTGCGCAGGCCGACCATCTTCTCGTCGGTGGCCCAGCCGAACCAGGTGCTCTTCTCACCACGCGTGTCGGTCGTCGGGTTGGCGATCGGGCTCCACACGTCGAAGGCCTGCCAGGCGGTAAGGAACATGTGCCAGCCGCCCTTGTCCGGCGCGTCCTTCTTGGCGCGGCGGCCGACCAGCGTCTGCCAGTCCATCGCCTGCAGGTCGACCTTGAAGCCGGCCTGGCGCAGCAGTTGCGCGGCCACGTCGGGCAACTTCTGGATGCTGGCCAGGTCGGTGGGCTTCATCACGAGGATCGGCGTGCCGTCATAGCCGCTGGCCTTGAGCAGGTCCTGCGCCTTCTTCATGTTGCTCTTCATCTGCAGGTCGCTGCCGGCCAGGCTGCCATAGGGGCTGCCGCAGATGAAGATCGAGCCGCAGGGCTTGTACAGGTCCTTCACGCCGACCTGCGCGCGCAGGAAGGCGTCCTGGCTGAACGCGGCGATGACCGCCTGGCGCACCTTCGGGTTGTCGAAGGGCTTGTGCAGGTGGTTGAAGCGGGCCATGTACTGCAGGCCGTAGTTGGCGTACTTGGGCAGCTGCAGCCTGGCGTCGCCCTTCACGGTTTCGAAGTGGTCGAAGCCCAGCGCCTCGATGATGTCGACCTCGCCCTTTTGCAGCGCGCTGACCTGCGCCTGCGCGTCGCGCAGCGCCAGGTTCCACTCCACGCGGTCGACGTACACACGCTTGCCGCCGGTGCTGCCGCTGGGCGGTTCGGCACGCGGCACGTACTTGGCATTCTTCAGGTACACGGCCTTGTCGCCGGGCTTGAACTCGTCGCGCTTGAAGATGTAGGGGCCCGAGCCGATGTGCTCTTCGATCTGCTTGAAGGCATCGGTCTCGGCGATGCGCTTGGGCATGATGAACGGCACGTTCGAGCTCGGCTTGCCCAGCGCCTCGAGCATGAAGCCGTTGGCTTCGCCCAGGAAGATGCGGAAGGTGTCGGGCGCCGGCGAATCCATGCGCTGCACGAACTGCATGAGCGCCGAGCCCATCGCGTCGCGCTTGCCCCAGCGCTGCAGGCTCGCGATGACGTCTTCGCCGGTGACCGGCTTGCCGTCGTGGAACTCGAGGCCCTTGCGCAGCTTGAAGGTCCACAGCCGCTTGTCGGGGCTTTCGCTCCAGCTGTCCACCATCTGCGGCTTGACCTTGCCGTTCTCGTCGGTGCCGAACAGCGTGTCGTAGATCATGTAGCCGTGGTTGCGGCTCATGTAGGCGGTGGTCCAGATCGGGTCGAGCACCGCAAGGTTGCTGTGCGGCACGACGCGCAGCACCTTTTCCTGCGCGAGCGCACCGGAAGACCCGAGCACGCCGAAGACGGCAGCAGCGGCGGCAAGGGCGGCGAGAGAACGACGGGGCAGTTTCATCCGGGAGGCCTTTCGAAAGGGACGTTGACCGGCAGCGGCAGCGTGAGCGGCGCTCTGCCGGCCGCGCGACCCGCGGATTCTCGGCCGCCGGTGCCCGGTGGCCGATCAGGGCAAACACGGCCACTCGCCGCATTCACGGCCATGCCACGGGCGTGGCTTGCGTCACCGTACACACCACGCTGTCGCCCGGCGACGAGGTGCGCAGGCCTCCGCCCGGGGCACCACCACCACCATTGACCTCATTCACCTCAGGGGTGCCGCGGCTTTCGCGGCGGCTGCGGCGTGCACAGACCCGGGTGGCCTGCCCTGCCGCGCCCGAGAGCGAAGCCCGGCGTCCGCGCCAGGCTGCGCCTGCCGCGGATGTCGGCCGACGGATACACCGTCGGCCGGCATCGTCGGCGGGCCGCGCGGCCCGCGCGGCGCGGCGCGTCGGGCCGAACCTCTG
>JAEUPD010000065.1 GCA_016788525.1 Rubrivivax sp.
GCCGGGCTTCCACGCCGGGGGGCTGCGCTACCACGGCATGGCGCCGCTGGTGTCGCACCTGCACGAGCTGAAGCTGATCGAGGCCACGGCGTACCACCAGAACGCGTGCTTCGAGGCCGGGGTGATGTTCGCGCGCGCCGAAGGCATCGTGCCGGCGCCGGAGGCCAATCACGCGGTCAAGGGCGCCATCGTCGAGGCGCTGCGCTGCAAGCGCGAGGGCAAGAGCGAGGTGATCCTGTTCAACCTGTGCGGGCACGGGCACTTCGACATGAGTGCGTACAGCAACTACGCCGCCGGCAAGCTCACCGACCAGGCCTACGACGAGAAGGAGCTGGCCATGGCGCTGGCGGGGCTGCCGGCCGTGGCGGCCTGAAGCCCTGCGAACCGGGCCCTCGGTCGGCGCCGTGCCGCGCATCACCTTCACGCCGCAGCTGCGGCGCTTCGTCGAGGCGCCGGAGTTCGACAGCGCGGGCGCGGGCACGCTGCTTGCGCTGCTCGACGAGGCCTTCGTGCGCAACCCCAGGTTGCGTGGTTACATCGTCGACGACCAGGGGCACCTGCGCCCCAACGTCGTCGTCTTCATCGACGGCCGGCGCAGCACCGAGCGCGTGCGCCTCGAGGAAGAGGCGCTGGCGCCCGGCAGCCAGGTGCACGTGCTGCAGGCCCTGTCGGGCGGCTGACAAGCCGTCAGTTCCCTTTGCCCTGACCCTCTCGCAAGGAGCACCGCCATGAGCAACAACGACCGCGCCTGGGTGGCCACCCGCAAGGGCCTGGTGGAGCTTCGCCGGCGCGGCGGCGCCTGGGCCATCGAGCGCACCAGCTTCCTCGGCGACCCGGTGACGATGGTGCTGCCCCCATCGCCGCATGAAGGCGGCGCCTTCATGCTGGCCGCATTGAACCTCGGCCACTTCGGCGTGAAGCTGCACGCCAGCGACGACGCCGGCGCGACGTGGCGCGAAGTGGGCACGCCCACCTACCCCGAGCAGCCCAAGGAGGGCGAAGGCGCCAAGGGGCCGCCGTGGAAGCTGGACCTGCTGTGGTCGCTGGAGCGCGTGGGCACGGCGCTGTGGGCGGGCACCGCGCCCGGCGGGCTCTTCCGCAGCAGCGACCGCGGCGCCAGCTGGCAGCTCGTGCGGAGCTTGTGGGACAAGCCCGAGCGGCTGGAGTGGATGGGCGGCGGCTACCCGGTGCCCGGCATCCACTCGATCTGCCCGCACCCGCGCCGCGACGGTGAGGTGCTGCTGGGCATCAGCTGCGGCGGCGCGTGGGTCACGCGTGACGGTGGCGAGACCTGGCAGGTGCAGGCCAAGGGCATGCGCGCCGACTTCCTGCCGCCCGAGCAGGCCGGGCACGAGAACACGCAGGACCCGCACTGCATCGTGCGCTCGCCGACGAAGCCCGAGGTGCTGTGGTGCCAGCATCACTGCGGCATCTGGAAGAGCAGCGACAACGCGGCGAGCTGGCAGCAGCTCACTGCGCCGGTGTCGAGCTTCGGGTTTGCGGTCGCCGTGCACCCGGCCGACCACGACACGGCGTGGTTCGTGCCGGCGGTGAAGGACGAGAAGCGCGTGCCGGTGGACGGCGCCCTCGTCGTCAACCGCACGCGCGACGGCGGCAAGACCTTCGATACGCTGCGCGCCGGCCTGCCGCAGAAGGACTGCTACGACCTCGTCTACCGCCATGGGCTGGCGGTGGCCGGTGACGGCCGCACGTTGCTGATGGGCAGCACCACCGGCAACCTGTGGGCCAGCGGCGACGGCGGCGAGCGCTGGGCCCAGGTGTCGGCGCACCTGCCGCCGATTGCCGCGGTGCGCTTCGGGTAGAGGTCGCACGGACGCCGTGGACGTGGCAGGCGCGCCGCGGCGCTGAGCCTGCCCTCAGGGCTTCAGATCCAGCTCCCAGAACTCGCCCACCAGGGCCGCGCCGAAGCTCTCGTGCGACTCGCTGCGCACGAGCTGCCAGCCGCGGCTTTGGTAGATGTGCCGCGCGGCGTCGAGCACCTGGTTGGTCCACAGGCGCATCTGGCGGTAGCCGCGCCGGCGCGCGAAATCCTCGCACGCCGCGACGAGCTGCCGGCCGAGCCCCAGTCCGCGCGCCGCGGGCTCGACGATGAGCATGCGCAACTGCGCCACGCCGGGGATCACCTCGCCGCTGTCGTCGCTGCGTGCCTGCACCAGGAAGACGCAGCCCAGGCGCTCGTCGGCGCCGGGGGGCTCGCCGGCACCACCGCTGCGCCGCGCGATCCAGCAGGCCTCGCGTTCGCCGTCGAAGCGCTCGACGAAGTCGGCGCAGATGCGCGCCACCATCGCCTCGAAGCGCCAGTCCCAGCCGTACTCCTGCGCGTAGAGGGCGCCATGGCGCGCGACGACCCAGCCGATGTCGCCGGGTGCCGGCGGCGACAGCGACACGGCGGGCGCGCCGGCTGCATGGGCGGCGCGAGTGCCGCCGGCAGAGCCGGCCGTGCCGGACGGGGCCGCAGGGGGGTGGCGATGGAACATGAAGAACTGCCCGTCCTGCTGCCAGCCGCGCGCGCGGTACAGCGCCTGCCCTGGCTGGTTGGTGCGCGCCACGTTCAGCGTGAGCCGCACCGCGCCGCAGGCCCAGGCGTGGGCTTCCACCGCGGCGAGCAAGGCCGAAGCCACGCCCAGCCGGCGGCCCGCTTCGGCGACGAAGAGGTCGTTGAGGATGAAGACCCGGGACACGGCCACCGACGAGTGGCTCGGGTACAGCTGCGCGAAGCCCACCGGCCGGTCGCCCGCGGCGGCCAGGAACAGCACCGAGTCGCCTTCATCGAAGCGCGCTTGCAGGAAGGCGCGCGCCACCGCCAGATCGGGCTCCTGGCCCTGGAAGCTGCGGTACTGGTCGAACAGGGCGGCCAGCGGGTCGAGGTCGGCCGGCGTGGCCTGGCGCACGTGCAAGGCATGTGGTGCGGATGGGGCCGGAGCGGGCGGGGTCGTCACAGGCTGCGTCTCGTTTGTCGGCCGCGGGGGCCCTGAGGAGCATTGGTGGTCTCGTCGGGCAGGATAAGGCCCCGGGCACAGCGCTCGCCGCGCCCGCGGGGGCGGCATGGCCTGCTGCGCGGGTGGCGCCGGCAGGCATGGCGGGACGATCGCGGCGCCGGGGTGCCCATCGGCTTGCCCGCTGGCCGCCTGTTCCCAAGCCGCGGCGCGCCTCGCAAGGCCTGGCGGTGCGGGGTGGCGCGCGCCGCACCCCATGCCCCTGCGCGGCCCTAGACTGCGAGGCCCGGCCCCGCCAGACCCTGGTGCCTGTTCGCCTGCGAGTCCTGGCCTGGCATTTCAGACTGACACCGCATCCGGAATCACCATGCTCGACCCGCGCGCCCGTGCCCTCATCGACCGCATGATCGAGCTGGGCATTCCGCCTTCGCACACGCTGCCGCCGGTGGAGCTGCGCCGGTTCTACCGCGAGCGCGGCGCGTTGACGCAGCCTGACAAGCCCGAAGTGGGCGAGGTGCGCGAGCTCAGCGCGCCGGGGCCGGCGGGTGCGATCGCGCTGCGGCTGTATCGGCCGCTGGGCGCCGCGCCGGCGGCGGTGCTGCCGCTGCTCGTCTACGTCCATGGCGGCGGCTGGACCATCGGCGACCTGGAGACGCACGACGTGCCATGCCGGCAGCTGGCCAACGGTGCCGGCTGCGCGGTGCTGGCGGTGGACTACCGGCTCGGGCCCGAGCACCGCTTTCCGGCGGCGGTGGACGACACGCTGGCCGCCGTGCGCTGGGCGCGCGCCAACGCCGCCGAATTGCGCATCGATGCCGCGCGCATCGCGGTGGGCGGCGACAGCGCCGGCGGCAACCTCGCCGCGGTGGCGGCCATTGCCGAGCGCGATGCGGGCACGCCGCTGGCCTTCCAGCTGCTCATCTACCCCGCCACCGACATGCGCGCCGTGGCCGAGTCTCACCGCACCAACGCGCAGGGCTACCTGCTCACCGCCGACAGCATCCGCTACTACCGCGGCCACTACATCCCGGATGACACCCAGTGGAGCGACTGGCGCGCCTCGCCGCTGCTGGCCAAGGACTTGACGCGGCTGCCCCCGGCATTGGTCATCACCGCCGGCTTCGACCCGCTGCGCGACGAAGGGCGGCAGTACGCCGATGCGCTTTCGAAGGCCGGCAACGCCTGCGAGTACGTGTGCTTCGAACGCCAGGTGCACGGCTTCTTCGCGATGACCCAGGCCATTCCCGAAGGCGAGATGGCCGTGGCGCTGGCTTGCGCGGCGCTGCGCCGGGCGCTGGGATGAACGCGCCGCTGCGCAGCCGCCAGCGATGAGCGCACCGATCGATGCGTCGATGAGCGAGCCGATGAACGAAGTGCAGCTACCGCTGGCCGGTGTGCTCGTAGTGGCGCTGGAGCAAGCGGTGGCCGCGCCCTATTGCTCCAGCCGCCTGGCCGATGCCGGCGCCCGCGTGATCAAGATCGAGCGCCCCGAGGGTGACTTCGCGCGTGGCTACGACACGGCGGTGCACGGCGAATCGAGCTACTTCGTCTGGACCAACCGCGGCAAGGAGTCGATCGCGCTGGACTTGAAGCGCGCCGACGACCTGGCGCTGCTGGAGCGGATGCTGGCGCGCGCCGACGTGTTCATCCAGAACCTGGCGCCCGGCGCGACCGAGCGGATGGGCATCGGCTCGGCCGCGTTGCGCGGGCGCCACCCGCGCCTGGTCACGTGCGACATCAGCGGTTACGGCGACCGCGGGCCGCTGGTGAAGCTGAAGGCCTACGACCTGCTGGTGCAGGCCGAGAGTGGGCTGGTGTCCGTCAGCGGCGCGCCCGGCGAGTGGGGTCGCATCGGCGTCTCGCTGTGCGACATCAATGCCGGGCTGAACGCGATCATCGGCATCCAGCAGGCGCTGCTGGCGCGCGTGCGCAGCGGCCGCGGCTCGGGCGTGAAGGTCAGCCTCTTCGATTCAGCGGCCGAGCTGATGGCCGTGCCCTACCTGCAGGCGCGCTATGGCGGGCGCGCGCCCGAGCGCGTGGGGCTCAGGCACCCGACCATCGCGCCCTATGGCGCGTTCGCGTGCGCCGATGGGCACGACATCGTGATCTCGATCCAGAACGAACGCGAGTGGGCCGACTTCGTGGGGTTGGTGCTGCGCGAGCCGGCGCTGGCGCAAGACCCGCGCTGCGCCACCAACGCGGCGCGCGTGCAGCACCGCGCGTGGCTCGATGGCAAGGTGCAGGCGGTGTTCGCCGCGCACACCCGCGCGGAGATGATCGGGCGCCTGGCGAGCGCGCAGACGGCCTACGGTAGCGTCAACTCGCTGGCCGAGCTCATCGACCATCCGCAGCTGCGCACGTGCCGCATGCCGGTGGGCGCGCAGCAGGTGGAGGTGCCTGCCATCCCGTGGGTCAGTGAGTGGGAACGCGGAACCTACCCGAGTGCGCCGCGGGTGGACGAGCACGGCGCGGCGATCCGCGCCGAGTTTGAAAGCCCCGGGATCGTGGCGTGAACCCTTGCAGGGCGGCGGGCCATCAGCCCCGGCCGTGCCACGGCCATGGGTGCCGAGCCAGCGGTGCAGCGAGGCAGAGCCCTTCTGCACGGCCGTCGGCCCCGTTCGCTCGTGAGGGCACCCTGGCTGCACGCCGGCCCATCGCGCACCCGGCGATGGCGGCTGGCGATCCTGCTGGCGTGGCGCGGCTGTCTCGCGCCAGCGGCGCGGCGCCGGCACGGCCTGCCGTGACGGCGATCGGCGACCGCAGACGGTCTTGAGCCGCATGCCCCTGGAGCCCGCGCACCGCCCGCTGCCCGGCTGGAGCCAGGTGGCCACCGATTCCGGTGGCCTGTACCTGGCCAACGCGTTCATCGGCTTCATCTTCGCCGCCTCGGGGCCGGTGGCCATCATCCTGGCAGTCGGGGCACGTGGCGGGCTGAGCGAAGCGGCGCTGTCCTCGTGGATCTTCGGCTCGTTCTTCCTCAACGGGCTCATCACGCTGCTGTTCTGCGCGCTGTACCGGCAGCCGCTGGTCTTCTTCTGGACCATTCCGGGCACGGTGCTCGTGGGCCCGGCACTGGACCACCTCAGCTGGCCCGAGGTGGTGGGCGCCTTCCACGCCACCGGCGCGTTGATGCTGGTGCTGGGGTTGTCCGGCTGGGTGCGGCGGGCCATGCAGGCGGCGCCGATGCCCATCGTGATGGGCATGGTGGCCGGCGTATTCCTGCGCTTCGGCCTCGGCTTGGTGCACGCGGTGCGCGACGACTTCTGGATTGCCGCGCCGATGGTGCTGGTGTTCCTCGCGCTCAGTGCCTCGGCCGCGTGGCAGCGCCGGCTGCCGCCGCTCATCGGCGCGCTCGTCGTCGGCGCGGTGGCCATCGCGCTGGCCGGCAAGTTCCAGTCCAGCGGGGCAGCGCCGCAGGTGCTGGCACATCCCGGCCTCGTTGCGCCGGTGTTCTCGTGGCGCGCGATGGTGGAACTGGTGGTTCCCCTGGCCATCACCGTGCTCGTGGTGCAGAACGGCCAGGGCGTAGCTGTGCTCAACGCTGCCGGGCACCAGCCGCCGGTCAACGCCATCACGGTGGCCTGCGGCGCGGGCTCGGTGCTCGCAGCGCTGGTGGGCACGGTGTCCACGTGCCTTACCGGCCCGGTCAACGCCATCATCTCCTCGGCCGGCGAAAGACACCGGCACTACACCGCCGGCCTGATGGTGGGTGTGCTGGCGCTGGCGTTCGGCCTGCTGGCGCCGGTGTTCACGCGGCTGATGCTGGCCACGCCGCCGGCGTTCATCGCGGCGCTGGCGGGGCTGGCCATGCTGCGGGTGCTGCAGACGGCGTTCAATGTGTCGTTCCGCGAACGGTTCACGCTCGGCGCCCTGGTCACCTTCCTCGTCACGGTGGCCGACGTGCCGATCTTCAACATCGGTGCGCCGTTCTGGGGGCTGGTGTTCGGCTATGCGGTGTCGCGGCTGCTGGAGCGCAAGGACTTCGGCGCCCGGGGCGGGTGACCTGGCGGCTGGTGCCGGCTTCGGGCGATCAGGCGCCCGCGCCGTCGTCGCGCCTCAGGTCGCGAAACGCCGCGAACAGCCACGAGCGCATGCCCAGCACCAGCGTGTACGGCCGCTTGTGCGCGGCGGGCAGTTTCTGGTCGGCCAGGTGCTGGCGCGCAAAATCCTGCGCCAGCCGGGCCAGCCGTTCGTTGAAGGCGCTGGCCAGGCTCAGGCCGATCTGCCCGTGCACCAGCATCAACATCTCGCCATCGCCGTCGAAGCCGCCTTCGAAGTAGTCGGCCACCGCATGCTCGCGGAAGAAGTGCATCACCGGGCCTTGCGGCCGCCAGCGAAAGGTCTTGTCCACCAGCAGCCGGTAGCGGTTGAGCGGCTTGAGTTCGATGATGCCCAGCTTGTCCAGCCGCAGCAGCAGGCCCACGAGTTCGGGCTCGGCCAGCTGGTAGGTGCCGTGCATCTGCTCGAAGGTCCATTGGCTCATGCAGCAGAGGGCCACCAGCAGGAGCTTGCCGTCGGCGACCACCGCGCGTTCCTGCTCCTCGCTGAGCTCGCGCCGCAGCGGCTTGGCATCGGCGACGCGCCGCGCGAGTTCCGCGAAGTCCATGCGCAGCACGCGCAGCACTTCATCGACGCGGGTGAGCGGCATGTCGCCCTGGCTGAACATGCGCTTGATGCTCGACTCGGCCATCTCCAGGTGCGTGGCCAGCTCGGCATAGGTGATGCCGGCGGCCTTGAGCTCGGCCTTCAGGGCATCGACGAGGTCGCGCGTGGTGGACATGTGGCGGCGCGGGGCGGGTTCCGTCGTGGCTTGGCGTATCGCGGCGCGATACCCTGCAGGCACTCTAGCAGCCACGTCACAACCGCCGCGTGCACGCGCCGCGCGGCGCGTGCAGCATGGCGCCTTCGTGTGAACTTGCGCCGCCGCGTGGTGCTGGCGGCCTTGCAGTGATGAATCCATCTGAAGGGCGCCGCGGCGCTCGATCCGCCGGCATGGCCGGGCAGGGCCGCGGGCGCACCGGCACCGTGAGCGCCGTGAGCGCCGTGAGCGCCGTGAGCGCCGTGAGCGCCGTGAGCGCCGTGGACGCCGTGGACGCCGTGGGCGCCGTGGGCGCCGAGGAGGATGCAGGCGTCTATCGGCGCCTGGGCGGCTTTGCGCAAACCAGCGAAAGCGTGCCTGCCGATGCACCGGGTGTGCTCGGGCGCCGCGGGTTCCTGTGCTGCCTGGGCGCCGCGGCGCTGGCGCTCTTCACCGACGATGCGCGCGCAGCGCCGTGGAGCACCGAATGCCGCCCGGCGCTGCCGCCGGCGGCCAACGAGGTGCTGCAACGTGCACTGCTGGGCCTCGCACCCGAGGACCTGTGGGATGCGCACTGCCACCTGCTCGGCAACGGCGACAGCGGCTCGGGCTGCTACCTCCACCCGAGCCTCACGAGCGGCATCAACCTGATCGAGCGCGCGCGCAAGCGCGTGATCCTCGATGCCTCTTGCGTGGGCGCCGATGCGTCGTCGATCGACCGCGCCTACGTCGAGCGCCTGCGGGCGCTGACGGATGCATTTCCGGGCGGTGCGCGCTGGCTGCTGTTCGCTTTCGAGCAGGCGCACGGTGACGCCGGCGCGGTGGACCGCGAGCACACCACCGTGCACGTTCCCGACAGCTACGCGCGCAGCGTGGCCGCCGCGCACCCCGAGCGGTTCGAGTGGGTGGCGTCGATCCACCCCTACCGGCCCGATGCGCTGGCCGCACTGCGCTCGGCACGCGAGCACGGTGCCGTTGCGGTGAAGTGGCTGCCCAGCTCGATGAACATCGACCCGCGCGAGCCCCGCTGCCTGGCATTTGCCGATGCGATGGCCCGGCTCGACTTGCCGCTCATCATCCACTGCGGCGAGGAGAAGGCGGTGCCCGGCGCGCGCCGCGAAGAACTGGTCAACCCGCTGCTCGTGCGGCCCCTGCTGGAGCGCGGTGCGCGCGTGATCGTCGCGCACTGCGCTTCACTGGGCCACGCGGCGGACCTCGACAAGCCCTCGGCGCCGCTGGTGCCGTCGTTCGACCTGTTCGCGCGGTTGATGGAAGAGCGCGCGTTCGAGGGGCGCCTGTACGGCGACATCTCGGCGGTGTTCCAGCGCAATCGCGATCCGGCGGTATGGCGCGCGATCGTCGAGCGCCGGCATTGGCACGGGCGGCTGCTGCAGGGGTCGGACTACCCGCTGCCGGGGCTGAAGTGGCTCACCAGCGTGCCGCGGCTGCACGCGGCGGGCCTGCTGGCCGAAGCCGACATCGGGCCGCTGGAGGAACTGCGGGAGCACAACCCGCTGCTGTTCGACCTGGCGCTGAAGCGGCGCCTGCGCGTGGGCGGTGGCAGCGTTGCCGGGTTCTCGGCCGAGGTCTTTGCCACACGGCGGCACTTCATGGCGGCGCGGGCCTGAATCGCGCCGGCATTGCGGCGCGGCGCGCGCTTGCCGCGCGCCCCCGCGCCTGCGCACCCCCGCAAGAGGGGCGCATTCGGCGATACCTCGGGATCATTGCCTCGGCACGTGCGCGAAGCGCTTTGACGAGCCGTACCGCACTGCCGAACATGCCGGCCATGTGCAACCACCCGCGAGGGTTTGAATGAACGAGCCGCTCCCCCTGGTGATGATGAAGCGCGACACGCGTGCCTGGCAGTTGCAGGTGTGGGTGTCGTTCGGCGTGGCGGTGACGCTGTGCGCGGTGGGCCTCGCGTGGCTGCCGGGCAGCGACCTCGACCGCGCCTTCATGATCATGGGCTACGTGTTCTGCATGTCCGCGGCGTTTGCACTGGCCAAGTTCGTGCGCGACAACGAGCGCCGCAGGGTCGACACACCGATGTTCAGGACGGTGGTGTGGGCCGGCTTCGGCCTGGCAATGGCGCTCGCCGGATGGGGCCTGTGGCGCATGGACGTCAACCCCACCTACAAGGCGTTCCTGCTGGTGAGCTGGCTGTTCCTCATCTCCAACGTCTTCACGCTGGCCAAGACGCTGCGCGACAGGCACGAGGCCGACTTGCACGGCGCGCGGCAGGCCGGCCGCGCCATGGCCGAGGCCGAGCAGCGCGCTCGCTGAGCCCAAGCAGCGGGTTCGCTGAGCCCAAGCAGCGGGTTCGCTGAGGCCTGGTGCCACGGTGCTCTTCGTGGCCGAAGGCCCTTGCCCCCCAAGTCCCTTGTCAACTTGATCGCGCGCGGCCTGCAGGGCGCGGCGCAAAGGAGTCCGTGATGTCCAAGATGCGTCTTCTGAACGCGTTGTGGCTGGTTCTGGCCGCCGGTGGCGCCTCGATGGCGGTGGTGACACCCGGCCACGCCCACGGCGCGAATCCGTCCGAGGCCAGCTCGTTGTCGTTGTCGCTGCCATTGGCGGTGTCCATCGCCGGGCCGGTGCTGCTGGTGGCCGGCAGCGCCGCGTTCACCATCACCGCGGTCGAGGCCTCGGCCGCTGGCACGGTGTGGGTGCTGGAACGGGCCAGCGACGGCGTGCGCGCGACGGTGCGTTTCGCGGGTCATGTGTCGGCGGCGGCCGGCACGGCAGTGGTGGTGAGTGCCGTGTCCACCGGTTGGGTGATCTCGGCGGCCGGCGCCGCGCTGGCCTTCATTCCCAACGAGCTGGGGCGCGCGCTGCTGCACAACGAGCGCATCACGCGATGAGGCCGCGGGGAGCGATGCGGGTCGATTCGGCTGCGGCGCCGCTGGTCCGCCGCCGGCGGCGCAGCCGCTGGCTCGCGGCGGTGACCCTGGTGGTGGCGATGGCCGGCGCGGTGCTGCCGCTGGCCGCGCGGGCCGGCCGGCCGTGCGAAGAGCGCCCGGTCACCGCCGACGAGGTGCAGCGCGGCATGGCGCTGGCCGATGCCACGGCGCGGGTGCTCGACCGCGGCGGCGCGCAGGTGGTGGTGCTGGCGCGCGCCGGGCAGGACCTGGCGCGCTACCACCTCGCCTGGTCGCACCTGGGTTTCGCCTACCGCAGCGGCGACGGGCCCGAGGGCCACTGGCGCGTGGTGCACAAGCTGAACCACTGCGGCACGGCGGACGGCGCGTTGTACCGCCAGGGCCTGGGCGAGTTCTTCCTCGACCGGCCGCATCGCTACGAGGCGACGTTCGTCGTGCTGTCCGAAGCCGCGCAGGCGAACCTGCTGCCGGTGCTGCGCAGCAATGCCGAGGCGGCGCGCCTGCACGAGCCGCGCTACAACATGCTCGCCTACCCGTGGGCGCAGAAGTACCAGCAGAGCAACCAATGGGTCATCGAGACGCTCGCCGCGGCCCTGGACCCGCTGGCCGCGCGCAGCCCCTATGGCCGGCCGCAGGCGCAGGCTTGGCTGGGCGTCAAGGGCTACGAACCGCATGTGCTCAGGCTCGGCGCGCTCACGCGCCTGGGGGCCAGGGTGGGCATGGCGCACGTGGCCTTCGACGACCACCCCAATCACAAGCGCTTCGCCGATCGCATCGAAACCGTGACGGCCGACTCGGTGCTGGAGTGGCTGGTCCGCGCGGGCCTCGGCAACGGGCCGCCGACAATCGTGCGCGGCCGATGAGCCGCGCCGGCTGCCGAAGAACAAGTCACCAACGAGGGACCCTGCCCGATGTCCTCCACGCACCCCAACCAGTTCGCGCTGCTGCGGCAGCGCCGCTTTGCGCCCTTCTTCTGGACGCAGTTCCTCGGCGCGGCCAACGACAACGTCTTCAAGTTCGCCTTCACGATGCTGGTCACCTACCGGGTCAGCGTGGACTGGATGCCGCCGACGATGGCCGGGCTGGTGATCGGTGCGGTGTTCATCGCGCCGTTCCTGCTGTTCTCGGCCACCTCGGGGCAGCTGGCCGACAAGTACGACAAGGCGATGCTCACGCGCATGGTGAAGAACCTCGAGGTGGCCATCATGGCGCTGGGCACGCTGGGGCTGTGGATGCTGCACGTGCCGTTGCTGCTGTGCTGCATCTTCCTGCTGGGGCTGCACAGCACGCTGTTCGGGCCGGTGAAGTACGCCTACCTGCCGCAGCACCTGAGCGAGCGCGAGCTCACCGGCGGCAACGGCATGATCGAGATGGGCACCTTCGTGGCCATCCTGCTGGGCAACGTGATCGGCGGCCTGCTCATCGACCTGCCGCCGGACTACTGGCTGCCCAGCGCCAAGGCGGTGGCGCTGACCAGCCTGGCGCTCGCCGTGGCCGGGCGCGTGGTGGCGCACTGGGTGCCGGCCACGCCCTCGACGGTGCCGGACCTGAAGGTCAACTGGAACCCGGTCAGCGAAACCTGGCGCAACCTGAAGCTGGCCAGCCAGAACGTGGTGGTGTTCCGCTCGCTGCTGGGCATCTCCTGGATGTGGTTCTTCGGCGCGGTGTTCCTCAGCCAGTTCCCGGCGTTTGCCAAGGAGGTGCTGCATGGCCAGCCCACCGTGGCGTCGCTGCTGCTGGTGGTGTTCTCCATCGGCATCGGCGTCGGCTCGCTGCTGTGCGAGACGCTGTCGCGGCGGCATGTGGAGATCGGCCTGGTGCCGATGGGTGCCTTTGGCATGACGGTGTTCGCGGTGGACCTGTACTTCGCCACCCGCGGGCTGGCGCCGGCGGCGGCGCCGCTGACGCTGGCGCAGTTCACCGCCCACTGGGCGCAATGGCGCGTGCTGCTGGACCTGGCGCTGCTGGCCCTCTTCGCCGGCCTGTACAGCGTGCCGATGTACGCGCTGATCCAGCTGCGCGCGCAACCCACGCATCGCGCGCGCATCATCGCTGCCAACAACATCCTCAATGCCCTGTTCATGATCGTCAGCTCGCTGGGCGTGGGCCTGCTGCTGAAGGCCGGGCTGACGATTCCCGAGGTGTTCCTGGTCGTCGGGCTGCTCAACGCGCTGGTGGCGACCTACATCTTCCTGCTGGTGCCCGAGTACCTGCTGCGCTTCGCGGCGTGGGTCCTCACGCACGTCATCTACCGTTTCCGCGTGCGCGGCGAAGAGCATATTCCCACCGAAGGCGCGGCGATCCTGGTGTGCAACCACGTCAGCTTCGTGGACGCGGTGCTGCTGATGGCGGCCAGCCCGCGGCCCATCCGCTTCATCATGGACCACCGCATCTTTGCCGTGCCGGTGCTCGGGTGGCTGTTCCAGCTCGGCAAGGCGATCCCGATCGCGCCGCAGCGTGAAGACGCCGCGGCCTACGAAAACGCCTTCGCGCAGGCGCGTGCCGTGCTGGCCGACGGGCAGCTCTTGTGCATCTTCCCCGAAGGCGCGCTCACGCGCGACGGCGAGCTGGCGGAGTTCAAGGGCGGCATCATGAAGGTGCTGGAAACCCACCCGGTGCCGGTGATCCCGCTGGCGCTCACCAACCTGTGGGGCAGCTTCTTCTCGCGCATCGAGAAGGGCACCGCGATGGTCAAGCCGTTCCGCCGCGGCATGTTCACCCCGGTGGGGCTGGTGGCCGGGCCGGCGGTGCCGGCCGCGCAGGTGACGCCGGGCTTGCTGCGCGAGCGCGTGGCGGCGTTGCTGGCTTCGTAGCGCGAGCCGCGGCAAGGGCGAGCGGGCGCAGAGTGCTGGGCGCCCGGGCCCCTTGTCGCCGGTGCGGGACACGGCGCGATGCCGTATCCGGGCGAGTACTCATCCTGCCTGGGCCGGGCGCGGAGTACACCGCCGGTTGTCGGGGATGTCGACCTCCGGCCGGGTCGAGCAGGGGGCCACATGACCGAACGCATGATCACGCTGGCCAACGGGCACCGGATCTGGGCCCGAACTGTCGGAGACGGACCGGGGCTGCCGCTGCTGCTGCTGCACGGTGGCCCGGGGGCCGGCCACGATTACCTCGAGCCGCTTCAGGCCCTGGGCTCCGCTCGCCGGGTCGTCTTCTACGACCAGCTCGGCTGCGGAAAGTCCGACCGTCCCGCCCGACCTGCGCTGTGGACCATCGAGCGCTTCGCCGACGAGGTCGACGAGGTGCGGGCGGCGATGGACCTCGAGCAATGCCACATCCTCGGCCAGTCCTGGGGCGGCTGGCTGGCGATCGAGTACGCGCTGCGCCAGCCCGCGGGGGTGGCCAGCTTCGTCTTCGCCTCGACCTCGGCATCGATCCCGCAGTTCCGTGACGAGTGCAGCCGCCTGATCGGCCAGATGCCCGAGCCGCACCGCACGGCGCTCGTCCATCACGGCGCACGGGGCGAGTTCGAGCACCCCGACTACCAGGCCGCGATGTCGGAGTTCTACCAGCGCCACGTCTGCCGCCTGCCCGAGTGGCCGGCCTGCCTGATGCGCACCGTGGAAAACCTGAACGGCAACCCGGTCTACGAGACCATGAACGGCCCCAACGAGTTCACCGTGATCGGCAACCTGCGCTACTGGGACCGCACGACCGAGCTGCCGCGCATCGGTCGACCGGTGTTGATCACCTGCGGCCGCCACGACGAGCTGGGACCGGCCTGTGCTTCGACCCTGCACAAGGCGATTCCCGATGCCCGGACGGTGATCTTCGAGCACTCGGCGCACTGCGCGCATATCGAGGAGCAGGAGGGGTACTTGGCGACTGTCGGCCATTTCCTGGCCGAAGTGGAGAAGGGGCACGGCTGACGGCGATGACCCGGCGACGGCGCGAGCACGCGTTCGGAAGCTGCTGACGTCGAGCCCGCCGTCGTCGAGGCGACGCGACTGAGCGCCCGCCTGTGCAGGCCGCGCCGGGTTCAGGCTGCCCGGTCCGCAGCGCCGGCGACGCGGCCGGCCTTTGCGGCCTGCCAGCGCTCGAGCTTGCCGCGCGCGTCGTTGCGCTTGGCGTCCATCGCCGCGTCGTGACCCTCGCGCTTGCAGGTGAGCTCGATCACGTAGCCGTTGGGGTCGCGGAAGTAGATCGAATCGATGAAGCCGTGGTCGGAGATGCCGCGTGTCTCGATGCCGGCGGCGCGGCCCTCGGCGAACATCGCCTCCAGCGTGGCGCGGTCGACCTCCAGCGCGATGTGCAGGTCGTAGTCGTGCTGCGCCTTGAACTCGAAGGGCATGTCCGGCGCCTCGAAGAACGCCAGGCACGAGCCGTCGTGCATGCGGTAGAAGGTGTGCAGCGTGTCGGTCTTGCGGCCGCTCTTGGTCTCGCGGATCTCCAGCGTCGACACCAGCGGCAGGCCGAGGAAGCCTTCGTAGAAGCGGCGCGTCTCCTCGGAGTCGCGGCAGCGGTAGGCGTTGTGGTGCAGGCCCTTGATCATCGGTGGCTCCTGGGTTCGAGCGGTGCGGGGGTGCGGGCGGCGGGGCGACGCCCGGTTGCCGTCACACCGTGGCCAGCTGGCCGCGCGGCAGCTGCGCAGCGAAGCCGTTGATCGCCTCGTACACCTTCTGCCAAGTCGAGCGCGCCTTCATGCGATCGAGCCAGCGCTTGACGTTCGGGTACTTCGACATGTCCGAGCCGATGACCTCGGCCAGGTGCACGAAGGACGCGCCGTAGTAGTCGGCGATCGTGAGCTGCGCTCCGCACAGGTAAGGCTTCTCGGCGCCCAGCAGCTTCTCGTCGAGCACCTTCATCCACGCCCGCGCCCGCTCGCGGCCCCACTCGACCGCGACGCGCTGCGACTCCTCGGTGGGCCGCTTGTGCAAGGGGAAGATCTGCGAGTAGACGGTGCCGTAGGCGAGGTCGCGGCACAGCTGCGTGTTGATCCAGTCCATCATCTCGTTGACCCGAGCGCGCTGGCGCAACTCCTTCGGGTACGCGGGCGAGTCGAACTTGTCGGCCAGGTACTTCAGGATCGCCGAGCTCTCGGTGAGGCGGAAGTCGCCGTCCTCCAGCACCGGGACGAGCCGGTTGGGGTTGATGGCGGTGAAGGCCTCGCCCACATGTTCGCCGGTGAAGAGATCGACGATCTGCATCTCGGCGGCGATGCCGCTGTCGGCGATGAACATCATCAGCGGGCGGCTGGTTGTCGACGCGGGGTGGTAGTAGAGCTTCATGGCCGGGGTGGCGCCGCTGCGCCTGGCAGGTTGAGACAACGGAGCGCAGGATGCACCAGCCTCGGGCGGCCGTAAAGGCCGGCGACAGGCCACCTGCACGCCGGGCACGCGGCGACCCCGGGCCGTGCACGGCCAACCGTCCGCAAGAGCCGAGCCTTCGCGGCCCTGGCGGTTAAAGTGGCGCCGGGCCGCCGCGGCCCCGGAGCCATTGCCCATGACGCTGACCGCCACCGCCCTTGCCGACACCCGCTACCACCTGCACCCCTACACGCAGCCGCGCCAGCTGGAACGCGAAGGGCCGCTGGTCATCACGCGCGGTGAGGGCGTCTACGTCTACGGCGAAGACGGCAAGAAGTATCTGGAGGCGATGGCCGGGCTGTGGTGCGCGTCGCTGGGCTTCTCGGAGAAGCGCCTGGCCGATGCCGCGACGCGCCAGCTGAACACGCTGCCGTACTACCACGCGTTCTCCGGCAAGGTGCCCGGCCCGGTGGCCGAGCTGGTGGAGAAGCTGATGGACTGGGCGCCGGTGCCGATGGCGCGCGTGCTGTTCGCCAACTCGGGATCGGAGAGCAACGACACGGCGTTCAAGCTCGTCGCCATGTACAACAACGCGCGCGGCCGGCCGACCAAGAAGAAGATCCTGGCGCGGGTGAAGGGCTACCACGGCGTCACCGTGGCTGCGGCGTCGATGAGCGGGCTGCCCATCATGCACCAGCAGTTCGACCTGCCGCTGCCGCAGGTGGTGCGGGTGGGCTGCCCGCATCCCTACCAGTTCGCGCGCGACGGTGAATCACCCGAAGCCTTCGCGGCGCGGCTGGCCGACGAGCTGGAGCAGACGATCCTGAAGGAAGGGCCCGATACGGTGGCCGCCTTCATCGCCGAGCCGGTGCAAGGCGCCGGCGGCGTGATCGTGCCGCCGCCAGGCTACTTCGAGCGCATCCAGCCGATCCTCGCCAAGTACGACCTGCTGTTCATCGCCGACGAGGTGATCACCGGCTTCGGCCGCCTGGGCACCAACTTCGGCACGCAGTACTACAAGCTGCAGCCCGACCTCATCACGGTGGCCAAGATGATGACCAGCGCCTACGTGCCGATGTCGGCGCTGTACCTCAACGACAAGGTCTACCAGACGATTGCCGACGCGGCGGCCAGCATCGGCACCTTCGGCCACGGCTACACCTACAGCGGCCACCCGTTGGCCTGCGCGGTGGCGCTGGAAACGCTGAAGATCTACGAGAGCGACCGCATCGTCGAGCATGTGCAGCGCGTGGCGCCGCGGCTGCAGGCCGGGCTGCGCAAGTACGTGGGCCATCCGATCGTCGGCGACGTGCGCGGCATCGGCCTCATCGGCGCGCTGGAACTGGCCGCCGAGCCGAAGATGCGCAAGCCGTTCGACGCCGCCCTGGGTGTCGGCGCCTACCTGGCCAAGGCGGCCCAGAACCAGGGTCTCATCGTGCGCGTTATGGCCGGCGACATCATCGCGTTCTCGCCGCCGCTGGTCATCACCGAGACCGAGATCGACGAGCTGCTGGCCAAGCTCGAGCTGGCGATGCAAGACACGGTGCGCTGGCTGCAGGGCCGTGCCGGCGCCTGAGCACCCGCGCCGCGGAGTGCTTCACCACCTCTGAGCCAGCCGTGCCGGCCCCGCAGCCCCTGATCGAGTTCGCCGGCGTCAGCAAGGTCTACCCCGGGGCCGGCGAGCCGGCGGTCGACCGGCTCGACCTCGCCATTGCCGAGGGCGAGTTCATCTCGCTGCTGGGGCCCTCGGGCTCGGGCAAGACGACCACGCTGATGATGCTGGCCGGCTTCGAGCCGGTGAGCGCGGGCACCATCCGCCTGCGCGGCCAGCCGATCGAGGCGTTGCCCCCGCACCGGCGCAACCTGGGCGTGGTGTTCCAGAGCTATTCGCTGTTCCCGCACATGAGCGTGGCCGGCAACGTGGCCTTCCCGCTGCAGATGCGCAGGGTGGGCGCCGGCGAGATCGACCTCAAGGTGAAGCAGGCGCTGGCCCGCGTGCGGCTGGAGACCTTTGCGTCGCGTCGGCCGAGCCAGCTCTCCGGCGGCCAGCAGCAGCGCGTGGCGCTGGCGCGCGCGCTGGTCTTCGAGCCCAGTGTGGTGCTGATGGACGAGCCGCTGGCCGCGCTGGACAAGAAGCTGCGCGAGGAGATGCAGCTGGAGATCCGCCGCCTGCACCGCGAGCTGGGCGTGACGATGGTCTACGTCACGCACGACCAGGTCGAGGCGATGTCGCTGTCGGACCGCGTGGCGGTGTTCAACCGCGGCCGCATCGAGCAGCTGGGTGCGCCGGCCGAGCTGTACGACCGGCCGGTGGGCGCCTTCGTCGCCGGCTTCGTGGGCGACAACAACGCGGTCAGCGGCCGTGTTGCCGGCCGCGAGGGCGTGAACACCGCCACCGGCGACGGCGGCCGCATCGTGCGCATCAGCGTGATGGGCCGCGAGGGCACGGTGGCCGGGCGCTGCAGCGATGCGCTGGCGGCCGAGCTGAACCTGACGCCGGCACCGGCGCACCCGGTGAGCCTGAACGTGCGGCCCGAGCGGCTGCGGGTGCTGGGCGGGGGAGGTGCCGGCGGCGAGCCCGACGGTCATCTCAACCACTGGCCGGCCACCGTGGTGGACCTCATCCACCAGGGCGACCACTGGCGGCTCATCGCGCAGGTGGCCGGGGCAAGCCACGCAGTGCCGTGGCTGGTGAAATTGCCAGCGGGTGCCCCACCCGCGGGGCTGGCGCCGGGCACCGCGGTGATGCTGGGCTTTGCGCCCGAGGATGCCTGGGTGTTCTGAGGCACACCCCACCGGTTTTCGACACAGGCTCGCGTGGCGGGCCGCACACGAGAGGAGAGAGCAGCGATGAATGCGAAAAGCAGCAAGTTCAACCCGATGACGCCGGTGAGGAGGGCCACCTTCGCCGCCGGCCTGGCGATGGTGGCCGCCGCAGGGCTGGCACCCTTCGGCCAGGCGCAGGCCCAGGGCCGCGACCTGAGCGTGGTCTCCTGGGGTGGTGCCTACCAGGACGGCCAGAAGGAGGTCTACTTCAAACCCTTCATCGCCACCGGCGTGAAGCTCACCGACGAGGCCTGGGACGGCGGCCTGGGCGTGCTGCGCACCAAGATCAAGGGCGGCGCCAACACCTGGGACGTGGTGCAGGTGGAGGCCGACGAGCTGGAAGTGGGCTGCGACGAGGGCCTGTACGAGAAGCTCGACGCGGCCAAGATCGGTGGCGCGGGCCGCTACCTGCCTGGTGCGGTGCATGCCTGCGGCGTGGGCGCAATCATCTACAACCTGGTGCTGGCCTACGACGGCGACAAGATGAAGGCCGCCCCCAACGGCTGGGCCGACTTCTTCGACAGCAAGAAGGTGCCGGGCAAGCGCGCGGTGCGCAACGGCGCGAAGTGGAACCTGGAGATCGCGCTCATCGCCGATGGTGTGCCCAAGGCCGACGTCTACAAGGTGCTGCGCACGCCGGCGGGGGTGGACCGCGCCTTCAAGAAGCTCGACGGCATCAAGGCCGACCTCGTGTTCTGGAAGAGCGGCGCGCAGCCCCCGCAGATGCTGGCTGCGGGTGACGTGGTGATGACCACCGCCTATAACGGCCGCATCACCGCGGCCAACGAGAAGGACAAGAAGAACTTCCGCATGGTGTGGAAGGACACGCCGTACACGATGGACAGCTGGGTCATCATGAAGGGCAGCCCGAACAAGGCCAACGCCGAGAAGCTGGTGGAGTTCATGGGCCGGCCCGAGAACCAGGCCCGGCTGCCCAAGTTCATCCGCTACGGCGTCACCAGCAAGGAAGCAGCGGGCAAGGTCGATGCCTCGCTGATGGCCGACCTGCCGACGAACCCAGCCAACCTGAACCAGGCGTTCGCCGAGGACGTGCGGTTCTGGATCGACAACATCGACAAGCTGACCGAGCGCTGGAACAAGTGGGCGGCGGCGAAGTAGGGCTGCGTGCTCGGGCGCCTGGGATCGGCCGCTCTCGAGGGCGGTGTGTATGGCGCCCGAGCTGCCGTCTTGCTTGTCTCGCTTGCCGGCTCGCCTGTTTCTGGGTTGGGTGCTCGCGGGTTGTGGCGGCAAGGCAGCGGGCGGCACGGCGGCGGCGCGCAGAGCCGGCGGTCGGCCGCAAGCGGCCGACTTCCCTGCGCTGCTCGGTCTTCTGGCCCGCGAAAGAACTCGCTGCGCGCGCGCAAACGCGCGCTCCGCTCAGACAGTTTTCGCGAGTCAGATATGGAAGCGCGCGAGTACGCGCGCGGCCAGAAGCCCTGCGCTGCTCGGCGCCGCCTATGCGCGCCGCCGCCGTGCCGCCCGCTGCCTTGCGGAACCGTGGTGCTCTTCGCAGGAGGGGCCTCTCGGAGACCGCTGCCGTTGCCGCTCAGGCGGGGGTGGGCCAG